>CAJTRW010000001.1:0-83791 GCA_910578765.1 uncultured Christensenella sp.
TTGCGCAACGTGCCCTTTATAATCTTTGTGAAGGGAACCGCCGTCATGCCCCCTAAGATTCTTCACTGCGTTCAGAATGACAAGAATGTTCGTTCAGAATGACAGGATACTGCGTTCGGAATGACAACAAAACGTCATACTGAGCGTCAGCGAAGTATCTACAATATTCTTCGTTTCACTTTGCACATTATTATTGAAAAGATTCTTCACTGCGTTCAGAATGACAGTGAAGTGTGCAAAGCATCGCTGCGCTCGCGCAGAATGACAAACAGGGGCGCAACCGACCCGATCTTAACGCGACGGCGCGTATCGAACGCGCATTCGGGTTATTTGCTTTTTCGTAAAGCGGTCGGGTCTTATTTTATACTAAAAAAGACTTGCAAAAATGCAAGTCTTTAAATTTATTCTTCTCCAGCAAGCTGTGCCTCGCGCTCGGCGACGGCAAGCGCTTCAACCATGCCTTCGATATCGCCCATTATAAACGCGTCAAGCGAGTAAAGCGAGTAGCCTATTCTGTGGTCGGTAACCCTGCCCTGAGGGAAGTTATAAGTGCGGATACGCTCGCTTCGGTCGCCGCGTCCGACAAGGCTTTTTCTATGTTCGTCGTAAGCCGACCTGTTCTGCGAATTATAAAAATCGTACAGGCGCGAACGCAATACCTTAAACGCCTTGTCCTTGTTTTTAAGCTGACTCCTTTCGTCCTGACAAGTTACCACTATGCCCGTGGGGAAATGAGTTATTCGTATTGCCGTTTCGGTCTTGTTGACCTTTTGTCCGCCCGCGCCTGAAGAGCGGTATACGTCCACACGGATATCCTCGTCCTTGATTTCCACTTCGACGTCCTCCGCCTCGGGCATGACCGCAACAGTCGCGGTAGATGTGTGAACCCTGCCCTGCGACTCTGTTTCCGGCACGCGCTGAACGCGGTGAACGCCGCTTTCGAACTTTAATTGCTTGTACGCGTCCCTGCCGCTGATATTTAATACTATTTCCTTTATGCCGCCAAGCTCGGTTTCGTTCACGTCGACAATTTCCGCTTTAAGGCGGTGACGCTCGCAATAATTGAGATACATTCTGTAAAGCTCAGCCGCGAAAAGCGCGGCTTCCTCGCCGCCGGCTCCGCCGCGGATTTCCATTATACAGTTTCTGTCGTCGTTTTTGTCTTTGGGCAGAAGAAGTATTTTAAGCTCGTCCGTAAGCGTCGCCGCCCTGTCTTTACAGCTTTCCGCCTCTGACAGCAAAAGCTCCTTCATTTCCCTGTCCGACTCTGTTTTGGCAGCCTGCTCGGCTTCGCTTCTTTCTTTAATGGCGGTCAGATATTCCTCGTATTTCTGCGCCGTTTCGGTAAGCTCGGACTGCTCCTTTGCGGTTTTTGTCCATTCGGCGGTATCGGCAATTACCGCGGGGTCGCTTAATTTTTCCGACAGCCCGCGGTAACGCTTATAAATTTCTTCGAGTTTATCCAAAAATTTTTCTTTCATAACCTTACGTTAACGATGAATCTTTATTGCTTTTGCGTAAGCACGCCTTGCCGCCGGTCAAACTTAACCTTACGTTAACGGTGAATCTTTATTGCTTTTGCGGAAGCACGCCTTGCCGCCGGTCAAACTTAACCTTACTCTATTAAAAAGCAATTTTAAGGAAGCGGTCTACTCCGCTTAAATCTTTTATGACCATTGCGTAATCGCGCTTGCCGAAAAGCTTTAAAATTTCGTCGGTCTGACCCTCTCCGCATTCCAGCAGAAGGACGCCGTCCTTTGCGAGATAATGCCTTATATCTTTGGCGAGAGCGCGGTAAAAATCCAAACCGTCCGCGCCGCCGTCCAATGCAATTTTCGGCTCGTGCTCACGCACTTCCTTCTGTAACAGTGGTATGTCCCCGCTTTTAATATAAGGCGGGTTGCATATTATCAAATTGAACCTGCCGCGCACGTTGGAGAACATATCGCTTTGGATAAAGTTGACGTCAACGCCGTTAAGCGCCGCGTTTTCGCGCGCAAGCATTACCGCCGCGTCCGACAAATCCGCACCCGTGACCGTTACCTGTTTGCCGACGCAGTGCTTTGCAACCGACACGGCTATACAGCCCGACCCCGTACACATATCGAGAATTTTATCCCCGTTTTCAACGGATTTAACCGCAGTTTCGGCAAGAAGCTCGGTTTCAGGTCTGGGGATAAGCGCGCGTTCGTCCACTTTGATTCTGCAACCGTAAAATTCCGTATCGCCTATTATATACCAAAGCGGTCTGCCGGTAAGACGCATTTCCACTATCTCGTTAATGCGTTTGCTTTCAAAAGGTTTTACCATGGCTTCCGAAGCAAGCCCGCTGCGTTTGATTCCCAATACAAGCGAATATATCCACTCTGCGTCGCTTTCGTCTATTCCGTTTTCGGCGAATTTCTTTTTTGTCGCGGCAAGCATTTTGGAAAGTATGCCGCCCGTCATAAATTGCGTTTCGGGGACGGTTTCGTCCGCTTCCATTTCCAAAACTTTATTGAAAGCCGCAATTGCAACTTCAATCATTTGTTCGTCCGGCTCGCGCGTGGTGAGCAATTTTTGTATCAGCTTGCCCGGCCACTTGAATATTGCCGCGAACTTGTTGTCGAAGCGGGCGAGGAATTTTAAAATTTCATACGAGACTCCCGAAATAATCGGAAGCAAAACAACCTCTATGCCGATATTGACGAAAAATTTTGCAATACTGTTATCTATGCTCCATACATAAGTATAGAACGCCCAGGTCACAACCGATATGGCTACGATATTGATAAACAATACGATAAATAGGAAAGACGTTCCGCATCTGTCGTGTATGCGCGAGCATTTTTTTACGTTTTCGGGCGTAAGCTCTATGCCGCGCTCGTACGCGTTAATGGTTTTATGCTCCGCCCCGTGATACATATACAAACGGCGGATATCCTTTAAAAACAGTATCAGACCGAGATAAATTAAAAATATCGCAAGCTTGAAAACGCCCAAAAGCACATAATATGCCCAGTGCTGTTCGTCAATGGTCGGAATTAAATCCACAAGCACGCGCGGAAGAAATATGAATATACCCACCGCTATTACCACGCCCAAAAGGGCGGAAATAATGGCTATTATATCCATAAGGCTTACTTTGAATTTTTCCGCCAGCCACTTTTGCAGTCTGCCCGCTTCCTCGTCGTCCTCGCCGTAAACCGCGGCGGAACGCATAAGCGTTTTTGTGCCGCGCACAAGAGATCCGACAAGATTTACTATGCCGCGGACGAACGGAATTTTGCTTGCGCGGCGGACGTGTTTATTCCTGTTCAGCCTTTTGGCTTCAATCTGAATTTCACCCGCGGGGTCGCGCACGGCGGTTGCCATGGACTGCCTGCCCATCATCATAACGCCTTCAAGCACTGCCTGACCGCCGATATAAGTACAATTTTTTTTCTGTTTTGCCATTTTTACCTTTGATTTGTTTTCGGTCTGCAAGGAATACCCTCCTTACAATTAATTTACGCAGCGGAATAAATAAATATAGCTCCAAAGAAATTTGGAGCCACATTGTTTACAAACCGTATCTTTTGTTGAACTTGTCTACACGGCCGCCTGTATCAACAAGCTTCTGCTTACCGGTGAAAAACGGATGACATTTGTTGCAGATATCAACCTTTAAGGTTTCGACGTTCTTTGTCGTACCGGTCTTGAAAGTAGCTCCGCAAGCGCATACAACCGTTACTTCATGATAGTCGGGATGTATTTCGGGCTTCATAATGTTACCTCTTTTTAATGCTTAATTCTTTAAATCTTAATAATTATATACAATATAACAAGTTAAGTCAATTGATTTTACGGCTATTCGACAAAAAAACATATGTTTTAAAAAAGTTGCTTATTTTGCGTTTTTAGGTTATTTTAGTTGCCAAAAAGGCGTTTTTATCGTATAATATAGGTAATTTATGGATAACTGGATTTTAAACGGCGTGCGTAATTTGGTAAATACGCCTGCCGCGTCGGCGGAAATTTCGCCCACGCAGGTAAAAGTTAAAGTTACGCATCTGCTACTCTCCAATTACGACGCCCTGTTATGGGGCGGGGAGATTACCGCAAAATATCCCAAGACGTTAGGCAGGTTCGCCGTCGGTATAGTTACCGAAGCGGGCGCGGACTGTTACGGCATAAAGAAGAATAAGCGCGTGTATCTTCATCCCGCAAGGGGCTGCGGCAAATGTCTTGCCTGCAAAAGCGGTAAAAAAGAAAATTGCACTGATATAGCGCTTGCCGGCAGAGATTTCGACGGTTTTCTGCGCGATTTCGTCGTATGCGATTATACTGAGGTTACACCTCTGCCCGACAACCTTGACGATATGCTTGCGCTTTGCATAGAAATGACGGGAATTGCCGAAAATATTTATGACAAACTTAATCTTTCCGCGGGTCAGAGAGTTGCGGTAATCGGCGGCGACTTTATGGGCAACATAATAGCGCAGGTTCTGCAATATCATAAGTTGATTCCCATTGTTATCGAAAACAATCCCAGCAATTTGGATAAAGCGAAAAAGTGCGGCATAAGTTACGCTTTCCCCGACGACGACGACCTTGAAGGCAACGTTACGGACGCGACAAGCGGCGAGCTGTGCGACGCGGCGATATATTCGGCAAGCTCGCGCCTGCCTATGAATTTGCCTGCAAGACTTATCGGCAAGGAAAAAAGCATAGTTCTTAGCGGTTACACGGCAATGCACAGCAATATAGACGTATGCGACGTGCTTGAGAAAAATTTGAAAATTTTCGGCGTGACCAACGCTTACGGCTACACCGACGGGGTTATTAATATGCTGTTGCGCGGCGCCGTCAGGACCGACGTGTTCGACATAGAAGTTAAAACCGAGTACGACCCCGCTGCATTGATTGCGGAGCGCTACGAAAACATCGCTTCGTCCAACAAAGCCAAAATGACGGTGCTTAAAATGATTCTCTGACGCATACCGCGGGTTTCGATACCCGTATGCGCAATTTACCGAAATTTATTTTTTCTTTGAATTTTTTATATATTGTCACGATTGCGGTTCAGGCGACCGCAATTATTTTTTTGTGCTTTTATATCCCTTCCTTTCTGCCGTCCGCAATTGTGTATGCCGCAATCTGGATAGTGACTGCGGCTGCGGCGACGGCGCTTTTTGCGCGCGGCGGCGCTCCCGAAGCAAAGTGCGCCTGGTTTGTGCTTATCACCGCTTTGCCCATAGCGGGCGCTGTCATATACCTGCTTGCCACTGTAAAGCGGAAGCCGTGCGGACTGCTGAAAATTAAAACGCCTGACGGTAAAAGCTGTTGCGGGGCATGCGTTGCCGGCTACGACAGGGCGGAATACTTCGACTGCGGAAGCAAATTCTTTGACGCGGTATTCGAAGAAATTTCAAAGGCGCGTAAAAGCGTTTATCTGGAATTTTTTATAATAAGCCGCGGCACGGTGTTTGAAAGACTTACGGAGGCCTTGAACTCCGCCGCGCGCAACGGTGCGGAAATAAAAATTATTTACGACGGAATAGGCTCGGCTTTCAGAATAGGCAAAAAACAGATAAAACGGCTTGAAAAGCTTGGTGCCGAAGTCAAAATTTTTCACAGGCTGACCCCCTTCCCCCGCGCCCGCCTCAACTTCCGCGACCACCGTAAAATTATATCCGTCGACGGCAAAGCCGCCTTCACCGGCGGGATAAACATTGCCGACGAGTATGCGAATATAGACAGCCCGCACGGCTACTGGAAGGACAGCGGCGTCGGCGTCTACGGCGCGGCGGCTAAGGCGCTGGAAGCGATGTTTTTATCGGTCTGGTTCAAAAGCTTCGAAACGGAGCTGCCGTCGGGCGGAAATTTTTCATGTATGCCTTTTTACGACAGTCCGCCTTACAGGGCGTTTTGCGAGGACGCGTATGTCTGCGCCTTAAACAGAGCCGCCGAGCGTATTCATATTCTCACGCCGTATTTCTGCACAGGCGAAAAAACCGCGGCGGCGCTCAGGTTTGCGGCTTTACGCGGCGTGGACGTAAAAATAATAATACCGCATATTCCCGATAAGAAATATGCGTTTGAAATTTCAAAGGCGTATGCTAAACCGCTTGCCGAGGCGGGCGTGAAGTTTTACGAATACACGCCCGGGTTCATGCACGCCAAATGCCTTATCTGCGACGGCGACGTCTATCTGGGAAGCTACAACTTCGACTTCCGTTCCATGCACTATAACTTTGAATGCGGAATAAAGTTCGACGGGCGAATGACCGGTCTTGCGGAAAAGGATTTCGACTCTTGTTTAAAACTTTCTTCCCCGCTCGACGAAAAACGTATAAGCGCGCCGCGACGTTTTTGCAGATTTCTTCTGAAGCTGTTCTCTCCGCTGATTTAAAAATTGCGGCGGTCGGAGTTGACACTCCGCCGCCGCAGTGGTATTATATTTGTATGAAATTTTTAATAGCAAGCGATATTCACGGCTCCGCCGAATACTGCCGTCTGACGGCGGAAGCGTTCGCACGGGAAAAGGCGGATAAGCTTCTTCTTTTAGGCGATATACTTTACCACGGGCCGAGAAACCCTTTGCCTGCGGAATATTCCCCGCAGGAGGTTGTGCGTATCCTGTCCGGCTTGAAGGACAAAATTATCTGCGTGCAGGGCAACTGTGACAGCGAAGTCGACCAAATGGTTTTGCCCTTCCCCGTTTTGTGCGGTTATGCCGCGGTTTTCGCCGACGGATTGGAAATGATACTTTCGCACGGACACAGGGAAACGCCGCCGCTGAAAACGGGAAGCGTATATATCACCGGACATACCCACGTTCCGCTGAACGCGGTTGAAAACGGCTGTTACCACCTTAATCCCGGGTCGGTTTCTCTGCCTAAAGAGGGCAGCGGACACGGATATATTGTGTATGAAAACAGGACTTTTGCGTTTAAGACCTTCGACGGAAATATTTACGACAAACTGAGCATATAAAAAATCCGTCCGTTTTACGGACGGATTTTTTTGTTTAAGTTATACGGGAATAATGCGCATAATGTGCTTGCTGACAATCATAAGGATTAAGTCGATAAGCCAAATGATACCCCAGCCGAGCAACAGACGCAGAAGTCCTGCTACGATTTTGCCTTCCTGGAATCTGGTAACCGCGCCGCAAATCCAAGATGTTACGGGGATGATAGCCAAAATGAGGCTGACAATGTAGCTGAGGCCAAAATAATCGCTCTTACTAGCTGCCATTTTAATTCTCCTTGAATAAATGTTTTGTAGTTATATTATACCATATCTGAAAAATATGTCAACAATTAGCCGAAAAATATTTTAAGTCAAATATGAATAAAATTAATACCCTATATAATGTATTGCGTAATTTGGCAAATTATGACAAAATGCGGCGGATTTCACCGCCGCATTTCAGTTTGCGTTAAACAAGCTCTATTATAGCTTCTTCCGCGCCGTCGCCGCGGCGCGAGCCGAGCAGATATACGCGCGTGTATCCGCCGCCCTGACCGAGTTCTTCGGCACGCTGTGCGTATTTGGGCGCAATTTCGTTGAAAAGCTTTTCCATAAGGGGATGCTGAATATCCGCCGTTCTCTTTTTGAAGTCGGACTTCTTTTCGCTGAAAGCCTTTACTTCCTGCAAGTCGCGCAGCTTAGCCATGATAGCGCGGCGCGCCGCAAGCTTTTTGGGGCTGTCCTTTATGGATTTTACGGTAACTTCTTTACCTTTTTTATCGGCTTTTTTGGTCTGCGTTTCGACATTGTCGTCGTAGACCTTTACCGCTTTGGTTATGATTTTTTCAACGTAGGGCTGCAAAGCCTTAGCTCTCGCTTTGGTCGTGGTTATTTTACCGTACCACAACAGTTCGGAAGCCTGGTTACGGAGCATTGCCTGTCTTTGCTCAGCCGTCATTCCTAATTTTGCGGGCATCTTTTAATCCTCCTTGTTAGAAAGTGTAAGACCGTAAGACTGAAGCTTCAAAATAACTTCGTCCAAAGACTTCCTGCCGAGGTTTCTTACCTTTAACATCTCGTCTTCCGTCTTTCTTGTAAGATCTTCCACCGTATGAATGTTTGCGCGCTTTAAGCAGTTGTAGGAACGGACGGAAAGGTCCATTTCCTCTATTGCCATAGCGAGTATCTTCTGTTGCTTGTCGTCCTCGTTCTTGACGAGAATATCCATACCCCTTATCGTTTCCGAAAGGTCTACGAAAAGCGAAATATGATCCTGCATTATCTTCGCCGCGAGGGAAACTATTTCCTTTGCGCCGAACGCGCCGTTCGTCCAAACTTCCAGCGTAAGCTTGTCATAGTCGGTGTTCTGTCCGACGCGGGTATTTTCAACCGAATAGTTTACCTTTTTAACCGGCGTATAGATGGAATCCACGGGGATATAGTCGAGAAGCTCGGTACGGGTATGATCCGCGCCCTTATAGCCCCTGCCGCGGCCCACGGTTATTTCCATATCGATTTTGCCGCCGGCGTCGACGGTACAGATGTGCGCGTCGCCGTTTATTATTTCTATTTCGGCATCTTCCTGAATGTCGCTTGCCTTAACCTCGCAGGGACCTTCCTTGTACAGGCGGAGAACCTTTACATAGTCCTTGTCCGTTATGCGGGTTTTTATTGCAAGAGATTTGAGATTAAGTATAATTTCAGTTACGTCCTCTTTGACGCCCGCGACAGCGGAAAACTCGTGCTTGACGCTTCCGTCGAGGAATCTTACGCCCTGCGCCGCCGCCCCGGGAAGCGCCGATAAGAGAATTCTTCTCAGACAGTTGCCTATCGTCAGACCGAAGCCTTTTTCAAGCGGCTCTACCACTACTTTCGCATAGGCTTGATCGTCGCTTTCTTCGACCTCGATTTTGGGCATATCCATTTCGATCATTTTGTTACCTCCTGAAATTTAGATGTTATTTGGAGTATAATTCGACAATCATGTGTTCGGAAATCTGGCTGTCGATATCTTCTCTGGTGGGAAGCGCTAAGATTTTGCCTTCAAGCTTTTCGGGGTTGAACTCCAACCACTTGGGCATAACGCCCACTTTCATAGCCTTAATCGCTTCGAAATATTTATTTGAGGCTTTACTTTCTTTAACGGTTATAACGTCGCCTGCCTTAATTACAAAGGAAGGAATATTGACTTTTTTGCCGTTGACAAGAAAATGACCGTGATTTACAAGCTGCCTTGCCTGCGAGCGGCTTGCGCCTATACCCATACGGTAAATAACGTTGTCGAGTCTGCGTTCCAAAAGCGAAAGCATGTTTTCGCCGGTTATGCCCTTCATTCTGTCGGCTTTCTCGTAATATGCGCGGAACTGACCTTCCTGAACGCCGTAAATACGTTTAACCTTCTGCTTTTCACGAAGCTGCTGACCGTATTCGGAAACCTTTTTTCTGCCTGCGCCGTGTACTCCGGGAGGGGTAGGTCTCTTTTCGAACGGACATTTGCCCGTATAACATTTATCGCCCTTTAAAAACAGTTTTCCGCCTTCCCTTCTGCAAAGACGGCATTTTGCTTCTCTGTAAGTTGCCATATCTTTCTTCTACCTCCGATTATACTCTGCGACGCTTGGGCGGTCTGCAACCGTTGTGGGGAATGGGCGAAACGTCGGAAATCAAAGTAATTTCCAAATCGCATGCGCCGATTGCCCTTATAGCCGACTCTCTGCCCGCGCCGGGACCCTTTACGTAAACTTCCACAGAACGCAGTCCGTGGTCCTTAGCGGCTTTAAGCGCCGTTTCGCAAGCCATCTGCGCCGCGAACGGAGTGCCTTTTCTGGAACCCTTGAAGTTAAGGCTGCCGGCACTTGACCAGGATATTACGTTGCCCTGTAAATCGGTTACGGTAATAAGCGTATTGTTGAAAGTGGACTGGATATGAACCTGACCCTTATCTACTTTTTTAAGCTCTCTGCGTTTTCTGGAAACGGTTTGCTTTTTGTTGTTAGCTGATGCCATACCTTATCCTCCTTACTTCGCTCCCTTCTTCTTTGCAACCGTGCGGCGGGGACCTTTTCTCGTCCTCGCGTTGGTTTTTGTGGACTGTCCGCGTACGGGCAGACCTTTTCTGTGACGAATGCCGCGATAGCATCCTATTTCCATAAGTCTTTTTATATTGAGCGAAACCTCGCTTCTGAGTTCGCCCTCAACCCTGTAATTATGGTCGATATATTCTCTCAGTTTGGATACGGCGTTTTCGTCCAAATCTTTAACTCTCGTGTCGGGGTCTATGCCCGTCGCCGCAAGAATTTTTTGGGACGTCTTCAAACCGATACCGTAGATATAGGTAAGCCCTATTTCTATTCTCTTTTCTCTGGGTAAATCTACACCGGCAATACGTGCCATAACGATTTAATTCCTCCGTTAAAATTTTAAAAAGTGTATTTTTGTATGTCAACCGCTCGGCGCGCCCGCCCGAAAATTCGGAATGAGGCGGAAAACGCAGACGGAATTGTTTTTAACCTTACGTTAACGATGTATCATTATTGCTTTTGCGGCAATTCTTTTTGCCGCCCGTCAAGCATAACCTTACGTTAACGACGTATCTTTATTGCTTTGACTGCAATCTGCTTTATAATAAGCAACCGTCATACCGCGCGTTAGCAAAGTATCTTGCAAGATTCTTCACTTCGTTCAGAATGACACAAAGAGGCGTGCAAGGCGTCTTCACTGCGCACAAAATTACAAAACAGGCGTAGCGGTGACGAGGCATGCCTATAACTGCTCCTCATACGTGAAGCCGTGCCCTTTTGGGAAGGCAAAGCGCGTAAATTCGCCCGACGTTAGCCCTGACGCTGTTTATGACTTTTGTTCTTGGAACAAATAATCATTACTTTACCGTTTCTTTTAATTACTTTGCATTTATCGCACATAGGCTTTACAGAAGGTCTTACTTTCATTTTCCTTATCTCCTTAAAATGTACTAATTCTTACTACGCCAGACTATCCTGCCTTTGGTCAAATCGTAGGGGCTCATTTCAAGCTTGACGTTATCGCCCTCTATGATTCTTATATAATTCATGCGGAGCTTACCTGAAATGTAAGCCGTAATTATATAGCCGTTTGACAGTTTAACCTTGAAATTTGCGTTGGGCAGGCACTCTATTACCTTGCCTTCCGCTTCGATTACGTCGTCTTTGGACATTTAAACCTCTTCATTTTTGCACGCCGGCGGCGTATTTATTTCTTGATTTTCCTGTTTTTTTGCGGGGTCGTTGTAAATTCTCAATGCGGAATAAATTTCCGTATCGAACACCTGCCTGCCGTCCTCGAATTTTGCGGCTATCGACTCCGCCTTTTCGGGAAGAAGCCTGAGGTGTTTGAGATTTTTCTTTTTAGGCGCGGCAAGCTTTTTAAAATTGCCGTCCACGACGCCCACGGAGCTTTCGTTATAAACGTAACGTATTATATAGTATCTGTCTTTGTCTCTGCCCTGCGTACTTTGACATATTCCGCCGGGAACAGGGGTTTTAACTTTCATGAACACTCACCGTTTACAGCGTTAAAATTTCTACCCCGTCCTCTTTGATAAGAACGGTATTTTCATAGTGCGCGGCGGGCTTCGAATCCGCGGTGCGCACAGTCCAGCCGTCGCTTCTGTCGAACGTTACTTTATACGTCCCCATGTTTATCATCGGTTCTATACAAATGGTCATGCCCGCTTTCAGACGCATACCCGTGCCTTTTTTGCCGTAATTGGGAACGGACGGATCCTCGTGCATTTCCTTACCTATACCGTGACCGGTAAGCGCGCGCACGACGCCGTAACCGTTCGCTTCCGCATGGGTCTGAACCGCGTATCCGATATCGAAAAGCGGCGTGCCTTCGCGTAAGCCTTCCACAGCCTTGAAAAAGCACTCCTCGGTGACCTTGACAAGTCTTTTTTTATCCTCCGAAACGTTGCCTATTAAAAACGTCCTGCATGCGTCGCCGTGATAACCGTTCTTTTCCGCGGTTATGTCGACGCTGACGATATCGCCGTCGAGAATTACTCTGTCGGAAGGTATTCCGTGAACCACGACTTCGTTTACCGAAACGCAGGAGCTTGCGGGATAACCCTGATAGCCCAGCTCGGACGGATACGCCCCGCAGGAGGTTATATATCTGTAAACAAGCTCGTCAACCTGCTTAGTGGTCATGCCTGCGCGGATATTTTTACCCACGAAATCAAGCGTTTCCTTTACGATGCGGCAACTTTCGCGCATCAGCTCTATTTGGTTTTCGCTTTTCAGAGTTACCATTTTAACCGAGCAATCCGCACACGGCGGCGAAAACCTCGTCCGGAGTTTTCGTACCGCACATTACGGTTTTCAATTTATTCTGCGCGCCGTAATAGGAAATCAGCGGAGCGGTCTGAATATTGTAGGTCGCAAGTCTTGCCTTCACCGTTTCGGGATTGTCGTCCTCGCGCGCGTACAGCTTGCCGCCGCACTTTGCACAGGTATCTTTGCCGTTAAGCGTAGAAATATGATAACTTGCCCCGCATGAGCAGACGCGCCTGCCGCATATTCTTTCTAAAAGAAGCGCTTCGTCCACGTCTATATCGAGACACACGTCTATGCTTGCAAACTTATCAAGCTCGTGCGCCTGAATGAGATTGCGCGGAAACCCGTCGAGCACGTATCCCGCGGAAACGTCCTTCTTTTCAAGCCTTTGCCTGACAATTTCGCACGTTACCTCGTCAGGAACCAGCTTGCCGGCGTCTATATAAGATTTGGCAACCTGACCTATGGGCGTATTGTCTTTAATATTCGCGCGGAAAATATCTCCCGTCGATATATGGACAAGTCCGTACTTTTCGGCTATCCTTACAGCCTGCGTGCCTTTTCCCGCGCCCGGGGCGCCGAGTAAAACTATGTTCATAATTATTTAAGGAAACCCTTATAATTCTTCATCATCAGCTGCGATTCGAGCTGCTTGTCGAGTTCGAGCGCAACAGAAACCACTATCAATATACCGGTCGTAGAGAATACGGAAAGAAGCGCGGTATCCGTGCCGAGGTTCAAGCTTGTGACTATCATTGAAAGGATAGAGGGTATGAATGCAACCAGCGACAGATAAATCGCTCCGAAAAGCGTAATTCTGTTCGATATCTTTTTAAGATAATCCGCAGTGGGCTTGCCGGGTCTGAAACCCTGTATAAAGCCGCCGTTTTGCTGAATTGTTTTTGAAACGTCCTCCGGATTGAACTGCATAGACTGGTAGAAGAACGCAAATGCAAATATCAAAGCGCACAGCACTACCATGTAAATTAGCTGTCCGTACCAATAGGGTGACGAGCCGGAGAACCAGTTTGTTATGCCGGTTGCCGCGCCGCTGTCGGGCCAGAACAGACTTATTATCATCTGGGGGAACGAAATTATCGCGAATGCGAAGATGAGAGGCATAACGCCGGAGCCGGAAATTCTTATGGGAATTACCGACGACTGACCGCCGTACATTCTTCTTCCCTTGACCTGCTTTGCGTATTGTACGGGTACCCTCCTTTCCGAAAGGTCGACCGCGACAATTGCAATAAACTCCAAAACAGTCAGTATTACGAAGCCCAAAACCTCCCAAAGAACCGAAGGGGTTCCGGTAAACGCCGTAACGAATTTATCAACGATGGTAAGTCCCGCAGTGGAGAGAATACCTATGAAAATTATAAGCGAAATACCGTTGGAAATTCCGTACTCCGTAATTCTTTCGCCTATCCACATGACGAGCATTGCGCCCGCGGTATACACAACCGTAAGGAAAATGCCCGCAAGCCACTTTGCGCCCGTATCGCTTATGGCGCCTATCGCGCCGCCGCCGAACAGTGCAAGCTTTAAAGAGCCGCTTTGGATACCGAAGTTTACGACTATACCGACAGCCTGCGCTACGGCAAGCACTATCGTTACGTAACGCGTAATCTGCGCTATCTTCTTCCTGCCCTCCTCGCCCTGCTTGGAAAGCCTTTCAAGCGCGGGGATACCTACGGTCAGAAGCTGCAGAATAATCGAAGCGTTGATATAAGGGCTTATACCGAGGGCGAACAGCGTGGCGTTTTGCAACGAACCGCCGGTGATGTCCGACAGAATTTCAAGGAAGGAATAGCTTCCGTTGGTAATATAGTCTTTAAAAGTTTCGACGGTTATGCCGGGTACCGGAATATAACAACCCAGTCTGAAAACAAGGAGGAGAGCAAGGGTTATCCAGATCTTCTTTCTTATTTCCTTAACCTTAAAACAATTTTTTATTGTTTGAAACATAAATAATCTCCTCGCGCGGAAGCTTTATAAAAAGCGCCGCGGCGGTTTCGGGTTTTAATTGCGTTATCCGACTATTTCGCAGGTGCCGCCGGCTTTTTCTATCGCGGCCTTGGCACTTTCGGAAAATTTTGCCGCCTTTACGGTGAGAGCGACCTTTAACTCGCCCGTGCCGAGGACTTTAAGTCCCGCGGAATTTTTTACGTCTTTGGCGAGATTGTTTTCTTCAACGTAAGCGAAGTCGACAACGGTGCCCTTTGCAAGCTTTTCAAGCTGGCTGAGATTTATTATCGTATAGTGCGTAGCCCACTTGTTGTGGAATCCGCGTTTGGGTATACGCCTTGCGAGAGGCATCTGACCGCCTTCGAACCCGGGACGTACGCCGCCGCCGGAACGCGCCCACTGACCTTTATGTCCTTTACAGGACGTCTTGCCGTGACCGGAGCCTATGCCTCTGCCGAGTCTTTTTACGCGGGAGGTGGAGCCTTCCGCGGGCGATAAAGTATCTATTCTCATAACTTTACTCTCCCTTTTCTACTTTCAGAAGATATCCCGCTTTCTTGACCTGACCGAGAACGGCGGGTGATTCTTCAAAGGTTTTAGTCTGACCTATTTTTTTGAGACCCAATGCCTCAACGGTGGCCTTGACCGTTTTTGTTTCGTTAGAAACGCTTTTAATTAAAGTAACCTTAATCATACCCGTCCTCCGTTATACAGTCAAATCTTCCACGTTTTTGCCGCGCGCGTTCGCAACGTCCTCGGGGGACATAAGCTCGAACAGACCGCAAATAGCGGCTTTAACGCAGTTTATGGGATTGGAAGTACCGTGAGATTTCGTTCTTACGTCCTTAACGCCTGCCGCTTCCATAACCGCACGTACGGGGCCGCCGGCGATAACGCCGGTACCTTCGGACGCAGGCATCATGAGGACGGAGCCCCTGCCGAACGTGCCGAGCACGGTATGAGGAATGGAAGTGCCTTTAAGGCAAACCTTGCGCATGTTTTTCTTTGCCTGTGCGTTGGCTTTTTCGATAGCTTCGGGAACTTCCTTGGATTTACCCATTCCGTATCCTACCGAGCCTTTGCCGTCGCCGACAACCACAAGCGCCGCGAAGCGCATGTTTCTGCCGCCCTTTACGGTTTTGGTAACTCTGTTAACCTGAATGAGTTTTTTGATTAAGCCGTCGTCTTCCTGCTGTCTTCTTCTGTTATCTTTTCTTGCAGGTCTTTCTTTCTTTTCTTCCATAATAAGCTCCTTAGAAATTGAGTCCGGCTTCTCTCGCGCCGTCCGCTACCGCCTGAACACGACCCGTATAAAGGTATCCGCCCCTGTCGAAAACAACCTGTTTAACGCCGTTTTTGAGCGCCTTTTCCGCAACCGCCTTGCCTACAACCTTAGCCGCGTCGGTCTTGGTCATGTCCTTTACGGCAGACTTAACGTCCTTTTCCATTGTGGAAGCGGAACAAAGCGTTACGCCTTTCGTATCGTCGATAACCTGAACGTAAATATGGTTAAGACTTCTGTAAACGCTGAGTCTGGGCGTTTCCGCCGTTCCGAAAATCTTTTTCCTGACTCTCGCGTGGCGGCGCTGCCTTTCCTTATTTTTATCTATCTTATTAATCATATTTTTTTACCTCTTACTTCTTACCCTTGCCGCCGGTCTTGCCTTCCTTGCGCTCGATTACTTCGTCGCTGTAAGCGATGCCGTAGCCGTGGTAAGGTTCGGGTACTCTGAGTTCGCGGATATTCGCGGCGGTCTGACCGACAAGATTTTTGTCTATGCCGGAAACCACTATTTCGTTGGGGCCGGGACATTCAAGCTTTACGCCGTTGGGCTCGGGGAAGTCTACGGGGTGCGAGAAGCCGATATTGAGAACGACTTTGTTGCCCTGTTTTGCAACCTTCCAGCCGACTCCGTTTACTTTAAGCGTTTTTTTGTATCCTTCCGTCACGCCCACAACCATGTTGTGTAAAAGCGCGCGGTAGAGTCCGTGTTTCGCGTCGGCGCCTTCTTTGTCTGCGGTTTTGATTACGTGCGCTTCCGCGCCCTCAACCTTAATATCTATATCGCCGACTACATTTTGCGTAAGCGTTCCCTTCGCACCTTTTACGGTCAGAAGTCCGTTTTCAAACGTTATCGTAACGCCTGCGGGAACCGCTACGGGTAATTTACCTATTCTCGACATATTTAAATTACCTCCTTACCAGACGTAGCAAAGCACTTCGCCGCCAACGTTTGCGGCTTTTGCCTGCCTGTCCGTCATTATTCCTTTGTTTGTGGAAAGTATTGCAACGCCAAGTCCGTTAAGAACCTTCGGCATATCTTCCACGCCGGAATAAGACCTGAGTCCGGGCTTGGATACCCGCTTTAATCCGTTTATTACCGAACGTTTTTTGCCGATATATTTAAGCGTGATGACAAGCTTACCGTTGTAACCGTCTTCTTCGGTCTTTACGTCGGAAACGTATCCCTCGGCAAGCAATATGTCCGCAATTGCTTTCTTCATGTTGGATGAGGGAACCTCAACCGTGTCTTTATTTACCATTATCGCATTTCTGATGCGTGTGAGCATATCCGCTATAGGGTCTGTCATAACTTATTACCTCCGTCTTACCAACTCGATTTCTTTACGCCGGGGATTTGTCCCTTGTAAGCAAGGTTTCTGAAACAGATACGGCATACTCCGTACTTTCTGAGAACCGCGTGCGGTCTGCCGCAAATGGAGCATCTCGTATACGCCCTCGTGGAGTATTTAGCAGGCTTTTGCTGCTTATTTATCATTGCTTTCTTTGCCATAATTCTCTCCTTACTTCTTGAAGGGCATACCCAGCGCCCTTAAAAGCTCTCTCGCTTCTTCGTCCGTTTTAGCGGTAGTAACGAAGCAAATGTCCATACCTCTTATCTTTTCAACCTGATCGTACTGGATTTCGGGGAAGATAAGCTGTTCCTTGACGCCCATGCAATAATTGCCTTTGCCGTCGAACGCTTCGGGAGAAACGCCGCGGAAGTCGCGCACACGGGGCAAAGCGATTGAAACGAACTTGTCGTAGAATTCGTACATCATCTTGCCGCGAAGCGTAACTTTAAGTCCTATCGTCATGCCCTCGCGCAGTTTGAAGTTTGCTACGGATTTTTTCGCTTTGCAGAGGACGGGCTGCTGACCCGCAATCTGTTTAAGCTCGTTCTGCGCCATCTGAATGGATTTCGCGTTGTCCTTTATGTCGCCCAGTCCCGAGCTTATTACTATCTTGACAAGCTTGGGAACCTGCATAGGGTTATTGTAACCGAATTTTTTGATAAGGGCGGGGACTGCTTCCTTTTCGTAAGCTTCGCATACTCTGGAATTATAAACTTTTTCTTTCTTAGCCATTTTTCCGCTCCTTACTCTGCCTTATCGCCGTCGGGTGTTTCCGGCGTCGTTTCGGCTTCTTCTTTCTTGGCGCGCTTTCTTACGCGCTTCTTGGGTTCTTCTTTCTTGGCGCTCTTTGCAGCCTTGCCGCCGTAAGCTTTATCGAGTACCGCGCCGCATTTGGGGCAGACCCTTACTTTCTTTTCGCCTTCCAAACCGTGCTTTACGCGGATTGCTTTATCGCAGGAGGGGCATACCACCATTACGTTGGAAACGTCAATGGGACCCTCAACGCTTACTATGGAAGAAACTTCGTTCGCCCTTCTCGCTTTCTTGGCTTTTTTGTGAATATTCACGCCTTCTACGGTTACCGTTGCGCTTTTGGGAGACGCGGCAATTACCTTGCCCTGCTTGCCCGCATACTTACCGGTGATAACCAAAACATTATCATTCAATTTTACGTTCATAGCTTTATCTCCTTAATTACAGAACCTCGGGCGCGAGAGAAATTATCTTCATGTAGTTTTTCTCTCTCAGCTCTCTTGCAATCGGTCCGAAGATACGCGTTCCGCGCGGCTCCTGATTGTTGCCGATTATAACCGCGGCATTGTCGTCGAACCTGATGTATGTGCCGTCCTCGCGCCTGATTCCTTTGGCGCTGCGCACTATTACCGCCTTGACTACCTCGCCCTTCTTGACCGCGCCGCCGGGGTTTGCGGTCTTAACCGAGCATACGATAACGTCGCCTATGTTTGCGGTCTTTCTGAAAGACCCGCCTAACACCTTAATACACATAAGCTCTTTCGCGCCGCTGTTGTCCGCGGCTTTGAGCCTTGTCTGGGGTTGTATCATAAAAACTCTCCTATTTTTGAACTTACAACTTTATTTACGCAGAGGATTGCGCCGCGTGCACATAAGCGAAGTGAGTGTTCCGCTCTCCATTACGCGCCGTC
This sequence comes from uncultured Christensenella sp., assembly GCA_910578765.1. GTDB lineage: Bacteria > Bacillota > Clostridia > Christensenellales > Borkfalkiaceae > Coproplasma. The sequence goes on from CAJTRW010000001.1 coordinate 18,518, forward strand.
AAACAATCTTGCCGTTATTTGCCTATATTCGGTTTTGAATATACAAGCAAAACGGAGCGCGAGCAATTGCGCGGGGCGTACAAGACGTACGCGGCCCGATCAAAGCCCAAACACAACAACGTTTTGCGAAGTACGTACAAAGCCGGATTATTTTGCCTTCTCGACGACTTCCGCCACGCGCCAGTTTTTATCCTTAGACAGCTTGCGCGTTTCCACTATCCTTACCGTGTCGCCCTCGCCGCACTCGTTTTTCTCGTCGTGCGCCTTAAAACGCGTGGTCTTGGTTATGGTCTTTTTATAAAGAGGATGCTTTGCCTTTTCGGTTACGGCTACTACGACCGTTTTATCCATTTTGTCCGAAACGACTATTCCTACTCTTTCCTTTCTGAGGTTTCTTTCTTCCATTAGATACTCCTTACGCCTTTAACTGTCTTGCGCGGATAACCGTATTGACGCGCGCGATATCCTTTTTTACAAGGTTTATCGACAGGGGGTTTTCAAGCTGTCCGCTTGCATGGCGGAAACGAAGATTGAAAAGCTCGGTCTTAAGCTCTTTGAGCTTTGCGTCGAGTTCTTCGTCGCTTAAATTGACTATTTCCTTAGCTTTCATTGGCTTCACCGCCTTCGGTTTCTTTCTTTACGAATTTGCACTTAATGGGAAGCTTGTGGCTGGCAAGGCGCATAGCCTCTCTTGCCACGTCCTCAGCAACGCCCGCCATTTCGAACATTACTCTGCCGGGTTTTACTATAGCTACCCAATATTCAACCGCGCCTTTACCGGAACCCATACGGGATTCCGCGGGGTGCTTTGTTATAGGCTTGTGGGGGAAAATGTCTATCCAGACCTTTCCGCCTCTCTTTATGAATCTCGTCATTGCTACACGGGCGGCTTCTATCTGGCGGGAGGTAATCCTTGCGGGCTCCTCCGCGACAAGACCGTACTCGCCGTAAGCAATTTTATTGCCTTTCTGCGCGGAGCCTTTTATCTTGCCCCTGTGCTGTCTTCTTCTTTTAACTCTCTTGGGGATTAACATTTTACTCTTCTCCTCCGTCCGAGATCGTCAGCTTCTTCGTAGCGTCAAGCACTTCGCCTTTGTAAATCCAGCACTTGATGCCGAGCACGCCGAAAGTGGTATGCGCTTCCGCGAAGCCGTAATCTATTTCCGCACGTATGGTCTGAAGGGGAATGGAACCGTCGTGATAGCTTTCGCTTCCTGCGATTTCCCTGCCGTCAAGCCTGCCGCTGACGGTTATTTTAACGCCCTTTACGCCGGTCTTTGCAACCTTTGCAATCTGCTGTTTTACAGCCCTTCTGTAAGATACGCGCTTTTCAAGCTGGGAAGCTACCGCCTCCGCAACAAGCTGTGCGTCCTGGTCGATTTTTTCGACCTTTCTGACGTTGATTATTATTGCCTTGCCTTTCGTAAGCTTGGAAAGGTCTTTCTTAATTACCTCTATCTCGGAGCCGGCTTTGCCGATAAGCACGCCGGGACGCCCCGTATAGATGCCTATTTCGACCTTGTTGGCCGCCCTTATGATAGTAATTTTGCTGATAGCTGCGTCATAATACTTTTTCTTGATAAAGGTACGGATATCGCTGTCCTCTTTGAGGTTGGTAGCGAAAGTTTTCTTATCCGCGTACCACTGGGTATCCCAAGGGGTTATTATGCCGACTCTTAAACCGTGAGGATTAACTTTTTGTCCCATATTCTTCTCCTTAAACCTTCTTCGCGTCGAGTATTACGGTAACGTGGCTCGTTCTCTTTAAAATCGCATGTCCGCGCCCCTTGGAAACGGGTTGCATTCTTTTTAAATGAGGTCCGCCGTTTGCGAACGCCTCCGCTACTATAAGATCGCTTCTGTCCATGCCCTTGTTATGCTCTGCATTGGCTGCCGCAGACAACAGCACTTTCTTTACTTCGTCGCTGCCGCCCTTGTTGCAATAAGTGAGTATCGCCTCGGCTTCGTCTACGGATTTACCGCGGATAAGCGCGAGCACCGTGCGCACTTTGTAAGGGGACAGTCTGAGATATTTTGCCGTTGCGTAAGGACGCTTATCCCCGTTGGCGGCAATTCTTTCTACCTTTTTATTCATATTGCTTGCCATAATAGTACTCCTTACTTCTTGGCGGTTTTAGCCGCGTGCCCCTTGAACGTTCTGGTGGGGGCAAACTCGCCGAGCTTGCAACCTACCATATCTTCGGTTATATATACGGGAACGTGCTTTCTTCCGTCGTAAACCGCTATAGTGTGTCCGACCATCTGGGGGAATATCGTTGTCGCGCGCGACCAGGTTTTAACAACCTTCTTCTCGCCGGCAGCGTTCATCGCCTCGATTCTTGCCATAAGTCTACCTTCGGCATAAGGGCCTTTTTTAACGCTTCTTGACATTGTCTATTCCTCCTTAATTGATTCTCTTTAATATGAATTTGGAAGTGGGGTTCTTCTTCTTTCTCGTCTTATAGCCGAGCGCAGGCTTGCCCCAAGGGGTCATAGGACCTGCATGGCCGACGGGCGATTTGCCCTCGCCGCCGCCGTGAGGGTGGTCGTTGGGGTTCATGACCGCGCCGCGGACGGTGGGCTTAATGCCGAGGTGACGGGTCTTGCCGGCTTTGCCGACGCGGATAATCTCATGCTCGAGATTGCCGACCTGACCTATCGTCGCTTTGCACGTTACGGGAATGAGTCTCATTTCACCGGAAGGCATTTTGATTGTGGCGTAAGCGCCTTCTTTTGCCATTATCTGCGCGGAGATGCCCGCAGACCTTGCAATCTGCGCGCCCCTGCCGGGCTTCATTTCTATCGCGTGGACGACCGTACCTACGGGGATATCCGCAAGAGCAAGCGCGTTGCCCGCTTTGATGTCCGCGCCGGAACCCGATACGACCTTATCGCCTACGTTAAGACCTACGGGAGCGAGAATGTATCTCTTTTCGCCGTCCGCATAAGCGAGGAGAGCTATGTGCGCAGACCTGTTGGGGTCGTACTGAATGCTCTTGACCGTCGCGGGGATACCGTCCTTATTGCGCTTGAAATCTATTATTCTGTATTTGATTCTGTTGCCGCCGCCGATGTGACGTACGGTTATTTTGCCCTGATTATTTCTTCCGCCCGACTTGCGCTTATCGTGAAGCAAGCTTCTTTCGGGTTTGTCGCCCGAAAGCTCCGTATACGCGCTGACCGTCATGAAACGGCGTGCGGGGGAGGTCGGTTTATACCTTTTTACTGCCATTTTCTTTTCTCCTTACGATAACGAGTTGAAGAATTCAATCGCCTTGGAATCGGCTGTAAGCTGGACGATTGCTTTCTTGTAGTCGGGTGTGTAACCTTCGTTTCTGCCCATGCGCTTCAACTTGCCTTTGCAGTTTACCGTGTTGACGCTGTCTACTCTTACGTTGAAAAGCTTTTCAACCGCAAGCTTTATCTGGGTTTTGTTTGCCGATTTGGCTACTATGAAAGTATACTTTTTATCGGCTATGCCGTCGTATCCCTTTTCCGTGAGGAGGGGTTTTAAAATTATATCTTCGGCTACCATTATTCTCCGTAGACCTCCTCTATTTTCTTGACCGCTTCTTTGGTAAGAACGACCTTATTGTTCGCAACCACTTCATACGCGGAAATCTGCGCTACGGGAAGCGTTCCGAAATTTTCTATGTTCTGCGCGGCGCGTATAACCTTTACGTCGTCGTTATCCATAAATACTATCGCGCTTTTGTCAAGCTTCAAGGCTTTTTGGAAAGCGACCATCTCTTTGGTCTTGCCGTCCTTAACCTCCAACTTGTCCACAACCAGAAGTTCTCCGTCCGCAACTTTTTTGGAAAGAGCGGAAACAAGCGCGGCGATTTTCGCCTTCTTGTTCATATCTTTGGAAAAATCGCGGCTTTTGGGTGCGAACACAACGCCGCCCTTATTCCACTGGGGCGCCCTTATAGAGCCCTGACGCGCGTTGCCCGTGCCCTTCTGTCTCCAAGGCTTTCTTCCGCCGCCGCGCACTTCCGTGCGGGTGAGAGTGGATTTGGTTCCCTGTCTTTCGTTTGCGAGACGGGTAACGACCGCCTGGTGTATGAGAGCTTCGTTGTATTCCGCGCCGAATACTTTTTCGCTTAAATCTATCGTGCCGGCCTCTTTGCCGTCCATCTTATAAACTTTTATATTAGGCATCTTGATACTCCTTATTTAACGGTGTCGTTTATGGTAACGACGCTGCCGTTCGCGCCGGGAACCGAGCCCTTTACGAGAATGCAGTTTCTTTCAACGTCGACGCGCACGATTTCCAAATTCTGAACGGTGACGTTTTCAACGCCGTACTGTCCCGCGAGACGCTTATTCTTGAAAACCCTCGAAGGCGAGCTGTTCGCACCCATGGAGCCGGGCTCTCTGTGTACGGGGCCGACGCCGTGCGTTTCTTTCAGTCTGTGCTGGTTCCATCTTTTGATGACGCCCGTATAACCGTGACCCTTGGTCACCCCGTGTACGTCCACCCTGTCGCCCACGGTGAAAACGTCCGCCTTGATTTCTTTTCCGACTTCGTATGACGATAAATCGTCAAGCCTGAATTCCTTCAAGACTTTGCAGGGCTTAACGCCCGCTTTTTTGAACTGACCGAGTTCGGGTTTCGTCAACGCTTTTTCCTTTGCCTCGTCGAAGCCGAGCTTCAAAGCGCAGTAACCGTCTTTTTCCGCAGTCTTGATTTGGACAACGGGGCAGGGACCTGCCTCTATTACGGTTACGGGAATTACTTTTCCCTCCGGCGTAAATATCTGGGTCATACCCGCTTTACGTCCGATGATTGCTTTATTCATTGATAAAGTTCTCCTTTCCTTATATTATATATTTCTCGGATACCGCGCGCCGCCGTCCCGCCGTTGCCGTCGTCTGCTTTACGTAGAGTATCCATAAATAAGCTTAATTACTTTGCTTTAACCGTTAAAGCTTTATCTTGATATCTACGCCCGCGGGAAGATGAACGGTGTCCAAAAGCTTAGCGTTGGGGGTATAGATGTCTATAATCCTTTTATAAGTTCTCTGTTCGAACTGTTCGCGGCTGTCCTTGTATTTGTGGGGAGAGCGGAGAATAGTAACAATCTCCCTCTCGGTGGGAAGGGGAACGGGTCCCGAAATTTTAGCGCCGCTCTTTTTCATGGTTTCGACTATGCGCGAAGCCGCCAAGTCTACCAATTCGTGGTCGTATGCCGCAAGTTTAATTCTTATTTTCTGTCCTGCCATTTGTGTTGCTCCTTTTTATACTAACATTTTACGGCGTGTCAACTTATCCGTGTGTATCGCGCTTTTTGAAATTAAAAAACACCGTTTTAAGGGCGTTTAAAAGGTAAAGCCGCGGTTAGTCGCAGAAGTCTTGCTTCTACATTTGTCGGCGCAAATTATCTGTCGCTTCCGGCTTGAAAATCGGGCGTTTTACAGTAACTTTACGCTTCATCCCATACGCACATTATTTTACACGCTTGACTATTATATTAAATAATGCAACAAAAGTCAACGGATTTTTATTACTTTTTTTCATAAATTTGCATATTTTTTATAACCGCGGCATGACGGAAACAACAACGCCGCGCGTAAATCTACGCGCGGCGGCAAATTTTCAAGCCATTTCTTTTTTTTCTTTTAATAACTGTATGTGTTTTACTATGTCTTCAACCGTCCTCGAAGGGGTCTTTAAAACTTCCTCAACTTTTTCAAGTTCCTTTTCGATTCTGGCAAGGCAGATTACTTTGTCTATATAGTTTTGATCAAGCGAAATTTTCATGTGTTTTCCTCCGAAACCTTTGTATAGTTAAAGTTTAACACATAATTTTTCAAAAAACAAAAAATTTCGTCACAAAAACCGTCGGTCCTCAAAAGTAGTGTAATTTCGTCAAAATACGACCGTTTTTAATAGTAGGTTGCGACAATTTCTGCGGGCGGCTCCGCAATTTCGAGCTTTTCCGCTATTAAAACGGGACCTTTAGCACGATACGCGGCATTATATTCGTATACGATTTTTGCGGTTACGGTAAGCCAGTCGCGCGTTTTTATATCATTCAAAAGTCCGCAGGTCTTGACCGCAAAACCGTCGTACGCGATATCCGCCTCGCAGCAGGTCATAATGTGCCTGCCCAGAATAACGCAACCCGACGGCGTTTTTTTGGAAACGGCCGCCATGCCCTTGTACTTTACGGTTTTTCCTATATAGCTTTGAGTGTTTTCCGCCATGTCGCGGTAGAACCAGGCAAAATCCCTGTCCTCTATCTCTACTACGGGCGCGTCGACGTCGAAAGGCATAGGGTCCTCAATTTCGTCGAACTCCGGTTTTCCGCCCTGATACTCGTAAACGATATCGGGGCGGCGGGAAACACCGCGCACTGTTTTATGGAACTGCATTTTATCGTATTCGCCCTTGAAGCGGTTGAATACAACCATCTGCGTCATTTGTATCTTATCGAAAACAAGCTGACGCATATTAGCATTATAATTAAGGAAAGTGTTGCTGTCGAAAAAGGTCATCATCTGGTTAATGACCCAGCTTTCGGGCATGGCGTCGAAAAACTGCTGTAACAGCCAGGTGCCGTTATACTCGACGATAACGCGCTGCGCCTTATGCTTTGCGGTTAAAGATTCCAGCGTCTGCACGGTAAGCTCGCTTGCGTTTTCCAAAGTAACCACAACCACGTTGTTTACCTGAAACTTGTCCGGCTCGTATTCCTCCACGCCCTCCTCGCAGACGAGAAGCATAGTCCGCTCCCCGTTTTCCATGCGGGGGTCTTCCAGCGTTTCCTGTATGAATTTGGTTTTACCCGATTCCAGAAAGCCCAGAAACAGGTATACGGATACGTCCTGCATTTTATACCCCGAAGTGTTTTTCAAGCGCGCCGCCGTCTATACCGGCGCCTATAACACACAGCCTGCCGGTAACAGCCGCCGCGCCCGTACGCACGTTGACCTCGCCCGGGATATAGTCGAAATGAATCCATTCCGACCCGCTACCCGCAACAATTCCCTTTGCACGGAGCACTTCGCCGAAACGCGCCGCCTCGGAAAGAGAGGAAAGAAGTTTTTCCAGCTCCGCCTTATCGAATTTTTTGCTTGTTTCAACGCCCCAGCTTGTAAATACTTCGTCGGCGTGATGGTGTCCGTGGTCATGGTGATGACCGTGACAGCACTCGTGCTCGTCTTCGTGGTGGTGACCGTGACAGCACTCGTGCTCGTCTTCGTGGTGGTGGTGTCCGTGGCAGCACTCGTGTTCTTCTTCGTGGTGGTGGTGACCGTGACAGCACTCGTGCTCTTCATGGTGGTGATGTCCGTGACAGCATTCGTGTGCTTCTTTTAAATCCGTAAGCTCGGTTTCAAGCGTAGTAGCATGCTCCATTGCGGCGAGAATCTCTTTACCGTCAAGCTGTTGCCAATCCGTGGTGACGAAGGTCGCCTTGCCGTTATGCCCGCGCACGAGCTTTACTGCCGCTTCAAGCTTGTCCGGGTCGGTTACGTCGGCATGACTGAAAATTATGCATGCCGCGGTTTCTATCTGGTCGTTGAAAAATTCGCCGAAGTTTTTCATGTACATTTTGCACTTGGACGCATCGACCACGGCGGTGTAAGCGTTTATTTTACAGTTGTCGAGCCCCGCGCTTTTGACCGCGCTTATTACGTCCGAAAGCTTGCCCACGCCAGAGGGCTCTATCAAAATTCTGTCGGGGCGGTATTCCGCGTAAACTTTTTTAAGCGCTTTTGCGAAGTCGCCTACAAGCGAACAGCATATACAGCCCGAATTAAGCTCGTTCACCTTTATGCCCGCGTCCTGCATAAAGCCGCCGTCGACGCCTATTTCACCGAATTCGTTTTCGATAAGCACAAGCTTTTCGCCCGCATAAGCTTCCTTGATAAGCTTTTTAATAAGCGTGGTTTTGCCCGCGCCCAAAAATCCCGAAAAAATATCTATCTTTGTCATAACACACTCCTTAAAATATTTTATAAACTTAAATAAAGAATATCAAACTTTTAATACGAAAACGCCCGCGCGACGCGCGGGCGCAATGCTTTATTTTACTTTCTGCTGCCGTAATTAAGACTTCTGAAAGAGCCGTCCATCTTATGCACTACAACGCGCGCGGGCTGGTTGTCGGCTATAGCCTTGGCGTAATCGATTGCTTCCTGCTGGGTATAGAAAAGCTTGATTGCCTTTGCGCCGCCCTCCGCCTTTATCTGCCACTTTCCGTCGTCCTTGCGTTTGGAAATATGGTAAACCTTTTTATCGCTGTCGTCGTTTTTATTTGAAACGGCGGGCTTTTCTTCCTTTTTGGGCGCGGGCTTTGACGCGGGTTTTGCGGTCTTGCTCTCCGCCGCTTTTACCGCGGGCTTCGTCTCTTTTTTGGCAGTCGTTTTTGCCGCGGGTTTGGTTTCTTTCTTTTCCGCGGGTTTTGCCGCCGCCTTCGCCGCTTTTTCTTCCTTAGCCGCTACAAGCTTTGCGGTAGAAACTCGCTTTGCCGCAGGCTTTTCTTCTTTCTTTTCGGTTGCGGGTTTTTTCGCAGGCTGCTTCGCCGCGGGTTTTGTTTCCTTCTTGACGGCGGGCTTTGACGCAGGTTTTTTCGCCGCGGATTTTGCTGGCTTTTTCTCCTGCGTTTCTTCTGCGGGAACTTCTTCAACCACCACTTCTTCCACGACTTGTTTTACGGTAACTTCTTCAAGTCCGTCGTCTGCCGCGGGCGCGGGGTCTGCGGGATTGTAAGTGTAAGTTTCGTAAGGCTCTGCCGCGACGTAACGTTCCTCCGTTACGGCGGTCTGCCCGGGGACGGAAACCGCTTCTTCTTCACGAGGCGCGGGCGAAGATTTTTCGCCTTTGCGCTTACGGTTCTTACCTACCACCGCTATAATAATAATTAAGATTGCCAATACAACCAGAACCAACGCTATTGCAAGCCAGGCCCAGTTCGGTAAAAATAAAGGAGAATTTTGCAACCATTCTGACATAATGCATTACCTCTGTGAATACTTTATTAAATTGTATAACAAAATTTTTTCAAAATCAAGTAAATTCATTAACAAATATGGCGCTTAAAGCGCATTTGACGCATGTTTTTGCGTTAATACGCCGCAACGCGTTAAAAACACGTAAAACGCCGCATATGCGCCCGTCAGCGCCGCAAATCCGCTTTTCCGCTTTTTCCCGCGGCGACGTATTTTATCACCTCGCCGGCGATTATAAAACCTGCGACGGGAGGAACGAAAGAATTGCTGGCAGGCACGGTTTTTCCGTCTCCGTTTTCCGCGGCGGCGGCGCCCTGCGGAAGCTCTTTCGAATACACCGTTTTCAATTTTTCCACGCCGCGTTTTTTCAGTTCCCTGCGCATCACTCTCGCCAGCGGGCAGACCGAGGTGGAGTAAATATCCGCCACCTCGAACGCCGTGGAATCCAGCTTGTTGCCGGTGCCCATGCAGCTTATGGCGGGAACGCCGTTCTTCTTTGCGTTGACGGCTATCGCAATTTTGCCGGACACCGTGTCTATGGCGTCGACGACATAGTCGAACGCGGAAAAATCCAACACGTCGGAATTTTTTTCCGTATAAAATATCATATGCGTTTTGACGTCGCATTTGGGATTGATTTGTAAAACACGTTCCGCCGCGACCTCTGTTTTAGCCCGTCCGACGGTGCTTTGCAACGCAAAAATTTGACGGTTTATATTAGTTTCGTCAACGACGTCGCCGTCTATTAAATCAAGCGCGCCGATACCTGCGCGTGCAAGCGCTTCCGCCGCATAGCCGCCGACGCCGCCCAACCCGAATACCGCCACGCGCGCGGCGGCGAGTCTGCACATTGCTTCTGCGCCGAACAGCGCTTCCGTCCTTGAAAATGATTTTTCAGTCATGCTTAAAATATAGCAGTTACGGCTTTTAAAGTCAACACTTTACGCCGTTTACCGTCAAGCGCGTTTAAGCAAAGTAACCGCGGCGCGGACAATACATTGTCCGCGCCGCGGTTGTTTTATTTGCTTGGAAGCAAGCAATTTATTTTTCTACTTTTTCGTATCCCTTTTTGGGTTTATACTTACCGAAAATTCTGTATCTGAAAACGTAAAGCAAAATGCCTGTGACGGCAACGGCGGCAACGGCGGCTGTTACGCCTATCGCGACGGGAGAAATATCCTTTAAATCCTGACAGCGCACGCTTATCCACATTGCGTTTATGTCCGAAAGCTTGTCGCCGAAATCCATCATAATTACGCTTCTGTCAATTACGTTCTGCGGGGGGTACTGCGCGAAAAGCTGTCTGCCGCGGTTTATATTTGTACCGTCGAAGCCGAAGTCCGCTTTATCCGCGATTATTTTGCAATCCCCGCCGAAAAAGTAACTTACGTCATATTCCAACGTTTCCTCCGCCCCGCCGGAGGCGTAGCTGTCGTTTATATATTCGTACACCTCGTCGCCCGCTATCGCCGAAGTGTAACCGATATACTCCATATTCCTGACGGCATTGTCCGGACGGGACAGGAAGTTTACGAACGCTTCCGCCGCGACACGCCTTTGTCCGTTTCCGTTTATGCCGCGTTTTAACATAAGCCAGCCGTCGAACCAGAGATTGGCGCACTCGTCGGGGACGGAATACCAAAGAGTTTTACCGTCGTTTTCCGCTTCGTCCATGATATAAACGGCGTCGCCCGACCACTGGTAATTTGCTATAACCTTGCCCGTCACCATATCGGATTTGCCAGCGTCCGTTTCAAAGGAATAAACGTTTTCCTTTATTTTCTTTAAAACGCGCTCCGCTTCTTCTATGGTCCGCGCGTCAACGTCGTTTAACAGGGCGCTTCGTTCCGCGGAAGTTATTTCACCGCCCAGTTTATCGCTGTTGATTATGCCGAGAGTCGCAAAATACGCGTCGCGCACGTTGTCCTTTACGGTGACCTGCCTTTTATAAGCTTCGTTTAAAAGTATTTTCCAGGTGGAAACGTCCTTCGTATTTTTTAACTTATCGGTATTGTAAACCAGCCCCGTCGTACCCCACATGTAGCATGCGGCCTTTTTGTCCCAGCCGTTTGCTTTGAAAATTCCGTCTATATAGGGCGAAACGTTGTTGACGTAATAATTTTCCTCCGCCGCGACGTCAAAGAATTCGTCCGAATAGTCCAGACATTCGTCCTCGGCAATAAGCTTCATAATCATATAATCGGACGGACAAACGAGGTCGTAAACGTCGCCCAGACTTAAACTGTTGTACAAATCCTCGTTGGTGCCGAAAGTGGAATACTCTACTTTCACTTTATAGTCGTGCGAGGAATTGAACCACTCCGTAAAGTCGTCGACCATGGGATTTATCCCTTCCTCCCTGTCGCCCTCGTCGATATATTCTTCCCAACTGCACACGCGCAGGGTGATTGCGGAGTCGCTTTTTTTACAGCCCGCAAAGCCGACAAAACACGGAAAAATAATTGCCGCCGCCGCAAAAGCGGAAAAAAATCTTTTAACGAGACTCATTTTTTTTCTCCTTTTTTCTGCCGGACAGCACGTTCATGAGCACGACCGCAACTATCACAACAATGAAAATCAAAGTGGAAAGCGCCCAAAGCGCGGTTTTCGCTTCCGTCTGGCTGCCCTTCGTCGCGTTTACGACGTAAGTGCTTATCGTGTCGAACGTGGAAGGCTTTGTGTACGTTGTCACGAAATAATCGTCCAAAGAAAGAGTTACCGCCAGCATAAAGCCCGAAAGTATACCAGGAATAAGCTGGGGAATAACCACCTTGAACAGCGCCTGCGCGGGGGTTGCGCCCAAATCGAGCGCGGCTTCGTACAGACTGTTATCCATTTGTTTAAGCTTGGGAAGTATGGAAAGATATACAAAGGGCGCGGTGAGAACTATATGTCCCAGACCGAGCGGAATATACGTGTCCTTGCTTACCTGCATTATAACTATGAGAAGCACGCATATGGAAAAGCCGGTAACTATGTCCGCGTTTACGACGGGTATCTGATTGACGGCGTTCAAAAGCGATTTGGTGACCTTTTTTGAATAAAACGCGCCTATCGCCCCGAAAGTTGCAAGCACGGTTGAAACAGCCGCGCAGACAACGGCAAGCACAATCGTGCCGAAAATCATATTCCTCAGACCCTCGTCGGCAAAAAGATTTACGTAGTTTTTAAAGGAAAATCCGTTTGCCGACGCGCCGACCATAGAAGCGTCCGTAAAGCTGTACACGGCAAGCACGACCACGGGCACGTATATGAACGCAAGCACAAGAACCAACCATATTATGCCTAAATACTTTTTCACAGCAGCGTCCCCCTGTTGCCCGAATCCTTTTCACTGAAACGGTTTGTGGCTAACGTAACTATAAAAATTATGACAAGCAGCACGAGAGATATAAGCGCGCCGTTATTCCAGTCGTACGCGCTGAAATAACTGCCGATAAGGCTGCCCATAATGTATGTGCTGTTGTACAGCATATCCAGAACCACGTAGTTGGTCATGGAAGGGAGAAACACCATAGTCACGCCCGAAATTATGCCCGGGACCGAAAGCGGCAGGGTTACGCGCATGAACGTCGTAAATTTACCCGCGCCCAAATCCGCCGCGGCTTCCAGATAGCTTTTGTCAAGCTTGGAAAGCGACGTGTACAGCGGCAGTATCATAAAGGGCAGAAAGTCGTACGTCATACCCGTTACGGAATTAAAAAACTGATATTTCGAAATGTTTCCTTCGATAAGCGTAAGTATTTCTTTAAGCGCGGTTACCCTGAGCGTGAAGTTAATCCACATGGGAAGTATGAAAAGCAGAAGCAGTGCGTACTTCTTTTTAAAGTTGCTTCTTGCAAGTATGTACGCCGTGGGATAAGCTATCGCAAGGCAGACAAGCGTTGTGACGGCGGCAACCGCAAACGAATATAAAAGCGTGCCGAGTGTGTTTGTGCTTGAAAAAAAGGCGGTAAAATTGGAAAAAGTAAATTTACCCTGTCCGTTTGTAAACGCGTGATACACAAGCACTAACAGCGGAAATATTACAAACAGTATCAAAAACACAGCGTACGGGATACAAAGCTGTTTTCTGTTGAATCTCAGCTTCATTTAACGTCTTCCCCCGTAACTTTTAAGGTAAGCTTTATTTTTTCTTTGGGGATTATCACGCCGACCAAGTCGCCGGTGTTCCACAGGTCGGGACAGGACAGAACGTAGTCCTCCTCGTTTTCTTCTGTTCTGACAATATAGCGGTAATGGTCGCCCTTGTATATCATGGAAATGATATTTCCCTGAGCCCCGCCCGAGGATATGTCGTCCGTCATGGTTATGGCGTGCGTGTCTACCTCAACGCAAACTTCCGTGCCGGTCAAATCTATTTTTTCGCCCTGAGCGGTGATAAGGTAACCTTCTTCGTCCAGATGTGAACCTTTGTAAAGCTGAGTGACGTCGCAGTCGAAAACGCCGTCGCCGAACTCCACCGCGTTGTTTTTTGTAACGACTCCGTCGTATTTGTTGACGGTGTAGACCTTACGCATAAGATGTATACCGTCAGGCTCTATGCGCATGCCTATGGTTGTGCCCGCCTCCGCATTGGACGTGCTTTGTATTATAATTTCAAACTTGCCTATACCTACCGTTATTTCGTAATGGACGCCCTTAAAAACGGTTGACAGCACCTTGCCTTTAAGCTGCCCTTCCCCGGGCGAACAAATTTTAATATCCTCGGGACGCACGACGACGTCCACAAGCTGGTTTATCTCGTAATCGTCAAGGCAGTCGAACGTCGCGCCGCAAAATTTTACTTTCAGTTTGCCGACGACAGCCCCGTTGAAAATGTTGCTTTCGCCTATGAAGTCCGCAACGAAGGTGTTTACGGGCTCGTTATAGATTTCCGTGGGCGTGCCCGTCTGCTGTATTTCGCCGTCGTTTATGACGACTACTTTGTCCGACATGGTAAGCGCTTCTTCCTGGTCGTGCGTGACGTAGATAAAGGTTATGCCCAGCCTTTTGTGCATATTTTTAAGCTCGATCTGCATTTCCTTGCGCATTTTAAGGTCAAGCGCGCCCAAAGGCTCGTCCAGAAGAAGAATTTCCGGTTCGTTTACTATTGCACGCGCTATTGCTATACGCTGCTGCTGTCCGCCCGATAAAGTGGAAACGCTTCTCTTTTCAAAGCCTTCCAAGTCGACTATTTCAAGCGCTTTTTTGACTTTTTTGTCTATTTCCGCACGGGAAAGTTTCTGCTTTTTGGTATATTCGTCGCCGTCTTTATTGCGGTATGTATTTATCACCCTTTTCAGCCGCAGACCGAACGCAATGTTTTCGTAAACGTTTAAATGCGGAAAGAGCGCGTATTTCTGGAACACGGTGTTTACGGGTCTTTTATTGGGCGGCAGGCGGCTTATGTCCTCTCCGTCCAAAAGTATTTGCCCCGACGTGGGAAGCTCGAAGCCCGCAATCATTCTTAGCGTTGTGGTCTTACCGCAACCCGACGGACCGAGAAAGGTAACAAACTCGCCCTTTTTTACCTGTAAATTGAAATTTTCCACGGCAACGGTGTCGCCGTCGTATACTTTTTTTACGTCTATCAATTCGATTATGTTTTCGCTTTTGCCCATGTCAGTCTCCTTAAAAATTAGGCGGTGTGGAAATCCACAGAAATTTCGCCGTTCCGTTTCCGTTGTTTGAAATATTGTGCGACTTGTCCGCCGCATAGTAAAAGGTTTCGCCCTTTTTGCAAATATATTTCTTTTTGCCCAGCTCCAGACATATCCTGCCTTCCAAAACGTATCCGAACTCCTCTCCCTCGTGAGGGAAATCGACCGAGGTGGACGCGCCCGCCAACAGCTCAACAAGGACGGGTTCCATTTCGTTTTTCTGCGCGTTGGGTATTATCCATTTCAAAAGCATGCCGTTTTCATGCTTTTCTATGAAATCATCGGCGGAGAAAACTATGCGCGCGTCGTCCTCTTTTTTGAAAAACTCGGCAAGGTCGGTACCCAAAGCCGAAAGAATGTCGCGCAAGGTCGAGATAGACGGCTCCGTCAAATCGTTTTCAAGCTGCGATATGTAGCCCTTGGTCAGCTCGCACCGGTCGGCAAGCTCCGCCTGCGAAAGGTTTAGCTGCAGCCTCAACCGTTTTATTTTATTGCCTATATCCATAATAATCCTCGGGATTAGAGATTTTAAACAAAAAGTTTAATAAAAATAAACCCAAACAAGAAGATTATATATATACAGCCCCCCTATGTCAAATATTTTTGTATAGTAATAAAAAAATTCCCCGTCGAAACGGGGAATTTTTATTTACTGATGAATTATGCGTTTACCCATTCGCCCGAAGCAAATGTAATATTGCTGAAACTTGCCCTGGTTCCTCTTACTACCCACAAACAAACATAAACGTATTTATTATCCGAAGCGCCGAGATCAAAATCTTTTACCGCGCTGTACGGCGCTTTATCGTTAAATGTAGCGACAACGGACTGGCTTGTTCTTGCAATTGACAAGCTATATTTCGTGCCTGTGGTTATACCGCTGTCCTTAACGCCCGAAGTGAATAACGTTCCGTTAAGTCTACCGGAATAAACATTGGCGTCAGCCCCCTTATTAGTCACGATACAACCGGTATTTACGTAATTACTTTTCGCTGTATTTAAAGAATCTACCATTATGTCATCCCTGAGCATCATACCAAAGCCCGACTGATTATTAGAGCTATCGAAAGTTTCCAAAGTTACGTCCGCCGTCACTGTGAACGCGGTAGCAAACGGTATTTGTATAAATATACCGACAAGACTGTCGTCGCCGCTTTGTATCTTACCTTTACCTGCGTCGGCATTGACCGTAAACGTTACTCCGTCCTCGTCCGTTCCCTGTGTAATAGAATATTGACTTGTTGTAGCAATATTGGTAATACCCAGATTTGCGCCGAACGCAGTGCCGTACCAGTTGTAAACCTTTTCGGAATTTGCGTCCTTAGTGGAACCGTTTACTGCCCATTTCGAGGATTTATCGGTATCGGGATTGAAAGGTTCTTGCGAGGGCACTTCATAATCGTGATTAACCATAGCCGTCGCATTTTCGGCATAAGTCGGTTTTTTTGCGTTTGTCTTTACGCTTGCCGAAAGCGGTAAAGTTGTAGATTTAATAGCGTCAGCTATATAATAGCTGTTCATTTTAGCACCGAAAAGGTTTGTATGTGTTCCGTCATACGAAGCCAAATCGGGAACGATTGACGATTTGGATTCATCACTCCATTTACCGCCTTTAATAGAATGATATTTAATGGCTTCGTCATAACCGATAGCCTTATAATCATTTTTGGTAAGCGTGGTTAAATCCACAAGCGTTAAATTCTGTTCAGTCGCCAAATCGCGTATTGCCTGCGCATAGTTGCCACCGTTCCAGTCGGTAGTAATATTTTTGTTGGTAGAATCGGTATAATTAGTTTTCGATTCCGTAATATGATCGGAATCATACTTTGCAGAGTCGGAAGCAAGTCTTACTATAGGCGTACAAAGAATTGGCGTCGCTCCTTTGCTTACCGCAAGATC
The DNA here is from genome assembly GCA_910578765.1 of uncultured Christensenella sp. Taxonomy (GTDB): domain Bacteria; phylum Bacillota; class Clostridia; order Christensenellales; family Borkfalkiaceae; genus Coproplasma. The sequence goes on from CAJTRW010000001.1 coordinate 35,017, forward strand.
GATATAATAATGTTTCAATATGTACTTGAACGAAACAGGGCGTTGCGCGTCATAAGTCCCTATCATAGTCGAGGTATCCGAGGAAGAAAGCGTCGGGTCGGAATATCTGTCCGCTTCATACTTCTCGTCATTATGTCCGAAGCCGATAATAAGATAATCACCGTTCGTTATATTCGAAAGCTGTGAATAGTTATTCTCTTTTGTAAAGCTGTAAGAGCTCCTTCCGGAAAGCGCAATGTTTATGACGTTTGCTTTATCTATGTTTATATATTCTTGAATCTGCGTACCGTAACCGTAGCGCGGTATGTACAACGCTTTGTCGGTACTGCCGAAGTCGCAGACCGTGCTGTCGCCGACAAGGTAAATTTTACCCGTGAATTTTACGGAAGTATCTTGTTCGGGCGTCCCGCCTTCGGGAGGGTTGGTTGTGCCGCCCGGGGGATTAGTCGTTCCGCCGTTTTCCTTATCCTTGCCCTTGCAGGCGGTCATGCCAACGCAGGCGAACGCCGTGCCGATACACAGTGCGGACGCCAGAACCGCGCTTAAAATTTTTTTGCTTTTCATATAATTCTCCTTAAAAAATATTTCAAACTGATAAGGATATTTGTGCGTTAATTCATTAACGCACAAGAGGGTACCCTCTTGCATTTCGACTTTTAATTATAAATTTTTACCGAGCAGATATTTTTTGTATTTATTGTAATCTATGTCGATAACCGGTATTATGCTTGCGCAGGCGTCCACGTTTATTTGACGGTAAACGTCGTCGCTGCCCCTGTCCGCAAAAAGTATGTTGCCCTGACTGTCGCCGACAAAGAAATAACCGTCGTCTATCGAATCTGTCAGCGGCGCTTTTTCAAGCACTTCTTTCAGTTGCGGATAATTATTTTCATGCTCGGCAGCGCGCAGAAACCTGATTGCTTTGCCGTTGCCGTCCTTTTTCAGACACTCCGCAAAAGACGGTTCTAACTCAATATGTTTTTCTTTCAGTCGCACGTCCCCTTTGTCAAGGAAAAGACCGTCGTTTATATAATCCATGACGCTTACCGCCAAGGAACGGCAAGCCGCGCCGTACAGCTCGTCTGAAACGAAAATTGCGCTAATCGTATCACCGTTATAGGCAAACACCTTCCACTCCGCATCCTGACCGTTGACCACGTTTTCAACTATGCGGCAGGAAGTTTTTATGCGGTAATTCGCGTCTGTAAGCCCGTCCTCCGCAAGCGCGTCTATCTTGCCGCTTTCCTGCGACAGACACCCCCAGGTGGCAAACACGTCCTTTATAAGGGAATTGACAAGACCGTCGTCGTCCGTGCGCCCGAAAGCCGCCGTCTTATATATCCTGTCTTTATCGAACTTTTTTGAAAAGTGTCCCGTGCGCTCTAAAATTTTATCGAAATCCGCGGGATGCGCGCCGAGGAGCTTCTGTGTGGAAACGCTGAGAAAATTCTGCAAATTCATAGGGTCGCCGTCGCCCATAAGTACGTACGCCGTACCGAATTTTTTATGCGATTTTTCAAGACTTTCCGCCATATCGAACTCTTTGAGGCACGCCTCGCTGAAAATGAAATCCGGACTGACAAGATATAAAATACCGCAGCAGTTTTTATTTGCCGTGACTTCCTCTACCTTTTTAAGCCAGTTCTGACCCGTTTTAAGCTCCGCGTCGTACCAAAAGTCCGCGCCATAATCGTTAAGCGCGGAAAGAAGCTTTGACACCGCTTCGCCATCCGCATGAGAATAGCTTACGAAAACGTATTTGCCGGAGGGGTTTTTTCTGCCGAGATATGTGTTGATCATTGCTTTTCACCCTCCTTTATCACGGTCTCGTAAAATTTGGAGCACCTTATCAGTATAGGATAAGTTATCCAGCGCGTTTTTTCGAATTTCTTCGGCGCGATGTAATAATATCTTTTACTTATCTCGTACGAAAAATATGTAATGACGTTGTATTCCTTTTTTGGAAGATATTGCTCGCTTTCGTATACGGTGAAGGCGTTTATAGTGGTTTTATCTACGTTTACCCGACTTGAAGTATGCGTAAGAACCTGCGGGTAACAGGCAAACCTTGTACCGCCCGCGTCGTCGCCCTTGAAAAATTTCAAAAGCTCTATAACCCTGCCGATGAATTTGTCTCGTTCGCCGCGACACTGCTCCTCGTCGTCGAGGTCGCAACGGTATACGTATTCGAATCCGCCGCCGGATTTTCTTCTGCGTTCTACCAGATAGCACTTGCCGTTTTTATCGTCCATGCTTATAAACGCGCCGAGGGGTGTAAGACTTACCATCTCCCTGCCGAGCATAATGGATATTTCGGACTTCTGCTCCTCGGTGTCGTCGATAAGATTTCTGAAAAGAGTATAAAAAGTAGGCGACTGCCCCAAAACTTTAAGCTTACCGCGCACCCCCTGCATGAAAGCGAAATCTATCGCCTCCCTGCATTCCTTTACCGCCTGCGCGTTCAGCGACGAGGTTTGTTCCGCCTTTATTTCGTAATCGAGCTGCTGGCTTGTGCAATTGGCAAGTCCCGCGTAGTAAGTTAAAATAATTTTTAAGGTGTCTCGCAACGCCGAGCGGACGTCCATAATACCGCTCATGCCGCTTATCAAATCTATTTTGTTTTGTATGCTGTAAACGTTTTCGCTGGGGCTTACGCTGTGGTCGGTCTTGTCCCTGTCCAAATTTTCGAGGCTGTACACAAGCGCGTCGGTATACGCCCTGATTTTAAAGGGCTTCAACGTCTGCGCAACCACGCCGTCATCACCGTCTACCTCGCCGAGATTAAGGGAAAGATACTTAATAGACTCACCGTAAAACTCTTTTCTGAGTTCTTCCACTTCGACCGAGTCGAAATCCGCAAATCTTTTTTCCAGCTGACGGTTCACCTGTGAAAACAGCTCGTCATAGCTTTGGGTACCTATATATTCGAACTTAGCGAAAAGCTGAGGAAGAATTTCCTTACAGCCGACGACAGAAAACAGAATTGTCAAAATGGATACTATATCCATATTGCTTACGCAGTCTGCTTTAAGCCTGTCCTTCGACTCGATAACCCTGTCTTCGTTACAAAGTCTGTTCCGCGCGCCGAATTTACAGCCCGCGCCGGAGCATACGCAGTCCTCTTTGCATATATTGAAGTTGTTTTTGATAACGGGCAGAATATAATTTTCCACTACGGCAAATTGCTTGTCCTTGGCAACGACGAGAATTTCAAGCGCGTCCATAACGGAGGCAGCAAGCTCGCCGTAATATTTATAGCTAGAAAGTCCGTTACAGAATGACATTCTGTGTCTTTTCCGCAACAGGTCTCCCGTTATGTAAGAGTAAATCTTACCAGTGCTGGGCGCAAGAATTATCAGTCCCCTGTCCGCCTGCGGATTTATTTCCGGAGAAAAGAAAATTTTCACCGCCTCGCTTGTGTCGTTGTCGCTAAGCCCCGTATAGTTAAGGCGCAGAACCTTGGGACCTTTTTTATTTGATAATTCTTCAATGTTTCTTAAAAGCAGAAATTTATCGCAATATTCGTTCGGCGAATATCTGACAAGCGCATATTTCGACGGATAGAAATTGTCGCCGACCTTGAAGCAGCACGGAACAACCTTTGCGTCCGCGTCCGCATATTCGCCGTCGTCGGTAATTTCAATGTCGCAGATAAACCCGAATTTTTTGAAAAGAGTATATAAAATATCGTTCGACTCCGTCATGTGCCCCTTCTTTTTGAAGGATGACTGGCGCAGCTTTTGGATATGCCTGAAAACGGAAATATATTCCTTCGTTTCGCTGTAAAAAGCGCCGCCCTTTTTTAAAACGTCGAATTTGTCGCGGAAGCTTTCGCTTGCGTCAAGCCCCAGCGCGATATTCAAAAGCACGAAGCGCACCACGTCGTCGGTCACGTTATACGTGCTGTATAAATTGTCTGCGGCGTGCTTTATACGCGCTTCGCAATTGGATTCCGCACGGAAATCAACTGTCTTGTATAGCGCCTTGTATTTTGAAACGATGTACGCGAAAACGAGGTTGACTATACGGTTGAACATTTCCTCGCGGTAAATGGAAGCCGTTCTTAAATTTTTTTCCAGCTTTTTCAGCTCTTTTTCGTAGTCCGAAACGAAATCCAAACCGAGTACTATCTGTCTGACGTACTTATCCTTTATCCCGCGACATAAATCAATAATTTTATCTGTGGCGTCTTTTTCTTCAAAGACGTCTGCACTTTCTAACGGCATAATATTTCCCTTTAAATCAATTGCGTCTTATAAGCAGATTTGCAAGCTGCCTGTACTTTTCCTTTGCCATTACCTCGTCGGGGGCATCGGTGGCAAGCTTTGCAAGACAGCACTCCTGCCATTTGAACCTGTCCACCTCGGGAATGCCGGGCACCGCGCCCTCCTGCATACCCCACGCCAGTCTGATAACTCCGCGCGTGTCGTGTGCCTTTGTATCCATTTCCTCACGGAAGCCCGCAAACAGATTGTCCTTGTAATATGCAGGATATACGTGCGTATCGATCTGCATTTCCCTGAAAGGAACCGCCGAGGGACAGAAGATTATCTTTTTCTCGTTTTTGACCGCCGCCCATTTTGCCATAAGCTTTTCGAAGCACAGCCTTGTGCCCTTTTCGAACTGTACGGACGGGCGCATGCAGCACACTATGGTGTCCGACCTGTCAAGCGAGAAGGTAGCCATGTCCTGCGTGCCCGACGGAGTATCGAAAACGACGGTACAGTCGCATCTGTCCATGACGTCGAACGCGGCGGTTAAATTTTTGTTTTCCGGCCCCTGACCGTTCATTGCGAAAACCGTTTCCCAAAGAGCGTCCTGCTCTGCGGGGGTAACGTCGGAGCGAAGAAGAAGAACCGCCTCGTTTTCCACGTCGCGCGTAAAATAATTGCCAATGGGGATAAAATACTCGTTCAGTTTTTTATACGAGCCCCAGTCCGTCGGGTCGCCGTTATAATTGAATGTGTCGGATTTGGCGCGGACGCCGAGACCCTGCAAGGATTGCTCCGCGTCGTACTTGGCGCCGGAATCCTTTATAAGCATGGACATGCCGTAGCTTTCCGTATCAGCGTCCACTATGATAAGCGGAGATTTGCGGGTGGGCTTTTGCTCCTGAATAAGATAATAAAGGGTATTAAGCGTTGCGGTCGTTCTGCCGGAACCGCCTTTATATGAAAAGAATGAAATAACCGACATAAAAAATTTTTCTCCTTGGTTTCCCCGTTTACTCCTTGTTCGACGGCACCTTTGCCGTGAGATAAGTTATAAGATTGCGCATGAATTTAGAGCTGTCTCCCTCCGCGCCGAAAACGTTTCTGATTATTGTGCTGTGCGCGTCCTTTCTGTCCTCGGGGTCGCCGTTTTTCAAAAAAGCCACAAGCTGGGGATTGTATTCCATAGAAAGTAAGGACAAAAGCTGTAATTTTTCCGTAAGGTGCACAAGCTTGGTAAGCTTAACCGCGTCGGTATCCTTGTCGAAGGAATTCAACTTGTCTATAACCTTTTCGCGGTTGCTTCTTTCGCCCGCTTCCAGATTGGCAAGCAGATTGTCCGCCGTAAGCTGGTCGTCTATAAGGTCTATAAGCCCGTTAGCGACGAAACCCGCTATGTCTCTGAAAAGCTTCCTTGTACGTCCGATATATTCGTCGCGCCAGGCAATTTCCTCCGCGTGCTTTTTATGCGCGGCGGAAAGCACGTTTTCGTACTTTTCGCGCTCTGCCTGCGCTGCTTTCTTTTCCTGTCTGCGCCTGTTTCTTTCGCTGTCGATAAAGGGCTCCTCATACTGCTCGTAATAGCGGTAGAAGGATATAAGCGCGTCAATGTAATAGTAGTTGGTAATTGCGTTGAAGCCGTCCTTATCCCATACCCAGCTCGACTCTCCGCCCTTGCGCTTTTTGTTGCGGATGATATCTTTTAAAGACTCCTTCATCTGCTTCTGAGGATACTGCACAACATACTGACTCATCAGGTTGTTGTTTTTAAGCATAAGGGGCAGAAGCGGAACCGCCGCTATATTGACTTTTCTGAGCTGTTTGGCAAGCTCGGAATTGGTGTCGTCCACCTTGTCGGAAAAGTCAAGTATATAGCTGTCTATTTTATATAAAAGTCCTTCGTTCTCGATCTCGTTATAACAGCGCTGCGTATTCTGTATAGCTATCTGGAAGGTGTTCAGCATTTTTTCGTATTCTTCGGGGTCGTTTACGGAAAGCTCATAATCGTACGCCGAATTCAATATTATGCCTATTACGAAAAGATTGTTGAAAAACGCGTTGTTGTGGCTGGAAAGCCTTACCGTATCCATGTCGACGAGAGTACCGTCCTCGTAACAGGGGCCCTTGGACATATTGACCTTAAAAGGCGTTTTTGTTTTCAGGTTGCCGAAGCCCTCGTTCCACAGACTTTCCGCAAGAGAGACGGAGGCTTCTTTCAATACAGTGAAAGCGCCGTCTGCGCCGTCCTCGTCCGCCCTGTACGTCAGCGGCTGCCCGGCGTTGATTGCGTTATAAAGCAGGTCAAGCTCTTTTAAAGAGTCCGCGGAAAGGTTGGAAAGGAAGTCCGCAAATTCGTCGAACCCGTCGCGTTTAAGGCGCTGCACCGTCTTTTCAAGCGAGGCCGGGTTGGTCAGCCCATGATAAAATTTAAAGTGCGCGACGGTGTCGCCCGAGGCCGAAAGCTGCTTTTCGAAGCGTCTTAATTTGCCGACAATATCAGCGCCGCAATCGAACCGTTTAAAAAGCCCCAGATAGACCGTCGACGCAACGTAAGAGAAATATAACGAAGGCTCTGCCCCGCTCATCTTCCTGAACGACCAGCCCGCCACTTTTCCATCGCGACGGACTATGCAGTCGCACGTGATTCTGATACATTCGAGATACAGCGCGCGGACAGCCTTTTCCACTTCCTCAGCGGAAAGTGTTTCGTCCGCGGTATAAACCCTGTCGCCCTTTATTTCCCATTTGATTTTAGCGTATTCTTCGGGGGCTACCCTTTTCATGCGGGCAAGGAAGCTTTCAACCGAGTCCGCGGCAAGGAACACCCAGCTTGCGCTGTCCAAATAGCCGCCCGTATCCCAACGAAGCCCTTCCGTCGCGGTGGTGTCGTCGTAAAAAGGCATACTGGAAAGAAGTATTCTTCCGCCCGACTTAACGCCCGAAGGGAAGCACTCGGCAAGCAGCTTGCAGACCGAATTTACAATTACGTTCAGTGTAGAGGGCTTGCCTTCCGTAAGCATTTCGGCAAAAGTTACACCTTCCGCCCCCTCCTCCTTTTCGTCCTCCAATAAGGAAATCTCTAACAGAAGCGCGGAGAGCGACGGGGCTATGGAAAGCACCCCCACCTCCTGCATTTCGTCGGAAAGGAAAAGTCCCTCGTCTGCGAGAGCGCGGCGCGTTCTTCTGTCGCCCGAACGGTATCCGTTAGCTATAAGGTCTTTAATCCACTCCCTTGCCGCAACTCTTTTGCTTTTGAATTTTCTGAATATGCCGCTCTCTCCGCCGGCTTCCGCAAGACCGTCGAACTCGTCCGCGGCATTATAATTCTTTTCGCTCAATTTCTCTCTCTCCTTTATCATTTGTTACTTTATTAAGGGTGTTTGTATTTGAATTCGCCGCCGAAACGGGCATAGTCGCCGCCTATTTTAGCGTATATGTATCTAAGCGGCTCGCACACGGTTTTTTTGATAGTAAACAAATCGCCGCGTTCGTTCAAAGTTTCGCCAAGACAAAAGCCCGCGCAATGCTCCCGCGCGATACAGTCTCGACATTCGGGAAGATTGTCCAGCGTCCTGCTCTGTAAAACGTCTATCTTCTTTTTATCGTAAATTATACGGTTGTTTTCTTTATCGTACTTGCCGTAGATAAACGCATCCATCTGTGCGGCGTTTTCGCCGCTTGTACACATTTCGCAGGCGGAAACGTAACCGTCCATGGTCAGGTGCGGCATAGGCAGGCAAGAGCGGCAATTATAACACGTTGGACCGTCGAAGTTGGTGGTGAAGTTGCTTTCGTAAAAAACCCCGCGCGTTTTGCCGTATTCCCTCGCCTCTATAAACCTGCGCGCAAAATGCATATTGTCTATCGGCTCGAAAGTCTTATCCTCCGTCTCGCTGACGGGCGCGAAAATGGGGTCGACCCAGATATGCTTTATACCCAGCGACAAAAGATAGTCAATGCCCTCCTTTTGCCTGTCTATATTGTACGGCGTAATAGTACTGCGCACGCCGACCATGGCGCGCTTGTTTTCGAGGTTTTTGAAATATTTCAGGTTGCGCTCTATAACGGCGGACGTAGGTTTTCCGCTGACCGTCACGCGGAACATGTCGTGCGTTTCGGGAAGCAAGTCCATGGACACCCAGATTTCGTCCATGTTATAAGCCAGCCACTCCGCAAGGCGGGGGTTGAAAAACCCGTTAGTCTGTATTTCGCAGTTTACATCCGGTTTGAATTTCCTTGCGTACGCGCATATTTGTTTTATAAGCTCCGGCTCGGTCGTGGGTTCGCCGTCGCCGAAAAATCTTATTCCGTTCACTACGCCCGTGGCGACGTACTCGTCTATCCCGCACTTCGCAAAGTCCAAATCCAAAACGGTATATTTGGCTTTGCGCGCGCCGTAACAGTATTTGCACGCCATATTGCAACGCGACGTAAGCAGAAACGATATTATTCTTTTGTTACAGTAAGGCAAACAATCCTCCCGCGCGGCGTAAAGCCGAGTTAAAGTTACGAAAAAAATTATACAACAAATTTATACGCAAGTCAACGGTTACGGCAAATAATCGGGGCATAAAAACGTCATACGCGCTTAACTATTTTAAACCCGCAGCGCGTTAACAGCCAATAGGCGTCGTCCATTAACTGATAGTCGTATTTTATAACGTCGGTTTCGTTTTCGTCAAGGTTATCCCTTTCGGCAATAATGCGCCTGAACTCCGCCAGCCCGTCGAAGGTGGTGATATTCCCGTGGCGGCGCAGGTTATAGTTTTTGCCGTCGGTGAAAACGGTCCTGCCGTTCTTTACGGTCGTTTCGTTGAGTATTTGCTGTTTATCGGCGGGTATTACGCCCTTCGACAGCATGAAAGCGTTCCACCTGTAATGCTCGGATACTGCCAGATTTTTTCTCTTGGATTCGGGAAAATCCAGCGTGTAATTAATAATTTTTTTGCCGTCCGCCGTGACGGAATCATATCGCGCGTCGGGCGCGTCTCCGTCGGCGTAGACCTGCATATATTCGCTTTCGGAAAGTGCGGGCAGCGCACTGTCCTCCGCGTCGCAATAGTCCAACCCCAGCATATTCAACTTGGAACGCAGACTGAGACAGCAATACAGACTCGACTCCCTTTCGAGACTGGATTTTTCCGTAAACCACTTTTTCTCGGCAACCAGGCGGCACTCCGCAAGGCTTTGCTCGGTCGGGGTGAAAGCCGCGTCCGTCGTAATTCTTTTTTCCAGCTCGTATATATAATCGCGCAGCTTTGCCATGCGTGAAATTTTGTCGTCCGTAATCTGCTCTATGTCGTAAACGTCGGATTTCTCGTCGCCTATCGGGTAACAGTTTTCCCCCGTGACAAGCTTGCCGTATCTCTCCGCATCGCGCACCTTGACGAATATCGCGACGTCGCTCAAGCCCCACTCCGCGCGCTTTTCCGTAAGCTTGCAGGCAAGGTCTATGTTTTCGAGATCGGTACCGAAAGATATTATTATGAAGCCGACGCCGTTTTTACACGACGCCGCCTTTCTTATATCGCTGTAAAAGTCGGGGCTGTTGACGTCAAGATGCCTGTATTCCTCTATTGCGGGCAGAGGCGGCAACGGCAGATAATCCACCGCGTCCGCGTCCGGAAATTCGTTTTTAAAACGGTAATAAGTATGATTGAGGTTTTTGTTTTCTTCGGACGAATTTTTATCGAATATAAAGTATTTGACGGGCTTTACGGAAAGACACTTCCCGTCGCGGCAGAGGAACTGGTTGTTTGCCACAGAAGCGAGGAATATCCTGCGGTTGGCGTTGCCGAAGCCTATCAGACAGACGTTTATTTCCGTTTGCTTTTTGACAAGCGCGGTTTCGTAATCGATGTGCCGCCCGTCCATAAAAGAAGATAAAGGATATCTGTCGGTAAAGCGCGCCGCAAGCATGAGATACTTGTTTTTGTATTGAATACAGCCCGCCGACTGCGCAACCGCCTGACCGTAAACAGCCTCATGTGCGGGATCGCCGAAAACGTAGACGCGCAGGCGGCACCGTTCTTTGCCTGACGTAACGGCTTTGTTCGTTTGCTCGTTGAAAAGGCGGCATATATTCAGGTTTTTTCCGTCGTCGCCGGTATTTATCACAATCGTACTATCAGCGCCGTCTCCGCCTATCCGCCGCATTATGCCGCACACGGCGGCTTCGTAATTTTTAAGATTTATGTAATTAATCTTCTTGCGGTAAAGGAAAAGTCTGTCCTCCGCCGAAAGACCGTCTACTATCAATGCCGCGTAGCGCCCCGCGCTTTTGTAAACGTTGATGTTGTCTTTGTTATAACCGAAGATATACAGTTTGGGTTTGCGGCTGAAACGCAGATAAATCGAGCTTGCAAAACGCCGTATCTGCTGGCTTGTAAGCGAAAACGTAAACAGCAGCGCGTTTAACAGGACGAGTATACAGCAGTAGTAAACCGTTATTTTATAGAACAGGTCCGCTTTCATCAGGGCGGATATATCCGACAGACTGTATTTAAGTACGACAAGGTTTACGGTGTTGCCCACCGCTTTGAAAAACGCCGTTAAAAAATCCGCGCCGCCGTACATGAAGCCTATGCAGAAAAGAGGTATGGCCAGTACAAGCACTACGGCGCACTTGCCTTTTTTAAAGCTTCTCAGATAAGCTATCCTGTCCTCCCTGTTCTTTACCGCGAAGCTGACCGCCGTATAAATAACCGCGACGGTCAGTAAAGTAAAGCATATTGCCGTGACAACGTTGTAAGCCGCCATTTTTTACCTCTGTGAAAATTTATCTGAAACAGTCTATAAAGTGAATTGTTTCGTTATCCTTTAAGCCGCGCTTGCGGGCAATATCTATGCAGTGATACGTGCCGCCGCGGTTTATGGGATTGTTGTCCCTGTCGTGAAGGGGAAGCTCTTTGCCGTCCCATACGGCGATTAGCCTGTCGCATTTTTCTATAAGATATTTTCCCGACTCGTAGTAAGTATAAACGGGGTCCGGCACGACCTTGCACACTACGGCAAGGGCTAAAAGATGCCTCAGGTGCAACACCTCATTTTCCGTCATAGGGTTGCCGTGCGTTTGCCTGTCGCCGATAACGTCCCTTATGTGCTGTTCGTACTCCATTGGCAGGACGGCTTTGGTTGTAAGGTTAAGCTCGTCGGCGCACTCGGCTATGAGTATATCCGCCCCGTTAGCGTAACACGTCCTGACTATGACGCGGTATTCCTCGGCATATTTTTTCAAAATAGCTTTTATTTTTTCTTTAATCAAATTTCTCGTAGCGGGGTCGGTGTCCTCGGTAAAGTATCTGTGACCCGTACCCGCAATTACCAAATCCTCCTTCCTGCCGGAGCGGTAATTATATATCTTTATGCCGCTGTTGAATTTTTTCAAAAGCGGTATTATGTTGCGAATCATTAAAACGTCCTTGCTTTTTTCGCTTTCGGAAAGCGCTTCGTACGGCACTATGGACTTGTGGATTTTTTTACAGTTTCTCTCCTCCGCGGTTTTGTAATCGGTTCCGTAGCGCCAGCCGAGGTTAAGCTTTTCCCTGACCCAGCGCAAATGCTCCTCGCGCGCGAGAAACTCCACGTTTCTCGCCCCCCGGTTCCCGAGGCGGCAGTCGTTAAAGTCGTCCACAACGGGATAGTCTAAATTTTTACTGCTGTAAAAGCAGTTTATAAGCTCCAGCTTGTAAGAGTAAGATTTTGCCTGTTCGATATTGGATACCTTATATTCCAGCGGCAATTCCGCAAAGGAACAATTCAGATGGTCGATATTATAGTCCAGACAGTGCTTTATGTAACTTGCGTGTATCGCCTTGGCGAAGTCGCAAAGATTTATGAAGTTATCCTCTGAAGCGTATAAATAGGATTTCTTTTTCTTCGTCCTTTCCGCCGCCGAAGCGTCCAGCCGCAAATCGGATTTTATAAAGCTTTTTATCGCTTTGACGAAATCTCCGTCCTGTATATCGTTAAAGCTTTTATTGGGACGCTTCTTTAAAAACCCGTCGGAATAATCGTCTACGGAATAACTTTCGAATATATACCGCGCGGAAATATAATCGTCGGAAACCGTAAGCTCTACGTCCCAGGCTATGGGGTCGCATTTGCTCGCCTTGCCGTAAGCAAGCCTGTCCCAGTTCTGCAATTCGTCGCAGAGAATGAGAAGGTACGCAAGGGGATGCTCGTTTAATTCAATCGGATGTGCATTTTCTATTTCGTATTTATTCAGACTGTTGTGAAGAAGTATCGCCGTCAGTACATCCAGCCTTTCCGCGTCTAAAACAAGCCCGTCGTTTTCAAACAGGCTTTTCGCAAGAATGACCGCACTGAAATAGCCGTGGTCCATAAATTTCGGCTGGCGTTCCACGCGCGTTTTCAACTTTCCGCAAACATAGTCGAAGTCGTACCCCTCGCGCTTTTGCAGCCCGTAAGATAAAAGCTCGTTAACGGACGAAAAGGTCCTGTCGGCTTTCAAACTTTCTCTTATGCGCTTACCCGTTGCGTCGTCTAATTTTAAAAACCCGTCCATATTGCCGAACGAAACGTAGGGTTTTTCGCCGCCTTCCCACAGCTCGCCCGCGTAGACTTTAAGTTGCTCGTGCGCAAGTTGGAAGGGATAACCCACGTCGTGGAAAAGCGAAACGGTACCCCATAGACGCAAAAATTTTTCCGCCGCCTCGCCGCCCGTAACTTTATAAAAATTATCGAACGCGGAACGCAGCTTCCCGTCGTGCGCGTACATCGCCAGACCCAAAGCGAAAACGTAAACCGAATGCGAATAATGGTCGCGGTGTTTGGACAGCAGCTCGCCGGAATGATATTCGTGGTCGGAAAGAGTTTCCAATAGCTTTTGCGTGTTCTCGTAACCGCTGCCGAAAAGCTTGAAAATCTCACTGAAACAAAAATAGACGACGAATGCGTCCGCCTTTTTGCCGCTTTTTAAAAACGCTTCCGTAGCTTTGCGAAAACAGGTCATTTCGTTTTTCGGGATTTCGCCGCCGTTGCCGCAACGGTTTTCCATCATATCGAAATAGCCGCCGCATAGTTGTAACAATGTGTTCATAAATTCACCTTTTCTCTTACGGCAAAAAACCGCTTTGTTTATTATATCACTAAAAACGCGCGCCGTCAATATTCGCCGCGGAATATCTTGCGGCATTGACATTAATTGCGTTTAGTGTTATAAAATAAGCATATCAAAAATAACGGAGAGAATATTATGATTTACGAGCTGGAATATGTAAACAAAAGGTACGACGAAATTATAAAAGAAGTCGACTTCGTAAACAATAAGGGCACAGACCCGCAATCCTTATTTATCTATATAAAAGGTTGCGGTTTGCTGTCGAATATAAAGACTTATTTTGTTTATGCAAAATTGTTAAAAAAACTAAAAAAGTTAATGACTTTAAGCGGATATATGCTTGATTATCATGAAAGTTATAAAAGCAACTCCGTCGGCAAAAAGCAATTGAAACAAAGAAAAAAAGCAGGAAAATATTTTTCAAAGAAAAAAGATAATATAGACGCCGACTACTCGCAAGAAAAAGACGAAAGAGATCCCGACGAAATCATTGCGGACCTGAAAGAAATCAGAGAAAATATAGCGCAGCTTATAGTTAAAATAGAGCCTCTGTTAAAGAGCCTTAGGGAATATTTATTCAACACGGTCATTATTGCGTTTATGCCGTTTACCGTTGTAGGCTATGCTTTGCTGACAAGCTTTTTAAAAAACAACGCCGTAGACGTTACGGCAACCGTCACGGCATTCGTATGCTGGTCGGGATATTTAGCCGCAAGAGCGGTATACCTTATAAAATTTACGCGTTACTACAAGTTGGACGGGAAAGCCGCTTGCATTAAATTGATGTATCACCTGTCCGCAATTTTTACATATTTTTCGATAGACCTGCTGTTCTGCCTTACTTGCTTCGGTTGCGGCGATTTGCCTGCCGCCGTGTTGTTGCTGATATTATGCGGCGTTTTCATTTTTACATTTTTATACGATATTTTCTGCTCGTCGAAATTTTTTATAGGCGAACTCGGGTACTGTTCGTTTGTCGTTTTGGCGGGCGCGGTACTGTGCGTTATTCTTTTCGCCGTCGAAAACGTTATAATTTCCCGAATAGTTTCGGGGTTTTTGATTTCGGTTGAAATAGGACTTCTGCTGATAATATTCAAGGCGTTTATTATAGAGCAAAGGAAAATCGAAACCTTAGTGCAAATAATATGTATAATAATAATCGTGCTTATGAGTATCTGCATAGGCGCGGTGTTGATTTACCGCTTTACCTGGGTTTCCCCCACGGAAGGAAAACCTGCCGACAATACTCTTTTCAGCGCCGTAATGGGCATATATGCCGCGCTTATCGGCGGAGTTCTTACTTTCACGGGCGTGGCCTGGACTATACGGCACAACGAACAACAGCGTAAAGCAGACGAAAAAATGCGAGTAAGACCTTATTTGGTCAATAGCAGTTATAGCAACAATCACCCTATTTATCCCTTGCTGTTCAAAAATTTTTCGAATGAAAACGAGGAACCGCTCATAATTAAAAAAATATACGTTTATGTAACCGATGCGGCGGACTGTATCTTTCTCGGACTTATGACGAAAGAAAAATTTTTCCCTATGGACGGAGAGATTTATACAAAACGCAATTCTTACCATGCTACCGTAGAATTGCGTTTACCGCAAAATACACGTTTGGATAAAACTTACCTGATAGTAAAAGATTTGCTTGATAATTTGTATAAATTCGAATGTAAGCTTGAAGCTTGCGAGGACGGCAAATATCAATGCGTCGACATAGGAATACCCGAAGAACTTGACAAAAACCGGCTTCAACTAATAAATTCCGATAAACAATAAATTACGCCCGTCCGCTTTTACGGACGGGCGTTTTTAAATTGTAAATTAATTTATTTCCGTTTCTCCGACGCATTCCGTAAGCACTTTCTCGCCGCTTACTCCGCAAAACGTTACGTCTTTAAGACGCACACATTCCGTAAAGCGGAAATCCAACCCGATATTTTTAACCGCCTCGTTTTTTTCGCGCATGTCGGGAAAGCCCGCTTCGCAGGCCGAGTTGTAGGTAAAGCTTACCCTTTCCAGCTCCACCCGCTTTATAGGCGATTCGGGCAAGCCGTAAAACGCGCCCGCGGCGTATTCGACACCCGTACATAAGACGTCTTTAAAACAGAAGCTGCCCACCTCCGGCGTGCGGTTATCGACGGGAAGCTTTTTTGTGCTCCACACGTATTCGGTATGTCCGTTTTCGTCGCCCATGTTATAGTACATGTTTATGACAAACGGCACCTTTACGTTTTTCATTACCACATTTGAAAAATTTACGCCGTCGCACTTGCCTATACGCCCGCGCCCGCGCCGCGTCTTGATACGGAAGCCCCTGTCCGTTCCGTCGAATATACACCGCTCGACAAGCACGTTTTCTATTCCGCCCGACAGCTCGCTGCCGAACACGACGCCGCCGTGCCCCTCGCGCATAAGACAGTTTCTTATTGTTATGTTTTTACAGGCGGTCCTGTACTTTTCGGCCGCCTCCAACGTACAGGATTTTACCGCAATGCAGTCGTCGCCGACGGATATGTCCGCCCCTATAATTTCCACGCCGTCGCAACAGTCGGGGTCCACCCCGTCGGTCGTGGGCATTTCGGGCGGGTTTTGCAAGCTTAAACCGTAAAGCTTTACGTCTTTACAGAAGTACGGGTGTATATTCCAGCTTGCTGTATTCTTGACCGTCACGCCCTGAACAAGCACGTTTTCGCAGCGGTTGAAAAACATCCCTCTCGGTCTCCACGCGCCCCTTTTTACGCGGTGGTTCACATACCAGTCGCCGTCCGCCGCGTTGCAGTCTATTTCGCCCTCGCCGATAACGGCGATATTTTTTTGCCCGTAGGAATACAGCGGCGAAGCAAAGCAGTCCGCCTCCTCGCCCTGCCAGGTGCCGAAGTTAAGCGTTCCGTCCGCGCAGTTTATAACAGCGGGCAAAACGGGATATTTCTCCCTGTCCGTGCGGAACGAAAGGCGCGCGCCCTTTTCAAGATAAATCGTTATACCGCTTTTGAGAAATAGCGGTCCGACGGCATATATCCCCGCGGGAACGGTCACAACGCTTCCCGCAGGCATACAGTTTATCGCCGCGGCAAACGCGTCCGTATCGTCGTGCTTTCCGTCGCCCCTTGCGCCGAACAACTTCACGTCCGCCTCGGCATACGGCGCGGGCAATACAAACTCCGCGCGCTCGCCGCTCGCTTCCACTGTATAGCCTTTCCCGCTTCCCAACCCGAAAAGCGAAAACACGTTTTTGCCGGTTTTCTTAACGGCTTTGCCGTTCAGGGTTACAGTAAATTCCGCGGGCGCAAAATATGCGGTTTTATTGTTTTCAAGCTCTAACGTCACGCTTTTGTAAGTAAGGCATAAAATTTTCATGGCTACACCGTCATAAGACCGCAACCCATAAGTATAAGCACGGTCGCGAATATTGTTATTATTGAGCCCAAACTCGTCCACACGACGTATTGGGTCGCAAGCTGTTCGTCGTTTTTCATTGCCCCAGCCATAATGGCGCTGGAAACGGCCACGGGCGTGCCGAACAGCGCGATAAGCGTGGGATATACCGCGTCCAAATCGTTCAAGACCGGCGTAAGCTTACTGAACAGAACAGCAAGCCCTATGCCTATAAGCGGGGCGAGAACTATCCTCCACACCGTGCCGACAATTATCTCCTTAGTCATGCCCTTTACGGCGGAAAACTCGAACTGCCCCCCAAGTATCACGAGGGCAAGCGGCGTGGCGACGGACTTTATATCCTTTACCGCGGTATACAAAAATTTCAATTGATTGTTCAGCGCGAACGGAACTTCCCCACCGCAGCAAGCGCGCTCTATCTCCCTTATGCCGACGAAAAGCAGCCCCACGGCAACGCCTATTATAAGCGGATTTTTTATTATGTTAAGCAATATATCCTTTGCGCTTTTACCGAATTTTTTAGCTTTAGATACGGGCGGCGCTTCGACGGCAACCCCGTCCATGCTCTCCGCAACCTCGGGAGAAGGTTCCTTAACGAATACGGAAAGAGCTATAACGGCAAGTATATTGAACACCGGTATGGAAAACGCGGATATAACGCTTGCGATACCGACGTCACCGCCAAGCCTTTCCACCAGCGCAAGCCCTATAATTGCGAAGTTACTGCGGAACGAGCATTGAAGAATTACCCCGCGTCTGTCCGCGCGCTTTGTTGTGAGTATCGCCGTGACAAGACCAAGCCCGAATATAAGGCAGATAACTATTACGGCATATAAAACTATGTCCCAGCGGATATCCGCAAAGCTGTCCATTTTGTCGTATATATTGATGAACAGCATGCACGGAAGGCACACTTTAAAAACGAATCCGTTGCCGACCTTTAAAAAATTCCCGTTCAGAATTTTAATGCGTTTTAAAAAATAACCCAGCAATATAAGCAAAATAATAGGCAGTATCGCGTTTATGCAGGTTAAAACAATTTCACCCATAACCTATCCCCTTGGTACGTTTACGCGGACAGTATATCAAAAAAAATTTGCGTTGTCAATTTTAGATGATCGGCGTTTTACGTATTGATTTCCGCTTACACGAAAAAAGCGGCGCACTTTGGCATGCAGTGGATTGCCGTAAGAAGATAAGCTACGTAATAGCGGCGGCACAACAAAAAATATAAGCGGTTAAAACTAACCGCTTATTATTTTAATAAAATATGATTTTATCCTGAAATGATTTAAATTGCCGATATGCTGCATATTGACTATGTCTTGTCCGTTTGCATCAAGCACAGCATGATTACCCCAACAATCGTAAATATATTTTACCACAATGTTACCTGTATTGTCAATATTAGTTAAACAAAGAAGGGGACGGCATGCGTCCCCTTCTTCGTTTAAGGATTATTGATTTTTTCTTTAACAAAATTTATTACATTTGTATAGCCCGTTTCAAAATCAAGATATGTTTTACCGTTAATATCTACCGCAAATACAGGATAGCGCCAACCGTCCCACCCGATATAATCGTTTGTCGTAAATGTAATTACCGTATCTTCATTAATATCGTCGAAAAATCCTGATTCCTCTAAGATAACAATGCTCTCATCAACAAAATAAAATCTTTGCCTTTGATATGCAGTAACCGCCGCTTGCGCATTAGGATAATCCTTATATTTTTCAAAAAAGTCGTCGGAATCAATTAAGATTTTAAACTCTGTCTTTATTTCAGCAAAAGTCTTTTGGGTAATGGTTGCATTAAAAGTTTGAAATACAAATCTTTCTGTTTTATTTGTATAAGCGTCATAAACTTGTTTCCACTGAGTACGCGCGCACGCTTTACAGCCGCTAAAAGAAAATAAAACGGTAAATATAAAAACTATTATCGCAAAAAGTTTAACGCTTTTATTTTTCATAATATCACCTTAATTAATTTTAAAGTTTTTTATAGAAAGAATGTACTATAGGTCCTAAAAAATAAGAATATACTAAATACTTTAATGCTCGTTTATAATCTGCATTAGAATGTCCGCTTGAAATGCCACCAAAGAGATCGGCTCCAGCGTCCCACGGCGTTTCATAATAATCCCATGATGTTCTGTTATACCAGTTTTTATATGAAGGTATTCCTATACAAACTCCATACCTAAAAATCCCTAACATCATAAGCTGAGGGACATGCCCAAACTCGTGTCTTACTGTGTCCGCATCCGTATCAGACCTATCAAGTAGTATAATACCGAAAGAACCTGACCGCCCACTACCTATATTTGCCCTAATTACCGGAACTCCTTTGTAAAAGGACATTACTTGAGCTTTTGCCGCATTGTCCGCATTGGTGTTGTAAGGATTCCAACTTATTGCCGACATATCACTTTCTATGGCGCTATTAAAAACCGAGCCGACCAGCGCCGCGCCGTAAAGGCTTAGCGTCAAACCGAATTCAGCCGCAACGGCAAATAAGGGGCTTGCCATTGCAGGCAACAGCGTTGACGAAGTAATTGCCACGCCGACGGCGGCTAAAACTATACCGCCGACAACTTTGCCCGCCTGCACCCACCAGTCTTTTTTCCAAATCTCATACCACTTTGCTTTCATTCCGCTCGGGTCAACGTACATCACGGGATTATTGCCGCAGTATGCAAACAAATTTAAGCCGTTTACGCTTTCATAGTCGGCGTATTCAATGCTGTCCTGTGAGATAAATCTGCCAAGCTCGGGGTCGTAATACCGCGTTTGTAAATAATACAAGCCTGTTTCGGTATCGTAATAGTAACTGCGGTATCTGAACGGATTTAAATTGCCGATATGCTGCATATTGACTATGTCTTGTCCGTTTGCGTCTATAACCGCATGATTGCCCCAACAATCGTATACATATTTTACCACAATGTTACCGTCACGGTCAAGTATTGCTACAATATTCCCCTGCGCGTCCTTACGGTAAAAATACTGTTTATCCGCATATATCACACCCGCAACGCCGCTATTGTCATAGATAAACTGTAACCCGTTGCTTTGCGCTATTAAGTTGCCTGCGCTGTCGTAAACATAACTTATGGTGTTTTTATTTACGCGCCTGCCCGTACCGTCGTAAACGAAGCTTACTCCGTCACAGTTAGTAAGTACTTTGCCGTAGCTCCACTGCAACGCTTTGCCGCGGTATACCGTGGGACTGCCGAAGTTGTTATATGTGAACAATTCCCCGTTATAATTTTTAAGCCTGTCGCCGTCGTAGTCGTAAGTGAAGTGATTACAAATTTTTTCGGAAAGCTCCTCTCTGCTTTTCGAGGAATACTCGTACTCGCAACGCTCGGTTATGTTACCGTTTGTATCGTAAGTATACAGTACGGTTTTGTTTAAAGGTTTGTTGTCCTCTCTTACAATTCTGCCCAGAGTATCATATGAATACTTTGCAAAAACATGACCGTTTTCAATTATCTCGCAGATATTGCCGCGGTTGTCGTATTTGTACTTTATGCTGTCCTTGATATTTGCGCCGTTGCCGTACCAGACCGTGGCGGGCATATTTGTTGCATGGTCGCCGACTTTGCGGTAACTGATATATTCACAAGAAATTTTGTTGGAACCGTTTAAAATCTCCTTGCCCGTATTCCTGCCGTTTATGTCAGTTAAAGGTTTAAACGAATATTCTTTGAATTTAATTTCGCTTAGCTTTTGCGCCGCAGTGTTGTCGTAGTAATAAGCATAAGTCTGCGAAACCGCGCCCGATATTGCTTTGCGTTTTAAAGCGTTCAATTCGTCATATGTATAGCTTTCCGTCACCTGCGCGGAGGAGTTTTTAAGCGTCGTCGCGGAAGTTAAATTGCCGTAACCGTCGTAAACGAACGAAGCGTTGTATTTGTCGGCGGAACCGATACATTTACTTTCCACACTTTCCAACTGCTGTTTGGCGTTGTACTTTTTCTCGCTCAGTTTAGTTCCGTCAACGGAAGCGGTTTGCGTCCTTATAACTCCGTCCGCGGTATCTACGCCCGTGTCGCTTTGCGTGACAGTACATATAATTTCGCCGTCGATAATCGAGGTTTGCTTTTCGCCGAAAACATACTTGCCGGTTGCGGCGGCGTAAGTATAATCTTTATAAGAATATTCGGCATAGTCGCTATTGTTTACCGACGCGAAAATTTTTCGGCGGGTATGGTCGTAGGTATTAGATATGACCGTGCTGCCGCTTTTTATTTCAACCGGTAAACCGCAGTTGTAAAAAACGTCGGTTGTGTTTGCTTCGCCGTTTGCGTCGCTTGCGGTTACGGAAGTTATCATGTCGTTATACGCATCGCGTCCGTATGCGATTTTACCGCCGTCGGGATAGGTAACGGAATTAATTACGTTAGTACCGTTCTTATACCCGTATTCCGCAACGCGCGCGCCGGTTTCGTCGACGTCGGCGATTATCTGACCGTTTTCCGCCGTAACGCTTTCGCTATAAAACTTGGTGGAACTGTCCAGCGTGTTGTAGCTGACCGTTTTTACTGCGTTACCGTTTTTATCGTAAAAGCGCTCCTCGATATTTTTACCCGTAACAAGCTCCTCTCCCTCGACGTAGCTTTCGGTGAGCGTAAGACTGCCGTGCGAATTATAACGGTAATTCGTCACGTAGTTTTTTTGCGTTATTTCGCCGTTAACCTCGGTATATTCGCAGGTTATTGCGGAAATTAAATTTTCATCATTGTCGTAGGAATAATTGATTTCCGTCTTAACGCGCGCGGTGTCGGATATGTTTTGCCAGTCTGAAACCGACGAAGTAAGCAAATTGAAATTGTCGTATTTTTCAACCGTGGTTACCGTTTTGTTGTCGGGCTTTGTCACGGTTACCGCCGTTACCGTTTTGCCGTCGGTGTAGTCGTAAACGTAATTTGTGACCGCCTCAGCGCCCGCCCCGTCCCTTTGCGTAAATTTTTTCACTTTTTTGCCGGAGTCGAAAACGTAGCTTTCGCTGTGACCGTTTTTTTCCGAAATTTCCGCGGTATTCTCGCCGTAAATAAAAGTTGTTTTCGCAAGAGTTTTATTAAACGAGTCTTTTTCGGTAATTACGTTTCGTGATATAGTTACGGGTTTCGAATTGGTGTTAATTTCCGTTATGCGGCTGTCTGCGTCGAATGAAAATTTATACTGCAAGCCGTCTTCCGTCTCAATACTGCGTATCTGATTACTCTGATATTTTAATTTCAAAAATCCGCCGTCCGCAAATTTTACCGACTGCAAATTTAAGCCGCTGTATGCGTATTCGGTCTTTCTGCCGAGGCTGTCGGTTATGCTTGTAAGCAGCCCGTTTTCATAACCGAAGCGCAAAGTTTTACCCTCGTTGTCGTATACGGAAATTATTTTATTAGCCGAATCGTACTCTAAGGATATAGTGTTTCCGTGCGCGTCGAACATACATACGAGATTGCCGTTCTTGTTGAAACCGCTTATTACTCCGTTTTCGTCTTTGAGGTAATTAACCGGCGTATGTTTAAGCAGTAATTCCAGCTCTGCTTTTTTGGCAAAATAGTTTATAAAGCTTTGCTTTACCGCTTCGAAATTTTTCCTTGCCTGGGAAATAATGCTGTCCGATTGCCCTTTTACGGCACTTTTTTGACTTCTTAACAGCTCTGTGTCGGACGTTATACCGCTCTGCGTTTCCTGTTCACTAATTTCTTTTTCCAGCTGCTTTATACTTACCGATAACGATTGCAACTGATAAGCCGAGCCCGCGGGCAAGAGGATATAATTTGAATTTTCGCTTACGCCCTCGAACAATCTTTCGCAACTATTTTCATCAAGATCCGAAGCCCGGTAACTTATATTTAAATCCGGCAAAATAAGTTTGACGTATTCCGACAGTGACGCTTTATAAGCTTTAACGGTTTCTTCAAGCTGAATTTGCTCCTGACGGCGCTGTTCGATAAGCTGGTAGTTTTTGAAATCGTCTATCACGGGTATCAGTGTAAAATTATCGCAAACCTGATGCCTGATTATTTGTTTTCCGTTGTAAGTCAAATTACCGCTGACGTCTATCGCCACGTCGTTTTTATAAACGAAATGTCTTTCGCCGTTTTCGACGTAATAATAAACCTCTTTAAAAGTATGTTCGTCGCCAAGTTCATCGGTATATGTATAAATTGTTTTATTTGCCATATCTTCTTGAGCAAGTTTCAGCTTGCTCCATAAATTCAGCTTCCAGTTTTCGCCGACGTAATTGCGCCCGTTACCTTTCCTGTAAGAATTAACGATATTCAACGGAAAAACAAACCCGTCGCCGTCAAAGCTGTTTATTTCGCAAGTTACCGCGCCGGTGTTTACATCAACCGACGCCACAACGTTTTTGCCGAGTTTAAACCGTTTGATATTCGCTTTATCCGCAGGGACTTTATCGGCTTCGGATTCCTTTTCTTCCCCGCCAGATTCGGGTTTGTTAGGGACGTAATCAATAATAAGCTGAGGCGCGTTTTGTCCATTTGCATAAAATTCAACATTTGAATTCTGTACTTCGGGATAATATGTTTTACCCTCGAAAATTATGAGGACATTACCGTTTGTATTGACATAATCTTCGGTTATATCGAAAATAAACGCACCGCTTTGATAAGTATATACCGTACTTTCTTTGCCGTTTATAAAAAAATAGCCGCTTCCGCCCTCCATAGCCGTAACTTTTAATTTTACGCTGTTTATCGCTCCGTCTACTTTTACTTTATCTTTATAAATCGTAATTTCCGCAGTTTCTTGTGTTTGATTGTTAGTACTGCTGTATAAAAAAAGCTGGTTTTCAAAATAGCTCAATTCCGGATCGCTGGGATTATAATAACAGGTCTCAAACTTAAATGCCGTACTCGCGTTCACTATTATCTGCGGGTCGATTGTGACGGGTAAGGCGGTGGTTTCGGCGTTGATAAACTCCGCGTCGGCGACAACTTTTATATTAAGCATACCGCTGTTCGCGTTTATTTCGTAGCTTACCTTATCGGAAAATTTATTGTTTGCGTCGTACATAAAAGGCGCAGGAATTATAAACTGTATCTTTCCGTTTTCATCGCTTAAACGCAGAGTATTATTTTCACCCTTTTCCGCTTTTAAGCCGCCTATATCCAGCGTGAAAAAGTACTCGTATAAGTCCTTCCTTTGCGTAATTTTAATATTTTCCTTTACCCTGTCGGCAAGCGGTAGATACTCTATTTCCGTACCGTCGTCAAGCGTCGCAAGGACTGTGGAATTCCCATCGCAAAGGCGGCATGCGCAACCGCAGGAGCACCTTGCCCTCAAGCCTCCCGCCGAAAGAGTAATAACCTTTTCCCCCTTGGTAAGAGAGAATATTTTACCGTTGTTTGCGTCTTTGTCGAATTTCACCTTATAGCCGTTTTCGGCGTTTTCTATAATTTTTCCGTTATCGTAAAGACGGGTGTCGATTGGTTTTAATTTTCCGTCATCGCCGCAAAAATGCAGCGGCGCGGCGGATATTACTTTGCGCAAAAGATTATTGTTGCGCATGTAGGTATAAGAGTTTTGCGTGCGGAGATCTACGCTTTCATTTATGTATCCCCCGTCCTTTTCCGAAGCTGCGCAAGTATTTTTTACCGCCGCGTGACGGTTGTCACGCGGCGCTTCGTTTGCGCAGGAGGTGTTTTTTTCGCTTTCGCAAAAAACCGAATTGAATTTTAAAGTTCCCATTTTATTCTCCTTTTAGTCTTTTTTGCGGTTTGTCAGAATTATTGTTTCACTTTCCGGCGTCTGCTTATCCGTGTTTTGAGACTCTTCCAGACTTTCCTTGATTTTTTCAACCGCTTCCTTGTTTGCCTGAATTTCCGTTTCCGTTAAAAACTTTTTCTCTGACGGAACAAATTTTTCCCAAAACGCGTAAATCGCAAGGCTGAGACTTACCGCAGACAGCCATTTCATGAAAAACTGCGCGTCGAAATGGGATTGTCCTGTCAGTAAAAAGTTTATAAGGGTCGTCATTCCGAAGCCTGTAACCAACGGCAGAAAAACTATGAAGCGCGTAATTTTTTTCGCGCAAGTAAATTTTTCCGCCAGCTTTTTTAAGGGCAGTTTTATAATGCCCGTCAGGATAACCGTCGCCAGGGCCGCAATTGCGGTTATCCCGCCGTCATCCGATAAAAGCGCGATTAACTTATCCATACTTCCTCCTTTTTATTATTTTTTTAAACATATGTCTGCTATCTGTATAACCCTTAAAGATGACAGCCTGCGTGTACATTAAAAAATTTTTTTCGTTTTTTTTATTAATTTTTGCATGGATTTTAAGCAACTAATAAAAATCCACCCGCATAGTGGGTGGTATTTCATTTTCGGGCATAGCCCTAATCAATATTGGCTGCGCACAAGTGCGCCGGAGAATTGACCTGTCAGTCATGCATCTTTTACTTGCTACCCTTAAAAGGGTCGTTCGGGTCGAACACGCTTAATTGGTCTGCTTCTTTATCTTGCTTTAATTGCTTTGCAAATTTCATATTGCCCCACTTTTGGTATATCATTAGACTGCTCTTGCCTTTATACTTGCAATTCCATTTCGTATGTGCTAAACTGTTTGTGATATTATTTTGCTCTGGCATTTCAATTATCCTCCGTTTGATTTTCTTCTTCTGCAACTGGCAGGTCGCAGTTTTATTATAATTCAAACGGAGTTTTTTGTCTTATTTATTAGCAATAGCCTCATTAGAACCCCGCCACTATGGCGGGGTTTTCGTTTACACAATAAAAAACAGTCAATTAAGACTGTTTTTTTATTGTTTAAACTATTTTTTCAAAAATCGCAGACGCTCCTAAAAAGGATATAATATTTGTTTCACACCGTTCTGCAGTAGTTACGCCGTCAGACCACCTTACAAACCGGTATCCTTCATAGGGTATTGCTTTTACCATCAACGAACTGCCGTATTCTATACGTTTTGAAACATATAATTCGGAACTCGGCACCTCTGTACCGTTATTAATCTCAACTATTTTCCCTACACGATATAAATTTAACGGTTCATCCACAAAATTAACTGC
Organism: uncultured Christensenella sp.; assembly: GCA_910578765.1. GTDB lineage: Bacteria > Bacillota > Clostridia > Christensenellales > Borkfalkiaceae > Coproplasma. The sequence continues at coordinate 60,783 of CAJTRW010000001.1, forward strand.
TACGGTTACTTTATGTTTCCAAAATTCCCAAGGTATTCCGCATTCCTTTCCGTCTATTTCCGCTTCTCTCAATAAATAATCTTTAATACTGTCAAACTCTTTTAATTTCAATTTATAAATATAATACGTCAATACGTCATGAAATCCCTTACCGACAACTTCGTTCTCAAGCCATCCATAAGACATTTCGCAAGTGTGTATAAATTCGTGCAAAAACGTTCCTATTATAGATGTATTATCGTCGGATATAACTTTGCTGTCTATTTGTTTCTGCAAAAATTTATGTAAGGGTATATTATTTCTCTTTGGAGAAGATATTATATCTTCAATATAGATACAGCCATACTTATTCCCTGCCACACCGCTGCAAAAATGCAATAGGTCTTGGTAATCGTTCATACAAAACGCTGTCAATACACTGTGGTACAAATTGTTTAACGTTGCCAATTCGGGTATATCGTTACCATATAGAGTATAATCTACATTATCTCCGCTTGTTCCCGAACTGAAACTATCCGTTCCAACGGGAATTAAAGTGAAATATGAATCTATTTCAAATTTAACTTTGCCTTCAAACCATTGGTTAAGACAGATTTGCATTTTATCTGTTACCGCAGTACAAAGCACGCGTTCAAAACCTGACATTTTGTAATCAACTTCTATTTCCGTATTAGTTTTCGACGATTTAAGCGTTGCATGTACTTCGTCTACGTATGTTATCAGAATTTTATAAACAGGAACTTCGGGGTCCTCTTCACCTTCCCACCTTGCATACAACGTATTCGCATCCAACGTTAAGCCGTTATAACCTAACATATATAAGCCGTTTTCATTTACGACTTTAATTTTATATTCTTTATCCGCATACCAACCGCCGAATTTATATCCGCTTAATTCCGGTATTACGAATTTTAAATTTTGTACGTTGTTTCTGTTTATTTTAACTTCGGATGCCGCAGGCGTTTTATAATTTGTGCCGTAATCATATTTAAACACTCTTTCTATCGGTTCGAAGTATGCCATATATTCGAAATTTTTTTTTGCGGATAAATCACGCCTTATCGGATTCATACTCAAATCCGACCAGCCGCTAAACACGTAGCCATCGTCCGCTACGGCTTCTATTTTACTGCAATTTTGTTCGGGCATTACCTCCTGATATGTTTCGCCTTTTAATTTCCCGCCAACGTTATCGTTAACTTTATATTCTATGCGACATCCGAAATACGCTATTATATGTAAATCTTCGGAAATTCCTGTATCCCGACGGGTGGGCGTCGTTACTCCGTCAGACCACTTCAAAAAGATATAGTTATTAAAGGCTACCGCCGTTACGCTTTGCGCATCTTCACCGTATAGTACTTTCTGATCGTACCATCCCTCTATTTTGCCCATACCGAATACATTGACATCATAACGTAACGTATACTTTACTTTTTTAAATATTGCAGTATACGTCTTATCTTGGTTTGTTCCAGTATCCTGTCTTTCAGAAGTTACTTTTCCGTCCGACCATTTCTCAAATTCATATCCGTAGTTCGCAACAGCAATTACCGTTTCTCCAACGTCGCCCGCTTTAATATTTTGTTCGTTTTTTCCGCTTATTGTACCGTTCCCGTCCGTTTCATACCGCAATGCAAATTTTACTTTTTTAAATTGCGCCGTAACACTTATATCGCTTGTTACGTTTTTATCTTGTCTTGTCACTTCAGTTAATCCGTCCGACCATTTTACAAATTGATAGCCGTCATTGGGTACAGCAGTAACCTCGGTTCCGTCTTCACCCTCTTTTACGGATTGATTGGCGGTGCCGTTTATTGCTCCGCCCGCACTTACAGAATAAGTTACGGTAAAATACTGCTCTTCATTTTCTGTATGAGCAGGGGTTGCGCAACCGCATATTAATATTCCGCAAGCCAGCGAAAGAATAAAAATCAAAACAGGAAGTATTTTCTTCATATTTAATATTTTATATTATTTATTATTCATTGTCAAATATTAAAAAAAACCCGATGCGGGGCGGCTGCCCCGCATCGGGTTTTAAATTTATTGATAGTTTTTTTACGGTTGCACGCGCGTCAGGTGGAACGTTCTGCCGTACCGGTCCTCCAAAAGCAATTGACCCGCGTCGTCGACAAATAAATCTATACCGAGATTTTCACCCGAAACATGCGTAAGGACGATTGAAACGCCGTCCGTATCCACACTGAAATTCAAGGTCTGCGTTTTTGCCTGTTCAGGCAAAAGCGTGCCGTCCTCATTGGTGGGCGTAACGGTTATTTTAACCGTACCGCTTACCCCCTCACCCGCGGAGGAGGGCGTAAATACCAGATTGAAAATATTTCCCTCGCGTTCGTCGACCGTCGTGTATTCGCCGCCGAGCAACGATTCGAAATCCGGTAAATCGCTGACGGTAAACGTGAACAGGCACCTTATGGGCGAACCGGATAAAGAAGTTACCGTAACGTTGTACGTGCCTGCCGCCGCAGCTTTGAATTTAAAGCACTTCACGCCGCCCAGCGTAACCTGCTCTACCGTCGCCGACGACGAGTTGGAGGAAGTGACTTCCGCCTTCTGGTCGGCGTTTGCATATTCGTTTACCGCGCCGCGGAAATATACGTCACCGCCGATTGCAACCGTCTTTTTATCTCCGTTGCCGAACTTGCCCGTCACGGGGTTGCCTATCTGGGAAACCATCTGCGTGGGGTCTACACCCTTTACGTTAAACGTAATAGTCTTTTCTGTCAGCGAAGTCCTGATTTTAAGCTTCCACACCCCGCCGTTTCTAAGCTTTATTTTTAAAACGTTGCCGCTGCGGTAAGCAGTAAAGCCGGTTGAAACCAGTACGGACGAGCTGTTGACTTCTCCGCTATGGTTGCCCTCATAGTCCAAATACATGGGGTCGTGCGTAAAGTCCGCGGTCGAGGGCATTATATCCTCTATATTTATGGTCAGCGAAGGATTTTTCACGTCGCACTCTATTTCGCCGTTATCGCCTAAATCGACGTCGTTGTGCATTAATTTATACGATTTCAGCTTGAACATATCGGGCGAATAAGGCATATTTTCCGTTCTTTCACCGACGCTCTGGTCGACAACCGTAAAATTTCTCTGCGTGTACGGCGACGCCGGCGTCGTTATTCCGTTCACTGTAACGAAGCTTGGCGTATACCAATCGGCTCCCGCCGCGCTGTCGTTGTTTTCGTAATAATCCTGCGTAAATTCCACGTGCTCTACGTTGTATTTTTCGCCGAGGGTAAAGGTAACCGTGGTCTCGTAATAATCCGCATTATTTGAACGGAATTCCAATCCGGAAAAGGAGAAAGAATATTTCCTGTTCTGCTCGTCTGCGGTTTCCTTCAAATCACCGTTTGAGCAAACCTTTGCATGCTTATAGAGGCTTGCCAAGGTATTTTCTATGCCGTACTGCGTATCGCTGCTGTACCAAAGGAAGTTGGGCGAGCCGCCCATTGCGTCCGCGGACAGCTGATTGTTGGCGACGGTTTTCCCGTCCTGAAGCTGCACGCCGAAGATGCCGTCGCTTTCCATGCTGTAATGATACTCGTAAACAACGTAACGGAGAATTTCGTTTGTGGCTTCGTCCTTAACCGGCGTACTTGCATCTTCTTTGACATAAGTGTAATTGTCGCCGAATTTATAGTCGTAGTCGAAGATTTTAACGCCGTCTTTGATGTCGCCGCCCTTCTTGGCCGACCAAACCGTCTGCGAGCCGGAAACAACCTCCGATTTGAACGCGGAACCGACCGCTATCGCGCCCTGAACCGTGGAAACGTCCACACCCGCCACCTTTACGGTGTACGAAGCCTGAACAGCCCCCTGCGAAACGGTTATGACGTAATCGTCCAGCGCAGAAAAGACCGTGCCTGAAATATTCCCCGAGGAGTCCTTTATTTCCAGCTTGAAATTTTTCAAATCCTCGGTAACGCGTTCGACAAGCTGTCCCTGCGCGTTCTCGTAAGTGCATTTAAGTTTCAAACCGCTGTAAGAAATTTCTTCGCCGAGTTTGTAGTCCTTTTTTACCGCCGCGGTATCCAACTCTATCTTGCGCAGAATATTGTCGAAGCTTCCGACGTAAACGGTATATACAACCTTTTTGCCGCCGTAACCGACGGTTATCATGTAATCTCCCGCAACGCTCATATCGAAGCCCTTTTCCTGCGTGATTTTCGCCTCGTCGGTAACGTCGACGGTCTTACCGTCGCTGTAATGCGCCGTAACCGTAAAATCCTCGCCCAGCACAAACTCGTCCCCGACTTTGAAATCCGTCCTTGCGTTTTCAACGGTAATGCTTTCCAGCTTGGAGCCGCCGCACGCGGAAAGCCCTGCGACGGTGCATACAGCCGCGGTAACGGCAAGCAAAACCGTCAGGAATATTTTTAAAGTTTTTTTCATGTTTCAACCTCCCGTTAAACGGTTATTACTATTTACAGGTATTATCCTTTGATTATTTGTAGAAACCGCACGCGAACAGCCACAGCGCGTCCTGGTTAGCAGAGTATCCCTTTTCTTCGGGAGTTCCTTCCGACGTTCCCGCGCCGTCGGTATACAGCGAATGACTTTCGGCAAACTTCTGTAAGAAATCTTTAAGCTCCTTGGTGACGTAGCACACGCCGTCGGAATTGCTAACCCTGTTATAGTCCTCGCGTATGAAATCCGTATAATTCAGAACGACGTACTTGTGCTCTTCTTCAAGCCACATGTTGTAAAGCCTTAAAAAGTTTTGACCCAGCCCGACAAAGTGCGCGTCGTACAGCGTGGTTACGGAATAAGACTCGATAGGCATCGATATTGCGCAGCAAAGTATAGGTCCGTAATTTTTGCCGTAACCGTACGGGTCGTCCGCGTAATCTTTGTTATAGTAATGGAAAAAGCCCGTGTCCTCGTTATACTTGTAATTGTATTCGGTAGTTTTCGTCGTTTCGTCATAATACGTATAGATAAATTGCTTCTTCCCCAAATCGGCGAACGTAAACTTTTCCCCGGGCTTCTTTTCCGCCGCTTTTATCTTGGCTTCCTTTGCGCGGTATATCCTTTCGTCGGAGTTGCCGCTGACGTATTCGCCCTCGTATGTTATAGCAAAATCAACCGTCAACGGGTAGTCCGTATTTTTACCCTGCGCGCTTACCGCGAAGGTGAAGGAGTGCCCGACCTCGCTTTTGTCTATCTTATATTCGTAACGGAAATTTCTTGTAAACCCGCCTTCGAGCGAAACTCCGCCGCCGTTGGCGTCCTTGGGGTTAAACTTATAGCTGCCCGAGCCGCTGTACGTCCTGAGAAGGGGATTTATCTCGTCCGCGTAAACGCTGACGCAGGATTCTACCGAGTAAAACCCCGCCGCGGTGGGCGTATACTGGTAATAAAGATATTCGCCCTCGTAAGAAATTTGCGCGCGGTAATTGCCGTCGTATCTGACTACATAGCAACCGCCGTCCACATAAAGCCCCTTGCCGTCACCCCTTTCCGGCTGTTTTACGTCGGTAAGAAGAATGGTTATTTTACGGTTTTCCGCCGTGGCGGTGTTTGCGTTGGGATTGTATGCGTAGTGAGAGGGAAGCCCCTCCAAATATACTCCGTAATCGCCGTCCAGCTCGCCCGCGTCCGCCTTGCCGTCCGCGCCGAGAGCGACTCTTTTCACGTTTAAGTCGTTTTTCCAGACGACGGTTATATCTTCACCCGCGGGGTCGAAAAGCTTATTGTTATAAAATACGGAGACCGTATAATGCGTTTCGGGCACGGAGGGGTCTACGGGTTCGTCGGGCTTCACGGGATTATCGGGGTCGGTCGGGACGGTAGGCTTGTTATTTCCGCCGTTATTGTCTATATAACTGCCGAGACCGCAACCCGCAAAGCACGAAACCGCGCATGCGAAAACGAGCATCAGGGATAAAATTTTCTTTTTCATCTGCGCCTCCCGACAATTCCCGAGAAGAACGAAGTCACGTCCTTCCACTTCAACTGTCTTATTACTATATCTGTTATGAACAACACCGCGCAGACTATCATAAGCGGCATTGTAAAGTCGAATACGTAAGACGTATACGCCGAATCGGAATTTTCAAGCTTGGTTATCTCGTCCGGCTCGAAAATCGTTCCGTTTTCACTCACAAGTCTGTACAGCGAAGATTTGCTGTAAGAAGTGAAGCTGTCGTATTCCGCATAATACGAAACGCAGAACTCCGCCTCCGCTTCGTAATGCAGTCCGTTGAAATTATAGTCCAGCTTAAAGCGGTAGGTACCGGGCGCGTCCGTCGCAAACGTTGCGAAATATTCGCTTGAATCGAATGTAAGCGCCTTTTCCGAAACCAAACCCGTAGGTCCTGTCAGCGCAGCCGTAAAAGCCGTACTGTTTTGCAACGACTGCGAAGTTTTTACTTTAAGCGTAGTCGAGTTACCGTTACCTTCGACGTCTATAATAAACGGCACGTTTATTCTTACGTCGGGAAGGGTTGCCGCGGGAATGTTTTTAAGAAATTTGCCGCCCTCGGTTCCGTCCGTCCAGCCGCCCGCCCATGAGGTGATGTCCGAAAGAAAACTTACTACTTTGCCGTTGCCTCCGCTCCAATAAGCGTATAAAGGAACGTCGAACGACGTTATTTTATCGCGGTAATATTTTGCGGTTAACACGGTTTTTGCGGTGCTTTTTGCCGCGTTGTACCAGAAGCCTCCCACGGCTTCCGGCTGACCTACGCCCTGCGCAACCGTCTCGTCCGGACGGCGTACCGTTACGTCGTAGCTTCCGTCCTTTATCTCTATATTTTCCTGCTCGTCGGTAATCTGTTTGATAATGCCGTCCACTTCGCTTTCGTGCTTTATATTTCTGTAAAACACAAGCTCCTGTAAATACGGCTTGCCGCTTATTGCGGAATTATCCACCACGCCAGACAGCAGCTTGTCGCCGTCCGACGAAGGGAATATACCTATTGCGGAAACCGCTATATCCTCCCTCGTCATATTTTCGGCTTCGGTCACTGCGGACGAGGAGCCGTCCATTCCGTCGGAAATGATAATTACGCGTCTGTCGCGGAAGCGCTTGGGCATTTTTTCGTGCGCGTATTTTAAAGCGAAGCCTAAATTAGTGCCGTTTTCCGCTTCCTTCTCGTTTATCTTTTCAATCAAAACCTTTGTGGCGGTAAGCGTCGACGGGGGCAAGAATTCGTCCACCGTGCCGGAAAATCCCACTACCAGTACAGTGTCGGCGGACGTAAGAGAATTAATAAGCTCTATCGCGGTTCTTTTTGCCACGCCGAAACGGCTGTTGAAATTCATACTGGTTGAAACGTCCAGAACAATGGTAACAAGCCGTTTGTCCTGGTCGAAGTTGCCTATGCGCACGGGCAACAGCGCCGCAAGCTGTTTCAGCGGAGAATTTTTATCGTCGGGGTCGTCGTCCTGAACGAAGGTGTTGCCGTAAGTGGTAAGCGTCTTGCCGTAATCGTCGACAAGCGTGGTAAGGCTTGTCATAAACATACTGCTTGCGCGCACCTTGCGCACGTCGAAATTGCTTAAAGCTATTTCGTCGTAAACGCACATTTCCTCAACGGAAAGGGGAACCTCCGCCGCGTCCGAAATATAGGTTACGTCGTTTTCGCCGTAAATTGCTTTACCCGCCGCAACGTCCGCCGCGGAAGCGCCGATAAACAGAACTTTTCTCTCGTCGGTGATTTTCTGCGTGAACAGATATGTATTGTTGTAAGGCGAAGTATCGTCCTCGGCGTTTACCGTTTCTATCTTCAATTCGTACTCGAACGCGCCCGTCTCGTCAGTGGCAAGGGGCATGGAAACAGTGTTAAGTCCGCTGTATAAGCTGACCGTTTTCCTTTCCTCGAACACGCCGTTTTTAGTCAGGGTCAGGTATGCGTCTATGCGCCCGTCCCCGCCGCAATTGGCGCGTATCAAAACGTTTACCTCTTCTTCCTTATCCAGATAGCTTGACGAAGCGGCCTCCGCGCCGTCAAGCTGGACCTCTTTCACGTCGTCGGATAAATTATCGTTTATATACACGGCGTCTACGTAGACGCCGTTTTCCTGCAAGGACGAAACGACCTTTACAAGATTGTTGGCGGATACCGTTTCCGCACCGTCGGTCACGACTATTATGCGCTTAATGACGTCCTCGTCGAAGAGATTGCCGGCATAGCGCAGTGCGGAGCCTATGTCCGTTGCGCTTCTGTCCACTTTGTCCGCAGAGCTTACGTCGGGAATTTTAGCGCCCAGCTCGGATATAAGCTGGTAATTTCTGCCGAAGCATATTACGCCCACCTTAGAGTTTTTGGGAAGCTTGCCCGCCACCCTTTCCACGCTTTTCTGCACGTCGTCCAGATTGTGCTCCGCTGAATAGGATATATCCGCAAGCACATATACATTTGTTTCGGTTATCACCGCTTTAAACGACATGCCGCCAACCGCCAAAGTAATGCAAAGACATATTATCAGATGCAGGGAAACGGATGCGACGTTGTGGAAGTTTACGTTGTCGCGCCTGACCGTAATAAAAAACGGAATAAGCACGGCGGCCGCAAGCGGCAGGGCTATAAACAGAAGCCAGGGGTTATCGAAGCTGATATTGTTCATAACAGTAAATCCCCCAGTCCGCCAGCAACAGCACGCATATTACTATGAAAAATGCCGGCAGTTTATCGTAATATCCGTCGGAATAGTTAAACTCTCTTTCGCCGCTTAAAATAAGCGTTCCGCCGCCCTGCGAGCGGCTTTCCGTCTCCGGCACGCACGCGAACGAGCAAAGCGAGCTTTCGTCGCTTCCGGCAAGCTTAACGGTAACGGTATACGTTCCCGTTTCGTTCAGCTGGACGGAGCAATAAGCCTTGCCCTCCGTGTCCAGCGTGGTATTCCTGCCCGAAGGACTTGTAACGACTATGTTCTCGCAGCCGGGTACTACGTTTACCTTCATAATATCGCCGCAGTCGTATACGGTGTCCTCTATGACGGACGGGAAAGAATAATTCATTAAATTTCTTACAAGTATCAGAAAATCGTCTTTAAGACCGAAGTCGGAATCGCCTATGGCAAACGCAAAGACGACCTCTCTGTCGTTGTTGTCGTTAAGCCCCGCGGCGATAAGCGTATCGCCGTTGACTTTCATGACGGAGGTGAAGTTGCGCGGTATACCGTACTTGGCATACTTGCGGACGGCAACCTCGCGCCCCACTATGTCGCGCAGCAAATCCTTCTCCTGTACGGAGGTACCGCGGGTATATTCGGGCACGAAATAGCTTGCAGGACCCGTTTCGTCCTTGGGAGTCTGATAATCCCTGAATTTTATTCCGGAGCCTTTCCCCGTTCCGTCTACGGCGTCTATAAGCCATATAGCCGCGTTTTTGGGAAGCTCTGCGGGAGTAAAGCCGTTAAATACGCAAAGCCCGTAGCCCGCCGCGTCCGACGCGGAATATTTTTCTACGGAAACGGCGTCCACCTGCGCTTTGCCCGCGGAGGATATCGCGTTCCTCAGATACATACCGTCCTTTGAATCGCTTACGAATAAAACCTTTCTTTCCTGCGCCTTCGCCTCGTCGTACAGTATAACCACGTTATCCTCGCCCAGGGCGTCCTTGGCGACTATTTTAAGCTGTAATTTCGTAAAGTGCGAAACGGCTGTCTGCACTTTGAATTCCGCAGGTTCGTCCGCCATCAGCTTTACGGTCGTCTCGCCTATTTTTTCGGGCGGAGCCATAAGAGTGTCGCTTGCGGACAGCTCCACGGTAATTTCCGCGTCCTCGCAATACGAAATTACTTTCCCCGTGCCGCAGACTCCGCCGTCTTCGAACGTATATCCGTAATCGTTAAACGCGATATTGTTTTCTCCCGAGGAAACGTTTATCAAAGTTATATTCTCGGTCTCGTACGGCTTATCGGTTATAAGATAAATTATTGCCGAACGGTTATTGTCGAAGTATTCCTGCGCAACGTTCATGGCGGAAGAACATTCCGTCGCGCTCCAACCCGCGCCGAGCGCCGCCACGTCGGACTTTGCCTGCTGTTTTTGGGTAACGCCCTCGAAAGCGACGTTGACCGTATCGCGCACAAACACAAGCGTATACGAGCTGCCCGACAACGAGTCGTCTATAATCCCGTTTATTTTATCCTTCGCCCTGTCGAAGCGCGTTGAACCGTCCTGCTGCATATTCATGCTGGCGGAACCGTCGAGTATAAAATATATATCGTTTGCGGAATTTCGCATCGTAAATACCGGATGGGCTATCAACAGCGACGCCGCAATAACGGCGAGTATCTGCAAAATAAGCGTCAGTATGCCGGTGAGTTTGGATACCGGTTTTCTTTTTTTCAGGAATTTTTCGCTCAGCTCCCACAGGTATGTGGAGGCTATCGTCTGCTCGGTATATTTAGATTTGATGACGTAAATCAGAATCAGTACGGGTATACCGAGAAGCCCCAAAAGTCCGAGAGGGAAATAAAAACTCATTTCATCACCCCCAGTTGTGTAAGCTGCTCGAAGAATAATCCGTCAAGAGGTTTGTCGTCCCTGACGAGAACGTACTCCGCGCCGCGCGCGTTGCAATAATCGCGTATTCTGTCCTGAACGTACCGCACCGCCTCGCGGTATGCCTTAATAATGTCTCTGTTGATGTTTTTGCGGTACATTCTGCCCGCGTCCTCACTGTCGTAAAAAATATTTTTGCCGCGCACCTTGGGGTTGATTTCCTCCGACGAAAGCACTTGAACGCACAAGAGGTCTCTCTTTTTATCCGCAAGATAGTCTATCGCGTTTTCGTAATTGTTATCGGTAAGAAAGTCCGAAATTATCACCGAAAGCCCGTCGCCGTAACCGACCTGAGTCGGCATTATTCCCTCGCTTATGAAGCAGTCGCCGCCGAACTCTATCCCGTTCAGCTTGCCTATTTCGGCAAAATAGCGTTCCCTGCCGGATATGGCGGAAATAACTTCCGTAACCTCTCCGCCGCGTATCGTGAACACCGAAACTTTATCCAGCTCGGTCACGGACAGATATGCAAGCGTCGCGGCTATCTGCAAAGCCGCTTCGCCCTTTTTGCCGTCGCCGAAAGCCATGGACTGACTTACGTCGATATAAATTTTGGTGTGAAGCTGTCTTTCGTCCAGATAGAGTTTGAGGTACAGCGTTTCGAAACGGGCGTAGGCGTTCCAGTCTATTTTGGTTATATCGTCCCCGGGCACGTAATTTCTGTAATCGACAAATTCGCAGGACGAACCGAACGTTCTGCTCTTGTGATTGCCGCCGAATAATCCGGCTATGTTGTTTTTCAAAACGGTTTGCAACAGCTCTACGCGTTGCAAAAACGCTTCGTTTATTACGAGTTTGCCCATTTATCTAAGCCTTTTTTATTTTTGGATTTTCAGTCTTTTTTATTACCGAAAAGCTTTTTCTTCTTTTTTACCGGTGTCGCGCTTTCTTCAACCGCGTCGGTATTTTCGTTATTGTCGATTGCGGTTTCAGCGGGGGCCTCCTGCTTTTTATCCGCGTCGAGCTTGCCCGAACCCTTTTCCTTTGCGTTTTCGCTTATAAGTCTGTCGATTACGTCGTCGACGGTAAGCTTTTCGTTAATTGCCGTATAATTAATTTTCATTCTGTGACGCAGAACGGGATATGCAAGCGAGTTTATATCCTCGTAGGATACGTTATATCTGCCGTCTATCAGCGCGCGGACCTTCGCCGCCGTGATAAGCGCCTGACCGGCGCGGGGCGAACAGCCGTATTTGATATATTTTTTAGCGGTATCTCCGCTGTCCTCCAATTCGGGGTGGGTGCGCGCGACGAGACGCATTGCATAGTACAGCACGTCGGGCACGACGGGTACGGATTTGGCAAGCTCGCGCATGGCGAGAATGGTTGCCCCGTCGACGACAGCGTCGGCGGTTTCCTCCAAGGTGACCTGCGTCATGTTTACTATATCGGCAAGCTCTTTGACGGAAGGGAATCCCACTAAAAGCTTGAACATGAAACGGTCCATCTGCGCTTCGGGCAGGGGGTAGGTTCCGTCCTGCTCTATGGGGTTCTGCGTGGCGAGTACGAAAAACGGTTCCGAAATGGAATACGTCTTGTTGGCTACGGTCACCCTGTGCTCCTGCATGACCTCCAGCATGGCGGACTGCGTTTTCGGCGTCGCGCGGTTAATTTCGTCCGCAAGAACGAGATTCGCGAAAATGGGGCCGCGCTGGAAAACGGTATTCATTTTGCCGGACGCGTCCTTTTCTATTACGTTGGTGCCCGTAACGTCCGACGGCATAAGGTCGGGCGTAAACTGGATACGCGAAAACGGAAGTTTAAGCGCCTTGCCGAGCGTCCTTACAAGCCTTGTCTTGCCGACGCCGGGCACGCCCTCCAAAAGAACGTTGCCGCCCGCTATAATGGCGATGATAACGTTATTTACAATGTCTTCCTGACCTACCAGGTCCTTTTTGATTTCCTGCTTGATTTTTGCAACCGAACGGCTGAAATTTTCAACTTTTGCTTTATTGTCCATTTTTTTAAAAACCTCTTTTTTATTCCTCTTTATTGCTTAAATCCGCAAAGTAAGTCGCCATTATATATTCCCATTCCTCTTTGGATATGGTGCCTTCCGCAAGCGCTTGCTGAATGCGTTCGTAATATTCGTCGCGCACGTCGCCGACCGTCACGTAACCCTTTTCGGGGTCGAAGAAGGGCACGTCGCTCATATTTACTCCGCCGTTGCCGCCGGGGTTGGAAGGCTGGTCGGGATTTTCCTCCTCTCCCTGATTGTTACCCGAGTTTTCGTCGTCCGGCTTAGGCAGTGAAAATATTTCGTAAAGTTTTTCAACAACGTACTTTTCTTCCGCGCTGTTCAGCGCCTGCTGTTCCTCCGTAACGCCGTTTCTTGCGTTGGCGTCAGAAACCGCGTTACGGATTCTGCTTACCGTGTTTCTCACAAAGCCGCCGAGTCCGCTTTGCGAAACGCCTTCCGAAAGCACGTTCCTCAGACCTTTCAGCTCGGCAAGCATTCCCGCCTTTGCGTAAGAATCTGCCTTCCTGGAATTTTCGACGTAGGTTATCAACTCGTCAAGCGCTTCCCATTCCCAATCCGTAACGGGACGCGGCGGGTCTTCTTTCTCCCCGTCTCCGTTCCCCTGCGCCTGCGCAAACACAGCCGGTACGCAAGCGGCTATCACGGGAACGGCGATTGTGCACGAAAGAGCCAATACGCCACACAGAACGGTCGCCAGAATATTTTTGAATGGCAAAGCCTTAACCGAAGCCCTGCCGAGCGCGGCGCTCGTATCGTCGCGGAGCATGTCGTATATTTCGCCCGTGCTTCCGCTGTATTCGTACGCGGTCTGAACCCTTTCTTCGAGCTTTAAGTCCGCGTCCAACCGCTTTACAATGTTTTTGTCGTTAGTACGGAGAAGCAGAAAAGCTATGCCGCCGCCGAGGGCAAATCCGCCCGAGGCAATAAGCACGTAATAAACCCAAAGAAGATTTATCCCGCACAGCTTGCACGGCAGAAGAACGGCAATAACGACAATCATAGCCGCTGTCAGCCCTATAACGGCGCATTTAATAAGCAGTTCCGCCAATATCCTTTTTTTGAATTTTTTAAAATTTCCGTCCATAATTATATTTTTTCCGTTATTTTTTTAAAGTTGCAAAATTGCGTTCGGCTATTCCGCAATTTTGCGGAATAGCCTGCGCTTTTTACTGTAAATAGTTACGTTTACCGTTTTACTTTTTTGTAAGCTCGATTTCTCCAAAAAAGTTGTCAACCATCAAAATTTTATCTCCGCTGACTGTAAACGTACCTGTTGCCCAATACCCGATAGCGTCAGCATAACTATATGTCCCGCCATTCTCCGTTATGGTTATTTCGTAACTTTCGGGGTACCCCGCGTTCGGGTCGTCTATAGTGTAAGTTCCCGAAGTGAAATCCGAATTGACGGTAAGCGTTATTACAATTTCGGCGCCATCCAAGTCATGTATACCGGAGTATGCTTTTAAAATTCCGAGCGTTGCCTCGCCGAAGGCGCTGTCCGTAAGCGATATGCTGCCGTCGGGGTTGAACGTAAACGTTACAGCCGCTTGCACCATAGCATTATTATCATTCACATAAGTATACGTAAAGGTAAACGTTCCGTTATTGTCTGCGCATATTACGTTAAAATACTCAAAGCCGTAATGACCTTTATACGCATAACTTGCCTTGCCGTTTGCCTGCAACTCTATAATTACCGCCTTGCCGTCGGAGAAAGCTCCGCTGTATTCGCCGACCTGGGTCTCCCCGAATACAGCTTTATATGTAAGTGTTAAGCTTCCGAAAAGCATCGTCTCGCCGTACGTCACCGTCACGGTTTCGCCCGCGGCGTTTTTGTAGGTGTAAACGCTTCCGTTCTGCTCTATAAGCTTATATTCCGTCCCGTCCGCGGTTATGGTAAAACGACCTATATTGAGTATTTTAGTCGCGCCGTCGGTGTACTCATAGTCGCCGATATATTTCTCTTCGACAGTCAGCTTTACGGTAATCGAAGCGTCGTTATACGCTCTTATCTGTATGATATCGCCCGCCTTCGCCGTAAACGGTAAGCCCATAGGTATCGTCGCACCGTTAAATATTACGCTGCTTCCGGTTGTGTCTATACGGTAAATGCCCGCCGTTTCGAATTTAAAGAAGTTATCCATTTCTTGGAAAGCGAGAGTATAAGTACCGTCTGTCAGGGTTATTTCGTAAGGGTAATTTACAGTACCCTCCGTAAGCTCGTAAGCGAACTCAGCCGTCAGCGTTCCGGTGATACCGAAATATACCTTTGTGCCCGCGGGTATGACCGCTTCGGTGACGTTTTCCGTCAACGTTCCGTTTTCGAGCAAAAGCGTGAAGGGCGTGGAAGATTTTACGGTAACGGTCTGACCGAATGTATTCTCTATATAGAAGTTTTTATTTCCGCTTACCGTCGCGGTTGCCTTAAACGGCTTTTTGCCGTTTACGGGCTCCCCAGCCGTGAACGTAAGCGTTTCCGCGTCGATTGTTACGTCGTCAAACGCTTCGCTTACTATAACGGGGATATACGCGTCGGACATGTAAGCGACGTAATCCCTTCCGCAATACGCTTTAACCAGCACGCTCTCTCCTGCGGGGATTCTCAAAAGCTTCTTTTCGCATTCCTTTGCATTTTCGGATTCTGCGCTCGCGTAAGTATAGCCGTATTTTTCGCCGTTATACTCGAAGCACATGTAATACGTCCTGCCCCATTTTGTTACGGAGCCGAGAGAAAGAGTCAAAGCCTTATCCGCGGGCGCCGTAACCTTAACCCATACGGGGGTATAGTCGTCTGCGAGGGGTATGTTTGTCGTTCCTTCCTGCATTATTTCGAAAGGATTGTTCTGCGTTCCCTCGGCGTAAGCCGTTATATAATTTACCGTTGCGCCCGAAGGTACGGTTATAACAAATCCGTTTATAAGCGTAGCAACGTCTATGGTTACGGTTTTGCAAACTTTATCGGTACCGTCGTAATTTACGGTGAAATCGCTTGCGCACTCGAACGTCAAACCTACTTCTTCGCCGCCGGCGGTAAAGCCGGTATACTTGTATTCACCGCTTGCGGTTATGCTGCCCGCGCCGTCTGTAAGGGTAAGCTCGGTAGGCTCGTCGCCGTCCTTGCGCACCTCAAACAAAGCAGACGTTACGTTAGATCTTTGTGAGGAAAATTCTATGACGATTTTCTCTCCCGCGGCAAGCGTTACAAGCGGGTCTCCGTCGGTGGCAAGCTTGGTTTTATAAGCGCTGTAATCGGAACACCTTTCACCGGCATAGTACCATACCCAATTCGAAAATCCGTAAACATTACCGTTTATCGTGCATTTTATCTGCAACGTGGTAAGCTCGTCGCCGGCCACGTTACGCAACTTTATGCGGTAATCGCCTGCGTCCTCCGCGGTAAATTCCGCGTAATAGGTTTTGTTGTAGTCGGCAGATACCGCCATTTTACCCAATGAAAGAACGTAAGGATTGGTCTGCGTGCCCATCGCTTCTTCAGCTTCGCTTACGGAGAACTTTACGTTAGCGGGTTTGGACACGGGATAAGCGACGCCTATCAGCGTGCCTGCGTTAAGTTGAACGGGGGCAGGCAACGATGTAAACCTTATCGCGTTTTCAATAGATTTAAGATCATTTTCCGAAAAATTGTAGTAGATAACAAGGTCGGTCTGCGCGGACGAGAACTGATAATATCCAGTCTGCGCCACCCTGTAATAGTAGTAGTACGTGCCATTGAATTCCGTAGAAGCAATGGTTTGCTCTACTCCGTCGGCAGGGAACTCGTGGAATACGGCGGTGTACTTTGTCAAAGTATCCGTAAGGGTCAGACGATTGTCCTTGCCGTATTCATATACCTCTATCGACGTATCTTGACCCGAGCCTATAACTTTAAGGTAGTAAGTGTTTTTGCCCGCCGATATTTTATAAAGCTCCGTCGAAGAATTATAGTCATCCAAAACTATCGAATAATCGTTAAACAACTGATACATTGTATCCGAACAACTGAAGCTGTATTTTTCACCGAAGTAATCCGTACCCGCGGCTACGGGAAGATTTTCGGGCGGCTCCACCCCTGCGTCGTCCACGCGGGTGAATGTCAGACTCTTGCCGTAATATTGGCTCGAAGGCTGTAAGTTTGTATTGAAAACGTTTAAGCTTACAGCGTCGCCGTTTGCATCCAAATTGACGGTTATTTCGAAATTTGCGTAACACAGCGTGTTTTTCGCCTGATCGTAACTTGCGCCCGATTTATCCAGAACCTGCTTGTTCTTAATGCCGTTCGATATCAACAGCCCGTTACCGTTGGCGTATATGCGTATTTCGGATAAATTACCGAAAGCGTCAACGCCTTTTGCCGTATAAACGCCGCTGAATTTTGAAACGGGAATGGGAGCCTGAGGAACCGAAAGCCTCAATACGGCGCTGAAATTGTTGTTGCCCTTGATACTGAGGACGCCTTCTTCCACTTGCTTTACGGTGTAATTGATATAGGTGCCTTCCGTAGTTCCGGGAACTTTAAAGAATATGGAGTCCGTCTTTCCGCCAAGATACGTGAAAGAATACTCCCTGTTGTTCCAGGTAACTTTTTTGGTGTTTCTGTCAAGAGTAAGTCCGTAATAGCCGGAAACATATTCTCCGCTCTCCCATCCTTCGGCGGGAAGAGGCTCGTCAATGCTGTCGTTGACAACTACGCCGACTTTGGTGTCGTTGGCGGTATCGGCGGAGCGGATAAGGGTTATGGTGACCGTTTTGCCTTGATCGAGGTCGAAATAAATTTCTTCGCTGCCGCCGACCGTTTCATCGGACAAATCTATTTTAAAGGAGCACTTTTGCGTGTTGGGGTTGAGCGCGGAAAGTCTGTACCTTCCGGTTTCCGCAGCCCTGAACACGAATTTAAGCTCCTGCGCTTCGCCGAAGGTGAACAGACGGCTGCCGTCCTTTTCTATTTCCTCGGCCAATAGCGTCCATTTTGCATAGACCTTTGTGCTTGCCGTGACGGGCGCGGTAAAATCAAACGGGGTAACGCCGGCCGAATCCTCGAACCAGCCGTCGAATCTCCAACCGTCCGCTTCCAAATCCGCGGGCTTGGTAACCGTTCCGCCGACTTCTATCCTCTGCGACGCAGGCACTTTGCCGTGTTCGCTGACAAAAGTTATAAGCGGTCTCGTGTCGACCGACCACTTCGCATAAAGCCTCAAATTTTCGGTGACGGGCGTATCGAAATTAAAGGGCGTATCTCCTTCCTCGTCCGTACACCAGCCGCCGAATATCCAGCCGTCCGCCGCCAAATCGGCAGGCTTGGAAACCGTTCCGCCGACCTCTACTCTCTGCGCCGCGGGCGCTTCCCCGTGCAAGCTTACAAAGGTTACAAGCGGTCTTTCGTCGACGGTCCACTTTGCATATAAATTCAATTCCGCGGTAACGGGCGTAGTGAAGTCGAAAAGCGTTGCGCCTTCGTCGTCCGTACACCAACCGCCGAATATCCAGCCGTCCGCTTCGGGATTTTGAGGCTTGTTGACAAGACCGCCCTTATAAACCGTCTGGGCGGAGACGTAGGCGCCGTGTCCGTTCAAATTGAATTTAACGTGAAAGTTCGCCAGACCGCAAACGTCGCATTTGCCGTCCGCGCCCTCCGCAGTCGTATCGTTGTTAATCACGTCCGCATGCGAATTTTCGTTTCTCTTGTCGCCGCACCCGCACTCCTGCCAGTGACGTTCCGCGGTGTACTGCCAGGAATAAGAATGGTTGTGTTTGGTTTCGCCGCTTTTACATCCGGCTACAGCCAATGTTGCCGCAGACGCGGCAGTCAGAAGAAAAATCAATACAGATTTCTTTTTCATACTCCATCTCCCGATAAATTAATTAATATACTTTCCCAAAACCGCTATTGTTAATGTTGCGCCGTTTTAAATGCAAAAACACCCGTCAACGCATAAAAACATCACTGTTTCCGAAAAATTATTCATTTTTTATACATTTATACTCGCATTTATGAATAATTTACTCATTTATACAACTATATATGAATAACTATACCACAATATTTATATGCCGTCAATTAAATCAGTGATAAAATCTATGGAAATATATATAAATTTATATTTTTTGCATTTTGAAAGCCGAATGCCGCAGGCGGAATGTTTCCGCCTGCGGCGCAAGAATTATATTATTTTTGTATGTTGCGAAGCCGCAGCCTTACTTTTTGTTTTTTAAATTTTTCTTCCAATCCTTTATTTCGCGCAGGCGCGCATTGAACTTAGCCTCCGCGCCTTCTTCGGTGGGGAAATAATATTCCCTGCCGACCAGGCTATCGGGCAGGCATTGCATATCCGTCAGCTTTTCTTCGGTATCGTGCGCATATTGATAGCCCTTACCGTAGTTCAACTCTTTCATTAATTTCGTCGGCGCGTTTCTGATAACCAGAGGAACGGGCTCGGCGACGGTCGTAAGCGCGTCCTTTTTCGCCGCGCCGTACGCAACGTAAAGCGCGTTGGATTTGGGCGCAAGCGACATATATACCACCGCTTCGGTGAGATGCACGGTACACTCGGGCATGCCGATTAAATGGCATGACTGAAACGCGGCGACGGCTATTTCCAGCGCGCGCGGGTCGGCAAGCCCTATATCCTCGGCGGCGAAACGGGTAACGCGCCGCGCAATATACATAGGGTCCTCGCCCGCTTCCAGCATACGCGCAAGCCAATAGACCGCCGCGTCCGGGTCGGAGTTGCGCATCGACTTATGCAGGGCGGAAATTATATTGTAATGCTCCTCCCCGTTCTTGTCGTACAACAGAGATTTTTTTGAAATGCACTGCTCTAACGTTTCCGCGGTGACCACCGTTTTGCCGCCGTCGAAATTGCCGTTGAGGACCGCCATTTCAAGGGTGGAAAGCGCGCTTCTCGCGTCGCCGTTTGCAAAGGCCGCAATACTTGCGATAAGTCCGTCGGAAATTTCCACCGTCTGACCGCCGAAGCCGCGCGGGTCGGTCAAGGCGTGTTTTAAAAGAGCGCACAGCTCCTCCGTTTTAAGCTCTTGCAAAACGAAAACCTTACAGCGCGACAAAAGAGCGCCGTTTACCTCGAACGACGGGTTTTCGGTAGTAGCGCCGATAAGAATAATACTGCCCTTTTCCACAAACGGCAAAAACGCGTCCTGCTGAGCTTTGTTGAAGCGGTGAATCTCGTCGACGAACAGTATCGTCTTTTTGCCGAAGCGCCTGCTTTTTTCGGCTTGCTCCATAACGGATTTAATCTCTTTTATGCCGCTGGTTACTGCGGAAAAATCCACAAAGTCCGCTTCGGTGCGGTTTGCGATAATTCTGGCAAGCGTAGTTTTGCCAACGCCGGGAGGCCCCCAAAATATCATAGAGCTTACGTTATCGCTTTCTATCAGGCGGCGCAAAACCTTTCCCTCGCCCAAAAGGTGCTTTTGCCCGCAGTATTCTTCAAGCGTTCTCGGGCGGAGCCTTGCCGCAAGCGGCCGGCTTATTTCGTTTTCGAAAAACGTTTCCTGATACATTTTTTATTTCCCGTTAGTTTTAATTCAAATTAATTTCTTTAACGCCGTCCTCGATAGCATAACACATTTCCTCGTGCTCGTTTGCGTCGGGCGCTATTTTCGAAACGTCAAGCTTTATATATTTAACTTCCGCATTGGCAAGCACGGCGCCGCTTGTATCCTTTATAGTACACTCCGAAGTGAAAAAATTGCCTGAATTTTTTACCACAACGCCCCTGCAGATAAGCTCGCTGTCGTAAGGCACGGGTTTGCGGAATTTCGTTTCGATGGAAAGCGTTACGCCGAAAGTATTTTCAGACAGCTCCTTCGCCCACATTGCGCGAAGTCCCGTTTCGTCCAACATGGCGGTTATCATACCTCCGTGAACCCGCCCTGGATAGCTTTGATGTTTTTCCCCGTAACGGAATATTGAAACGACGCTTCCGTCCTCCATGTTGTAAAACGGCGCGCGCAGTCCGTAGTCGTTGTCCATGCCGCATATTATGCACATTTTGCTGTTTCTCTGTTTGCTTATTACCTTCATACGTCTCCTTCTTTTCAACCGCCTTATGCGGCGTAACGTTGCATGCAACGTTTAAATTATAACAGTTACGAACGCTTTATGTCAACAGTCGGGCCGCCGCATAAAAAATAAACAGTACGCTTTTCGCCGCAAAAACGTACTGCTCGTTTTTATTGATTAAATACACCGTGCGAACGGCGTTTCATTAAGCGCAAATGCCTCGTCCAAAAGCTTGCGCGCCGCCGCAATATCCGCTATGGGTACTTTTAAGATTTTGCCGCCTTCGATTATAAACTCGAGCTTGCCATAGTTTAATAAGTCACTCGGCGTATAGGGCGCTTTTGCTCCGTCCATAATTTTGGGAATGAAAGTAAAACCTTTGATTTCGGAAAAATCTATATTGTAATCTCCCCAAATAAAAAATTTGGGATTCGCATATACTACAAGATAATCTTCGTATACGGCAAAGCAAACTTTGTTTCTTACGGTTATTTGCACTATCTTACCGTAAAGATATACCGCCGCCAAAACCGCCGAGCTTGCACCGTAAGCTATCCAGACGGCGGTCATATTAATGTTTTTTCTGAACTGCATATAAAGCGTCAACGCAAATATAGTCAAAATAACAAACAATACGGTCACAAACACAAGATAAAAAGGATGCGTTCTTCCCTTTACCGTGCCTTTGCAGCCGACGAATTTATCAGCCGAAACTCTCTTCATAAACTACTCCGGTAAACCAGGAAGCAAACCCTCTTGCGTCAACTTCGAGTAATTGGTTCCAATATTCGTCAAAGTTGCTTTTGTCTTCTTCCAGCTCTATATACGGTTGTCTCCAATCGTTCAGCGTATCTTCGTCTATCAAAACCATAGGGCGCTCCACATATAAAAACGTACCCGTATAATTGCCGCCGTAATTGTAATTATGTGTTATTTGCTCCCAGTTGTCTTTTTCAATAAAAACAGTAGGCGCGGTGAACGTCAGATAGGTTTCGTAAAAATACTCGTCGTTGAACAGCGGAACGCTTTCC
This sequence comes from uncultured Christensenella sp., assembly GCA_910578765.1. Lineage (GTDB taxonomy): Bacteria > Bacillota > Clostridia > Christensenellales > Borkfalkiaceae > Coproplasma. The sequence goes on from CAJTRW010000001.1 coordinate 82,352, forward strand.
CATGTTTCGTCGCCGATACCGTAACACAAAACTTGTTGATAATGATGGAAGAACTCGTGACATAACACCGTCAGGGAATATATTGAAAATTTATCTATATAAAGATTTATTTCTTCCTTACCTGCTACGCATTCACCCACCGCCCTGTCGCCGCCAAACTGTTCCCCGCGGATTACGTTTACCTTGAAATCGTTATTTTCAACAAATTTGTAGGCTTCCCCTACATCTTGACCTATGACTTCTCCGTCTATATATGCGGCGTGCAGATGCCTTGCTATCTGCGTTATCTGGTCGTCGCTTATGTCTATTTCCGCCAAGGCGGAGCAACCGTCAAACGCAGACGCATATATCTGCGCGCCTTCGGGAATACAAATTTTTTCAAGCGCCGTGCACGCGCCGAAGGCTCTGCTTTTTACTTCCTTTAAATTGCTGCCTTCTTCGAATTTTATTTCTTTCAATTGCGTGCAGCCGTAAAAAGCGTCGGTCCCCACCGTTTCCACTTCGGCGGGAATAGTTATTTTTTTTATGCCGCAGTTGATAAAGACGCCTATTTCCTTAACGTTGCGGCACTCTACCGTTTTAAGCTTAGGGCAATTTGCTATTGTCAGCGCGGGAACGGTGCGCTTTTTATACCCGAATTGTATTTCGCCGTCTACAATTTCAAACGCGCTTTCTCCGTCCTCGTATATTATCGACTCCAACTCGGGATTATCCGAAAAAGTCCCCGGCGGGATTAAGCTTACGGTATTGGGTATTACCAGCGATTTAAGCTTTGTATTGACAAAGCCTTCCAACATATTAACAAAATTACTGAAAGTTACAGCGTTTATTTCGGTATTATTAAAATCTCGAATTCTGGTAACAAAATGTCCTTCGTACATATCCGCAACGATAACTTCTCCGTACACATAAGGATTAACAGCCCCGACGGGGAAAGCATTCTCCTCTGCCGCCTCGTAATCCCCCTCATTTTCCCAATAAGTTTTCCAACTTTCTTCTGCTATACATTCACCACCGGAAAACTTATAAAACAGTTTATCCGCAGTATGATAGCGATATGCGGCGTAAAGATTTGCCGACTGCGTAAAAGTTTTGGGATATGTTATGAATTCTCCGTCGACAAGCCAACCGTCGAAACGGTAATCGTTTTTTGCAGTTAAGGGTTTATTTTTAAGCGTGAAGCTTTCGTTAAAATATTCGTCAGCGATATCGAACCCGCCGTTTTCCTCGAATGTGAGCTTATAGCGGTAAACGTTTACGGTGACTTTGCCGCTGATACTGTTATATTTTTGGGTATTAAACGGCGTAAACGTCCACTCTCGCTCCACGGTACCCACGCTGTCGGGATACACGGCTTCATCGGAAAATTTCAGCTCCCCTTCCACAGAAAATTCACCGCTCAAAATGCTTACGTCGGTGGATTCGCCGACGGCGATATTG
>CAJTRW010000001.1:83801-101282 GCA_910578765.1 uncultured Christensenella sp.
CCGGCGGCGCGGAAATAATTTCCGGATTAACCGCCTGACCTGTCGTTTTAGGTTGCTTTTGACACCCGACAATACCGGCTATACCTGAAACCGCCGCTATACAGATTAAAACAACCAATAGTTTTTTTCTCATTCAATCTCCTTATTATCTGCGAGCAAGTGTGCCGCTGCTCGCTCAAAATCTGTAAGAAGTACTTATCGGATATACCGAAACATAGATTAAGTTACGTGACAATATAAAATATATCATAAAAATATTTAATTGTAAATACCCTGATCAAAAATTACTGTTTGGTCCGCTTGAAGCCCGAATATCGTATACACTAAAAGGCGGACAATACTGCCGAGAAATTCATTTTATTGAAGGACTTCAAGCGGGAGAGTTATACACTGAATACATTGAACCGTCCGAAATGATTGAAATGATTGACGGCGAAATTGCCTTTTGTAAAAAATACGGCGACACGTATTCAGTTAAACTGCTTCAAGTTGAAAGGGAAAAGACAAAACCGTCAGAACCTTAAAATACGAATTGCTACAATACCTACTATATCAGCCAAAGCCCAGCCTATGGGAATTGACATCCAAATACCGGTTTCGCCGAGGGCGGTAAAATACACCAGAAGATATGCAAGAGCAACACGTACACCGAGGGAGATAACCGTCAGAATTATTGACATAACGGGCTTGTCGACGGCGCGGAAATATCCGTACAGCATAAACAGTATACCTATCCCGATATAGCATGCGCCTTCAATCCGCAGGTATTTGACGCCGATAGCGATTACTTCAACGTTTCCCTTATCGATAAAAACAGTCATAAGCTGACTGCCCAAAAGACAGACCAGCAAACTTATTACGGCGCAAAAACAAATAACCATAATACCTGCGCTTTTTACGCCTTTTTTAACCCTGTCTTTCTTTTGCGCGCCGTAGTTCTGTGCGACGAATGAAGAAAACGCATTCCCGAAATCCTGAACGGGAGAGTAGGCAAGCGTATCTATCTTTACGCCTGCGGCAAACGCCGCCATAACCGCCGTTCCGAAGCTGTTTACAAGCCCCTGCACCATAAGTATACCGAAGTTCATAATCGATTGCTGAATACAGGTCAAAGAGGACAGGCTGGCAAGCTCTTTGAAGATTTTTTTATCCCATTTCATATCGGCTTTCTTAACCCGCAGATTTCCGCCGGAAACGAAATAATAAATCATTATACCTATGCCCGAAAGATATTGCGCAATTACCGTTGCCGCCGCCGCGCCGACAACGCCCCATTTAAATTGCAGAATAAACAGAAGGTCGAGCGCAATATTCGTTACTGCGGACACTGCGAGAAAAACGAGGGGTATTACGGAATTACCCACGGCTCTCAGAAGATTTGCGAAGATGTTGTAAAGCAATATTGCGAATATCCCAGCAAACACCACAAGCATATAGTTGCGGAACATCGGCTGTATTTCGGCAGGGATATTAAGAAGATAAATCAAGGGATATAACAGCGCATAGGCAAGCGCAATCAAAACTGCGGTAACGACAAAAATGCCGATGAAAGAAATAAAAAAAGACTGCCGTATGCCGGTTTCGTCCTTTTGTCCGAATTTTACCGAAAAGTAAACGCTGCTTCCCATACAAAGCCCGATAATTACCGAAGTAATTAAAATCATTATCGTATATGCCGAGCCTACGGCGGCAAGGGCGTCCTCGCCGAGGTATTTTCCCACCACGACGGTATCGACGATATTGTAAAGCTGTTGCAAGATATTCCCCGCCATAAGGGGCAGGGCGAACAGCAAAAGTTTTTTAGGGATTGAGCCTTCGGTCAAATCCACGGTTTTTTTAATTTTCATTTTGTACACCGCATTGTTAAATTATCGGCGGTCGGCTATAATTTCAATGAGACGTTTGTCCTATTGGATTATACAAGGAAGGAAAGAAAAATGCAAGATTATTTTGGTTACAAAGATAAAATCCGCGTAGCCTGTTCGGCAATAAAGATATGCGGTTGCGGCGACATTATGTGTAGTCAAAAGCCCTCGAACAACTTGTTCGAAGGCTTTTTATTGTTTATAAAAATATAATTTGCTTTTCAAAACAGATAGCGCTTACAATCATTTCGGAAAGGGTATCTATATCTTCCTTGCAATCGTTATCGAGCCAAGCCATAGATACGTTAAATAGCATTCCGGCATATAAGTACGGTTGATATACGTTACCGAAATATAAAAATAATAAACTTCTGCGTTGCTATAATTGCCATTCTGACGACGCAAATGTCAATTCTTAATATGCTGTCGGTAACCGGCATAGTAGATATAGCCAACGCTTTTACGGGAATAGGCGTCGGCACGTTCATCGCATTGTGTGCAATATATATTTTATTTGCCCCGAAAATAAGCGTAATCGACAGAGAACATAACGTATTCGTATTGCAAAATGCAGCTGAAAACAAGTTAATTGATTTAAATGCGGAGACTATTAAAATCCGTTTGAGCCGCAGTCCGGTATACGGTTCGTATATCTATCGGGCTGCAATATGCGGCGACGTAATCGACGGACATATCGTGCGCGAACAGGCATTATGGAAGCGGATGCACGTTGCGTGGAAAATAGTTTGCTGTATTCTTTCCGAAATATTGATTTTCGTCTGGCTTACAGGGCGTATGATATTTTTCTTTCGTTCAATTAACTTGCCGAAACGCCTGGAAATTAAAATGAAAAACAGCGGTTTTGCAAAAGTGGAAATTCCGTATTGCAATAATCTGAAAATAGAAAATTAAACCAAGGCTGAACGTATTTATCATAAAACTCGATAAAGTAAGTCGGCGATATGCTTTTTTTGTCAGTAGTATTTTGGAAAAATTACGACGGCGCACTTGCCGTTTGCTCCGCTATATACGGCATAATAATTTTCATTGAAAATAAAGGTATCAAATTTGCCCGCGGCATATCCGCGGGCTTTTTGCCGCCATTTTGAAATATGCGGCTGGTATGCCTTCGGTTGAGTTGACATACGCGGTGCGGCGTGGTATTATATAGCCGATTAAACGGACAGTTCGTTTGCGCCATCCTGTCTTTAAACAAAACCAGGGCATCTGAATGGGAACAGTCTTTTTTGGATGCAGTCGTTTTGTTGCGGCTGTATTTTTTTGCGCAAAGGGAGAGATATGTATTATTTGAAAACTTCGGCTTGTTTCGACAGCGCGCACTTTCTTCACGGATACAACGGCAAGTGTGCAAATATCCACGGTCACCACTGGATTGTGGAAGTAAAGATAAGCGGCGATAAATTGCAGACAAGCGGCGAAAAGCGCGGTATGCTTCTTGACTTCGGCGATTTCAAACAGGCGGTAAAGGAGCTTGCGGAAGGCTTTGACCATACGCTTATTTACGAAAAAAACACACTTAAACCTGCGACTCTTGCCGCGCTTAAAGAAGAAGGTTTTTCGTTGGCCGAAACGGATTTCAGACCCACTGCCGAAAACTTTGCCTCGCACATATACGCCGACCTTTGCAGAAAGGGTTTGCCCGTTTCCTGCGTGACCGTGTACGAGTCGCCCGAAAACTGCGCGGTGTACGGTGAGTGAAATGTCCCGTTTTAAAGTTGCCGAAAAGTTTGTAAGCATAAACGGCGAAGGTCCGCGCGCGGGCGAGCTTGCCGTGTTTCTGCGGTTTTGCGGCTGCAATCTTAATTGCGGCTACTGCGACACGCGCTGGGCAAATACAGCAGACGTGAAATACGAACTTGCTTCTGCGGAAGAGCTTGTTGCGTACGTTAAATCGACGGGTGTAAAAAACGTTACCCTGACGGGCGGCGAGCCGCTTTTGCAGGCGGATATTGCGCATCTTACAGAATTGCTGGGCGCGTCCGGCGCGGAAGTGGAAATAGAAACAAACGGAAGCGTGCCGTTGAAAAATATCCTTTCACTTGCGCCCCGTCCCGCCGTTACCGCCGATTATAAACTTCCTTCAAGCGGAATGGAAAAACATATGCTGACCGAAAATTTTTCTTACCTTACGTTACGCGACGCGGTAAAGTTTGTGGTCGGGGATATGCACGATTTAGAGCGTGCGGAAGAAATTATAAACGGGTACGGACTTACGGACAGGTGCCGCGTCTATTTCAGTCCCGTGTTCGGAAAAATCGAGCCGGAAGAAATAGCGGAGTTTATGAAAGAGCGTAAGCTTAACGGCGTACGCCTTCAATTACAGTTGCATAAAATTATCTGGAAACCCGATATGCGCGGGGTATAGGAGAAAGTATGGATATCAAAGAAATAGAAAAACATATCCGCGGGTTATTGGTCGCCATAGGCGAAGACCCCGACAGGGAAGGTCTGCGCGAAACGCCCGCCCGCGTAGCGCGAATGTACGAAGAGGCTTTTGAAGGTATAAAATACACCAACCGCGAAATTGCGGAAATGTTCGGAAAAACCTTCGAAGTTCCGTCCGACCCGAATTCGGGCGGCGCAGTGGTTATAAAGGACATAAGCGTGTTCAGCTATTGCGAGCATCATATGGCGCTTATGTACGATATGAAAGTAGACGTGGCGTACGTTCCGTGCGGAAGAGTTCTGGGACTTAGCAAAATAGCGCGCATCTGCGATATGGCGGCAAAGCGGCTGCAATTGCAGGAGCGGCTTGGTCGGGACATTGCCGAGATAATTTCAATTGCGGCTATGTCGCCCGATGTCGGCGTAAGGATAGAAGGCTGCCACAGCTGTATGACTTCGCGCGGGATAAAAAACGTGTCGTCGAAAACGGTTACTAAAAATTACTTGGGCGCGTTCAAAGACGACGTTTCCCTGCAAAATCTTTTGGGAGACAGGGAATGAAAGCACTTGTTTTATTAAGCGGCGGCGTGGACAGCGCAACCTGTCTCGGACTGGCGGTTGAAAAATACGGCGCGGCGGAAGTTTCCGCCCTTTCCGTTTATTACGGTCAGACCCACAGTAAAGAACTTACAGCAGCGCAAAAAGTCGCCGACTTTTACGGCGTTGCTTTAAAGCGGCTTGACCTTTCGGTCATATTCGAAGGTTCGGACTGTTCGCTGTTGGCGGATTCGTCCAATGATATACCCCTGCAAAGCTATGCCGAACAGCTTTCGGAAACGGGCGGCAAACCCGTTTCGACCTACGTCCCTTTCAGAAACGGACTTTTTCTTTCGGCGGCGGCAAGCGTGGCGCTGTCGCACGGGTGCGAGGTGATATATTACGGCGCGCACGGTGACGACGCGGCGGGCAACGCCTATCCCGATTGCAGCGAAAAGTTCAATTCCGCTATGGGCGAAGCCGTTTATACGGGCAGCGGCGGTCAGCTTAAAATTCTTGCGCCGTTTGTAAACTCAAACAAATCTCAGGTTGTAAAAAAGGGGCTCGAACTCGGGGTTCCGTATAAATATACCTGGAGCTGTTATTCGGGCGGCGGAAAACCTTGCGGCGTATGCGCAACCTGCCGCGACCGCGCCGCCGCATTTAAGGCCAACGGAATGGACGACCCTGCATTAAAAGGAGAATAATATGCCGAGAGAAAAACAAAAAGAAGGTATTACCCTGCTCGGGAACAACAACACGAACTATCCGCAGACTTACGACCCGTCCGTTTTGGAAACGTTTGCAAACAAACACACCGGAAGGGACTATTTCGTAAAGTTCAACTGCCCCGAATTCACAAGCCTATGCCCCATTACGGGTCAGCCGGATTTTGCAACTCTCTACATCTCGTACGTACCGCGCGAAAAGATGGTTGAAAGCAAGTCTTTGAAGCTGTATCTTTTCGGGTTCAGAAACCGCGGCGACTTCCACGAGGACTGCGTGGAAATAATTATGAACGACCTTATCGAGCTGATGGATCCCGCATATATCGAGGTATGGGGCAAGTTTCTGCCCCGCGGCGGAATTTCAATAGACCCCTATTGCAACTACGGCAAAAAGGGGACCAAGTGGGAACAGGTGGCATGGGACAGGCTTTCGCACCACGATATGTATCCCGAAAAAATCGACAACAGATAATATAAAAGCGGGCGAACGTCAAACATTTAATAAGTAAACGTATTCTTTTCGGCTTATGGACGGCGGCTATAAAGTATTTGACGGAAAAGACAAACGCGCCGTTTTGAAGTCATGCTTTTGATTGTGCTTAAAAAACGATACGGAAGTTTCTTGCTTCCGTATCGTTTTTTATACTTGCGCCAAATGTGTTTGACGATTGCCTGTTTCCCGCTTGAATCATCTTCTTTATCCGGTGCTTCATGTACCCATGCCTCGCACACAAAGCCCATAACCCCGGTTAAAGGTTTTCTAAAATTATTATAGAAAATGTCCGTAATGTGTGGCAAGAGACATTATTATAGCAAAAACACAACCGCTACAAAAATTCAGCTCTCATATTTTTGTGTTTGTAAATAACAATGCAAAAAAAGACAGGCGGGCAATATAATTTATTTTCCACCTTTTTAAAATTGCCTCTCCTTAAACTGTTACGTCGGCCCCAAAGGATTTTAATTTCCTTGCGTCTGCCTATTCCACCACACGAGCATACATTTTTGTTAAGTTTTCAGTTTTTATGTTAAGAAAAGTGTTAGTTTCTTTCTGCCAAAAATTTTAAGGCATATGCGTCAAAAATTGACCTAAACAAAAACCACAAAAAACAGGGCATTTTTAGCCAAAAACACGCTAAAAACGCCCCAAATTCAATGTTTTCCGTTTGTTACAAAATCCTTAAAATCAGCAACTTCCCAAAACTTCCCAATTATTATCACAAATTTTGATTAATTAAAAGTTTTCCAACATTTATCTTTCATATCGCGAGATTTTTGTTTTACACAAGAAAAACCACCACCCCGATTAAGAGGTGATGGTTTTTTATTAATTATCGTTGTACCCGTTTTTTATCGTATCGAAGCACCGCTTCCAATACTGCTCTCTTTCCTTAACCTTCTCAGGATCGTATGACAAACCGAAGTATTCCAAAAGCGTGTAAGTGAAGTATTGCTCGAAATACTCATCGCCCTTTTCATCATACAAACGGCGCAACTTAACATTCCCGCCATGCTTACTACTCAGGTAATTACCCCATCTCTGCGCGACACCTTCTGTGCCAGTAGCAGAACCTATATAGAACTTCCCTGTGCAGGTATCGGTCAAGCAATAAACACCTGTTACCTTCTTCAATGCTTCGTAATAGGTGGGAAGAATTCGTCCGGAAAATACATCCTTCAATCTTGCATACGGCAGATGCACTCGGTCATAGCCCTCGAATTTTTCACCGCTATACATGCAAGGCAGGACCTCTTTCACAACTATCGTGGGAAGCCTGTTCTCAATATTGAAAACGTAACCCCCATATGGACTGTTTCTTTTGTGATTTACGATTACGCGCCCAAAGAAAGGTTTATACCGTTCAATCGGCTCAACCTCCGCTCTGGCATTTTCCGGTACATCTTTAATCACCGCTGCCGAAATAAACAACCACTCGTCATAACCGATTTGAATAAAACTGAAAACCGGCTGTCCAGGGTAAAAGTTTCTCTTGTTGCCGGACCAGCCCCAATACGAGCAATCCGTTATGCCGCTCTCCTTTACAGCCATATCACAGCGAAGCCAGCGGTCAACGAAATACTCCGCGCCCGTTCCCGCGGTTGTGTTCAATTCAATTTTGCCGTTCTTTATTTCATCGGGCGAAAGGTTAAGAACATCTTTCAATAAAAGTTCCACTGATTTTCTCTCCTACTATCTCGCATCGGTTGTGCAGACATGTTTCCCTTCCCGGTTTAAAATTTCCTTTAACCTTTCATAAGGGAAGTACGCGCCGTTTATCTTGATTGTACGCCATGAGCCAAGTTCCTCTTCATACTTTTCATAAAAGCACAGCTCGGAATTGCCGTAACGCGCCGTTCGTTTATCGTCCGACATAAACACCACCCCGATATTCCGGTTGTTTTTATCAAACGCCATATAGCCGACCTTGCCTCGTGCGACACCCAAAGCCTGCACAATAGTAACCGTCAGTTCTTTATCTCGATTAGGTGGATTTCCTTTTTTATTTGCCCCGCCGCGGCTTCCGCTGGTATGGTTACGCTCTTCCGCGCAAACGGCACAAATTTCTTCGGATTCATCAATCCAATTCATATCACATACCGGGCATTTTTTATAACTCATTATTTGTCCCCCGCTTACGGTTATAATACCAAACTAAATTATCAAACTTCCTTCTTCTGCTTTCCGTAGTTATTCCGTTGGCATCAAGTATGCCATCAATGAAATCCACGTACCTTTTATAATCGCAACTTTCGCGGCAGATATTAAGCTGCCTTTTTGCCCCCCGGCGCGTACATCGGAATGTAATCGTGCAGAACAGTGTCATAAATCGAAAAAGCATCACCACAATAAATAAATATGTTATGGTAGCAACAGAATTTACTCGCAAAGCTGAAAAGGTTTATATCATATTTATTTTTCGTAGCAACTGCGATTTCCTGAACGAGAGAAATATCGCCCGCGGCAATTCGCGCATCCAAATCTTTAATCGCAAGCAAGGTATCCACCAACTCTGGAACAGAAATCTTGCTCTTATATCGCGAGATGTTCGTTGAGTTCGTAACATCAATCAACCCGATTTTCATTGCCACAATCTCGCGTGATGTGTTTTGAGAATACAGATTGAAACAGGCTTTTATGAGCCTTGCCTCTTCACCATACGCCCTATCTTCATCAACAGCCTTTGCCGCCCTATCCAAATCCGCGTTAGTGAATGTTTTAATCAATTTACTCATAGCGCCCTCCTCCAGTTCATTATACTACATTTTTCGACAAAACACAAGCATCACCTGCCAACATAAAAAAACCACCACCCCGAAAAAGGGATGATGGTTTTCTCGGATAGATTAATCTAATCTATCAAGCACATCTGCAAAGTGTTCATCACAGATAATCTGGTATGGATACTTTGAACGGACTTTACGCCCGCACTCTACGCAACGAGTGAAGCGCTTTTGATGAAAATTTAAGTATTTCATAAAACTATAATCCTTTGATGCCCAAATTAGATTTTTTGGATTTGAGCCATCAATATTCTATACAAGATTTTTTCAGGCATTTTGATGTTTTTTTCAAAAAAAGTTTAAAAAATATAAAAAAATTACCGCCACCCGGTTTGGATGACGGTTTTTTCCTGTAATGGTCGAAAAATATGCATTTTCACTCTGGAAGGTCTGCCTCGAACTCCGTCGCCATAAAAACCCTCATAGAGAACAAATTTACCTTGATTATATCAAATTATCCCCTAAATTCCAAGTGTTTCAGAAAAAACATTTAATGAATTTATTTTCACTGAATTCAAATTCATTATAATTTCTTATTTAAGCCTATTAGTTTTTTCGTATATAGTACGTTGCGCGACCTGCCCCACGCCTTTCAAGATAGCCGTCCTTTACCAAGTTTGTTAAAACGTTTATTATTGTCTTATCACTGATATTAGGGCACTTATCCATTATATCTTGTTTGGTGAATTTTCCTATTGTACTATCAATTGCTTTTTTGACCGTTTCCGGAAACTTCTTTTTTTCGCCCAATAGATCTATTCGACTCTCCAAATCCCGATAAGCCGACAAAATTATTCCCAGCGTATATTTTATAAACGCTTTACCGTCATTATCATCTTCGTGCCAACCGTCTGAACTATTTGCAAGCGCGCTATAATAAGCATCTTTGGTTTTTTCTATTTTACTTTCTATACTGATATATTTACCTACACGATAACCGCACTTGTAGAGCAACAATATAGTAAGCAACCTGCTCATCCGCCCGTTGCCGTCGTTAAACGGGTGAATACAAAGAAAATCACGAACAAAAAGCGGTATCAAAATAAGCGCATCTACAGCATTATTATCTAATGCCAAATTAAACTGTTCGCAAATATCTTCCATTGCCTGCGGAGTTTCATAAGGAGCAAGCGGAGTAAATCTTATAAATTCGCTACTGTCGTCGTGAATTTCCTTTATATAATTCTGTGTATTCTTGAACTTACCGCCTATTGATTTTTCGGAATAACTATACAGCATTTGATGAAGCTGTAAAATATACGACGGTTTAATCAAAATACCGTCATAGCTTTCATGTATGGTATTCAACACGTCTCGGTATCCCGAAATTTCGGTTTCGTCCCTGTTTCTCGGCGTAGTCTTTTGTTCACATAGCTGTTTAATACGGGTACTTGAAGTAACTATACCTTCAATTTTGTTTGATGCTTCAGTACTTTGAATTTTTGCAATTTCTATAAGCCTTTTAAGTTCAACCGGCTTTTTACTTAAAAAAGTTTCCTGTTTGCCTTTGAACTCGTGAATTTGCGCGATATAATTTAATATTTGGCTATCCCATTGCATTTTTTGCAATTTCATATAATCGAATTTACGCATATAAATACCCATTAATTTTAGTTTTCGTCCAATTGTACCACTATTTTGGACGATTTGTCAACATTTAATACCAATTTATAGTATACTTTCGTCTAAAAAGCCTGCCATTTTAGACGATAATTTAATTGTTCAGTACTTTTCTTATTTTATGCGATTGTTACAAATACCCTAAAATCAGCAACTCCCCCAATTCTTTTCACAAAAAACGAGCCGTAAATTACGGCTCATTTTGCATATAAACGGCATAAATTATCCGTCATAACTATTAAAAATTTTACTGAATTATTTTTCACTGAAATTAAATTCAGTATATCTTGATATGATAATGTGTATTAATCCAGTTGTTTTGATATTGTTTCGCTTAAACTTTTTAGTTCCATAGCATCTTTATGCCATTGAACAGTTTGTTCATACGATGCTTTATCGAGATTATCAACCTCGTGCCCTATAAGATTGTTACATAGTTTTGTAAATTTTTTAGTCGTGGCATCTGATTTAAGTTTTTTTACTGCTTCACGTAAACCGCTTGTTGTTATCTCGCCGATAATTGATATTATTGTTTGTTTCATCAAACTTAAATTATTGTAATATTCTTCTACTTGATTTCGATGCTCTTCAGTAAGCAAATCAAAATCAATCACGATAAGCTGTTCAACATCAAACTTAACTTTGGAACTGGCTTTATAAATACACGAATACCCGCTCTTATCGCAGTACTTAAGCAAATTCTGTAATGTTGATACTGTCCAACCATTTGCAAAGCCTTTTTCCAATAGATCTATTGCAAATTCCGCAATTTCATTTGACAAATATTTGCCGTTAATGTCCTTATTTACGTATTGAATTGCAACATCTTCATTGACATTTTGCAATAAAGTCACAAGTGTTTTAGGTTTTAATAAATCAAATGATTTATTCTTATGTAACACATTCAGAACGCTCTCACAAATCTCTGCATTTTTGTCGTATGAAAGATAACCCTCACGATAAATATACAAACCGCTTACTTGTGCCATTTCCGTTTTCCTTAAATTATCGTTCCTTATAAGGCAATGATCGCCTTTATGGTAAAAATAATTTTTACTCGAAAACAAATTGTTTATCACAGAGTTATTAACTATCTGCCAACCAGTGCCTTCAGCCTTTTTGTATATCGTGCCTTTGTATTCTTTGATGGCATCAAGTTCGTTAAAAATAAGTTGCTTAAACATATCCGAGCTGATACTTATTGACTTATCGTACAATTTCAATTTAACATTGCCGATATCATCAATAGTTACCGAATACGAATCCGGCTTATCAAAACATTTACCCTCTTCAAACGATAATTCTATAACATCTTCATTAATATACAGAACCTGTTGCAATAGATTATCATAATTTGCCAAATCGCCATTAAATACACGCTTTTTAAAAACAGACACGTCTATTTCGGGATAATACTCATATACGTTACTGCTATCGACTTTAAGAATAGGAAACAGGGAACTGTTCATAATTTTTTCAAGCTGCTCACGATTAAATGTTTTAATTTTTTCATAAAGCTTCTTAAAATGTCCGTTTAAACTTCCATTTCCGGTAATATCGTCAATATAGTCGTAGGCTTCCTCATCATTCCGCACTCTCAGCGCAAGACTTGATATAAGATATTCGTCATACGTTGCTTTTTCAAATGTATTATATTTAACTTTTATTCTTTTTGAAATTTTAGTCAATTTTAATTTTAGATTTACCTGTATCATACTTCACTCCTCCATTGTAAACAACAACTTGTCCAAATCGCTTTATGTCGGCAATTATATCGCTGAAAAACCTTCTTTTACCCCCATCTGGTATTTTCATATCAATTTGAGACAGCGTAGTAGGGTTACCGAATATAAACAATTTATCTCTTGCGCGCGACATTGAAACGTTAATTCGTCTGAAATCGTCCAGAAAATTTCTTTGCGACTCATCTGTAACAACAGTATTCACAAGAACGATATCCGTTTCCCTCCCCTGAAAAGCGTCAACCGTATCAATTTCAAAGCTCTTAAAAGTCTTCCTTGCTTGATTAATTAGTTCAAGGTTCAGCTTCTGAAACTTGTCAATTTGTGCAGCATACGGGAATATTGCCGATACGGATACAGTAGAAGGATTTACTGTGTTTTCCAATAAATCCGCCAACACTTCCTTTGTCGCATACAGTTCTTCTATATTATACCTTGATGTACCTTCTTTAGCTTCCTTACCGTTTTTTACATCCACAAAGAAAACGTCACGGTCGTTAAATATATTAAATTTCTCGCTGAACTTAACTTTAGAAGGTTTAACTATTTCTCGTCTGTTTATGAGAGTATTATTATAAAAAATATTATATGTGTTGAGTACTCCTTTAACAGAGCGATAATTGACGTTTAGAGTAACAAGTCTGCCAACTTTTTGTGCTTTCTGTAAAGTTTTGGCGAACACAGACTGCTCGTAAAGAACTTTTAAGCGTTCAAACTTATCTTCGTCAAATGACGGCAATTCTTTAACCTCATCCTTACTGAATTCGAGTAACGGCGCAAGCTGAAAGTCGTCTCCAACCATTATTATTTTTTTAACGTAAGGCAAATACCTGAGAACTTCAGTTATAGGGCATTTTGATACTTCGTCAATAATAAGCCAATCATATCCGTCAAGTAAATCAAGTCCTTTTCTACCGCCTATGACACTTGTGGTAGTAGTTGCCCCTAAAACGGAATATTCCTGAGGAGTAATGTTTTCAGAAAATCTAAACTTATTTTCCCCATTGAATTTTTCCATATCATCGGATAATCTTTTTTTAAGCGCAATGTTTTTACTGCGCATATTATGTTGAGCAAATTTCTTCGCCCACGTTTTATACAGTGTTGAATCTATTTCCGAGCCTGAATATTTATTGCGACGATTAGTTATTCTATTGGGAATAATCAAATCGTAATTTTCCATCAGCTTGTCCAACACGTTATCTATTGCTACGTGAGTTTGCGAAGAGATAACCACTTTTTCATGCAACTCTTTTGTAATATATTGTACGATTGCATTGATAACATGAGTCTTGCCTGTTCCGGGAGGGCCTTTTATTAAACTTACGGGCGATCCGTCCGTTGCCATTATAAAAGCCTGCTTCTGCGATTCATCAAGTCCTTCAAGATAACTATCCTTACCATCGCCTTGAGTTCTTTTTATGCGCTTATTTGGCATTGTTTTTGACCCGATAATGTATTCAAGCAACTCAGCCGCCGCACCTGTTTCTCCTTGCTTAATAAGCCGCAAAGAGTTATCAATTGATTCAAGCTTAACCTTTTGTCCCATATCGTATAAATGAAGATATTTAAAACTTCCGGTGGTTTTAAGCTCACCTGATAAAATTAAAAACCCATCTTCTTCTGATATATTAACTAAACCGAACGAACAAAGTTGCTTTACGTTATAATCGCTTATTTCGTCCTCGTTACTTAAATACAGGTTATCCGCAAAACTTCTTATTTTTTTAATTTCCTTTTCGCCGCCCTTAACCTTTATATTCACGAATTCCTGAATTTTGTCACGCAGTTCCTCTTTAAGCTGTTCATACTTGTATTGTTCAAGCTTATAACCCATAACAATACCGTTCAGGTTTGTAATTGCGTTTGCTTCATCTATTTCAATGTCTTTCTCATTGACAGAAACAAAATAAAAGGGGGGTGAGATTGTCTCTATGTTATATGTGACGTTATTATTCAGTTCACTTGACAGAGTCTTATAAAATCCGAAAATGTCCATAAACTCATCGAATTGCGACAAATTAAATACAAACTTCGGCTCAGCCGCAATACGCGCCAAACAACTTTGCATCGGCGATATTTCTGTAGGGAAATTACCGAACTGAATTTCCATACCAATCCCTTCAACACCTTTAAAATCTGTTTTATCTTCAATTAGGGCCTTTGTGACATAAAACTCTCCACCATACGGGCTTACAAAAGAACAACAAAGATTCCCCATAAGAATGAGGCATCCGCCTTTTGACATCTTAAAAACCATTTTCATCCTTTTTATACCGTTAAGGTTACGGTTGTCACGTTTATCATATTCAAGTTCAAGCTTGTTTGTAGTAAGCTTTACTTTATGTACTTTACCGTCGTCTATTGCATCTATTAATTCAAGTTCTCTTTCATGCTCTTCTTTACGCAAAAAATCAGCACGTTTTAATTTCACTATAATACTATCCATTATTTTATCCTCATTATCTTCAATTGCTTTTTGAGTTAATTTCAAACTTGGTCTGAGTTCAGCAACAATTAAATCTATTGTATCCCCTATTTGAGCCATATAGTCATAAACGTTGTACTCATAACAATCAAGTTCTTCTTTAGGTACAGGGATTTCTCTCTTTGAAAAGGGAAGTAATACTTGCAAGCCTTCTTCAGTCGCCTGCGATATCGTAGCCTGAACTATTTGTCCCTTTTCATATTTTGATAAATTATCAATTCTTGCACAAATATTAAAAAAACTCGCCATAAAAATTTTCTCCTAATAAAATATTACGAAGTTGCTAAAGCAACAGACGGGTTATAGCAGTTGTCCTTTGCTTTTTTAAACCATTTAGCCGCATTCTCTTCGCTCTGCTCTACAAAATCACCATTCCTATACATTAAGCCTACACAAAAATAAGTATATCCTGTCCACATATTACGTTCGTCCACAGCATTTGTTTTTAATAACGCCGCCTTAATAAAATTGTAAGAATAATCCAAGTTGCTATGCTTGCAAAAATATTCCGACGCCTTATCAATATTCGGCTCAGTACCTTCACCGCAGGCATACATCTTACCTAAGATGAGCCAAGCGTGATGATTTTCGGCTGCTTTTTCAAACCATTCAAAAGCTTTATCAATATCGTTCAATTCACGATAAAAAATACAGCCAATTTCATACATCGCGCTATCATTGCCAAGTGCGGCAGATTTTTTAAAATAATTCAATGCTTTCTCATGATTTTCAAGTACGCTATTACCCGTGCGATATGCTTCGCCAATTCTGAAATAACATGCACTTAGATAATGTTGTGCATCCCGATAACCACTACTTGCCGCCTGTTTATAACATTTTAGCGCTTTGCTGAAATTTCTTTTAACTCCGATGCCTCGTTCATACAATTCCCCAAGCCGATAATGCGCTTCAACCAAGCCACCTTCAGTGGCTTTTTTTATCCATTTGAAAGCTTCTTTGCTGTTGTATTTTACGCCTTCTCCGTGATAATACTTCAAACCAAGCGCATATTGCGCCGCAACACTTCCGTTATGAGCCAATTCAAAACATTTGTTAAAACTTAATTTACTGTAATCTATTTCTTTTTGGACCATTTGCATTTCTCCTAAAATTATAACATAAATTATCAAATTTCGTCAATGAAGACTATGCTGTCAGCAGTTCAAAATTTCCGGCTTTAATTTTGCTGCGATTGTAACTTGTTTTCTTCTTACTTTCCTTTTTCAAAGTACGTTCAAGAATTGCGATACCATATTCTTTTTCAATATACTTAATTGCGGGAAGTAGTTTTTCAATCGTCTTACGCGTTGCCCAACTACGCACATTTGTTATATCAAGAGCATGTGTAAGGGGTTTACCATTTTCAAAGTAGTCTCGATTGCTTGCCCTGTAACTTTGAATAAATAAAAGATAACTTTCCTGCCCCACGCGCAAATTGAATTCTTGTTTACCACCTGATATTGTCTTACAATAAATCTCTGTTTTCATTTGTTTTGTCTCCTTGATTTTTGTATTTTAATTATATCACGTTAAATCGGTAATTTTATGGCAGAATAGAAATAATTTTTGTTCCTATTTTCTTAAATTTATAGCGTTTTTAAATATATTTTGTACATAATTTAGCACTTAAATATTGCAAATATTTTAATTATTTGTTAGAATACATATGAGGTGAATTATGTTCGATAAAAATATAGACCACGAAAAACAACACATCAATCTTTCAGATGTCACATGGCTTGTCATCGAAGATGATATACGTAGTTTCTACACTTACGAAGACAAAGAAACATTTTCTGGCTTTATGAATACCATATTCATTAACTATAATGAAGACGCAGATGCGTCTTTTAGTTCGCGGCGGGAAGAATACAGAACTAAACTTGACGATATCCTTTTTGACGGCAACAAGCACACAGAAGAAATCAAACAAAAATTATTAGGCAGCTATGTTTCAGAATTAAAAGAAAAAGCCTTCTCGTATCCAAAAGGAGAAGGCAGGAAATTTCGTTTAAACGTTAAAAGCCAAGAGCTTCTTACTAATCATCCGGACGGTAGAGAGTATAACCACATGCGCGGAGATTACCTTAAAGCAATTTATGAACAATATGCAACACTGCCTACATATATTCGTGAGCAAATTTTCTTCAAAAATATTATTGATGAAATTAACAATGCTATAGTTATAGGCAAGAAACTTAGAATATCTTTGCTGGCAAAAACGAATAAGCCCTCTGAAATTTCACAATTCAGATATTTAGTAAAACCCTACGCCATCAGACAGGACAGAACCAATACCTTTAATTATCTGATAGGGTATTCTGTAAGGTTAAACGAAAGCAATGAACCCATTTCGAATGAACGAATATCAAGTTTTCGTATTTCAAGAATCGACAGTATTAAACTTGTTTCAACGTTTTTTCTATCAAAAGAAAAAAGAACTGAAATCGAAAAAACCATAAAAGAAAAGGGCGTACAATTTATGGCTGGAGAGTTGATAAATATAACCGTTTTATTTACTGATAAAGGTTTTGACGATTTCAACCGACAAAGTTATATGCGACCTCGATTTTACGATAAAATTGATAAAAATACATATATATTTCATTGCACAGAATTTCAAGCAATAAACTACTTCCTTAAATTCGGAATGGATGCGCAGATAATCGAACCACCAGAACTAAGAAATACTATGAAATTAAGGTACGAAACCGCTTTGAACGCATATACCGATTCATAATACAAGATATACTTATCGTTAAAACAGCCCGATTGAATTTTCAATCGGGCTGTTTTAACGATAAGTATTAAAC
>CAJTRW010000002.1:0-20903 GCA_910578765.1 uncultured Christensenella sp.
CTGCCTGTATTGGCTTATGATTGCGTTACACGTTACGGGGTGGCGTATAAAAGTATTACTAATGATTATTTATTTTCGGGTGCTTTTTGCACTATTACTTTTCCGTCTTTTACGGCGATAAGCATTTTGCCCTTGCATTTCGGGCAATAGATTTCTATTGTAGAGCCGTCGCCCGCTTTAAGTAGTTTATACCCGCATTCGGGACATACAACGTAATAAGTCATTGATTTGCTCCTCATTATTTTGTTTTGGTTGTTACAGTTCCATTGCGAATTATGATATGTATATATTTATCACATTTTTGACATTTTATATAGCCGTCCATACCGTTCTGCGCTTGCACAAGTACGGTTTTACAATGCGGACAACACGCATAATATAACGCAATTTTCGATTTAGTAGTTTCTTCCATACAATGACGGGGCTTTACTAAAACTCATAATAAAACTATCTGCTAACGACAATATTTCGGGTATATCTTTCCGTGAATAATAATCATAAACGGCGCAAACTTTTGCTCCCGCTTGCTTAATAGATTTCATTGCGCTTAACACATCTTCAAAAAATAAGCACTTTTCGGGAATGCTTTGCATTTCCCGTACTGTTTCAATAAAAAAGTCGGGGTATTCTTTTCCGCGTTTTGAATTTTCGGCAGTACAGTAACAGTCAAATAATTCATATATTCCGTTATTTTTCAGCGCAGGAATAAAAAGAGACGGCGGCAAATTTGTGGCTACGCCTAATTTAATACCGCGTTTTTTTAGTTTTCTTAAATAGGCTTTTGTGTGTGGTTTTAACTTTATATTGTGTTCGTATTCGTATTGTGCCATATTGCGCCATTCGTTTATCAATTCGGTTGTTGTTTCGGGCAAATCAAATAATGTTTTGGTATATAATGCCGCTTCTTTGAAATTCAATGCACTGACTTTTACAATATAATCTGGCGGTACGGTATAGCCGCGTTTTGACAAAAATGCAATGTCAATCTTTTCCCATAAATCATTTGAATTGAAAAGCGTTCCGTCTAAATCAAATACAGCACATTCTATATTGTCTAAATTTAATTTATTATCTGCCGAGCGGCGATACGAAAACGCTTTTTTCATACGTTGCGTTTCGTTTTGAATATTATTGCTTGAAATTATAGCAGATACAACCGCCAGCCCGTCAATATTTATTCCGTCAAAATATGATAAGCGTTCCGTATTGATACCGCCAATCACAACAATGGGCAATGTACTTGCAGAGCAAATTCTTATTAGTTCGTCGCGTGTTACGATTTCGGCGTTTGTTTTTGTATTCGTTGCAAACATAGCCCCTACGCCGAGATAGTCCGCTCCGTATGCTTCGGCTAAAACTGCCTCTTTAATCGTTCGTGCAGATACGCCCAATATTTTATTTTTGCCTATCATTTTTCGCGCTGTTTCTATCGGCATATCGTCAACACCTATGTGTACACCGTCGGCATCAACAGCAAGCGCAATATCAATTCTATCGTTGATGATTAAAGGCACACCGTATTTATCTGTTATTTGCTTAATGCTACACGCAAGTTTGTAAAATGCTTTCGTAGATAAATCTTTTTCGCGCAACTGAATAAGAGTACACCCGCCGAGAATTGCTTGCTCGACGGCAATTTCCAAAGTGGGGGTACTCATCAAATTCCTATCGGTAACGAGATAGATACTGTAATCAATTTTCGGTTTCATTTAATAGCCCGCCTTTTTTATAAAGTTCATAAAAATGATTTGTCGGTCCGCAACCTTTTCCGATACTTAAAGCGTGTTGTATTGCCGTAGTTACATAATCTTTTGCATTTTTTACAGCAGTAGAAATATCATAACCGAGTGCCAAATTTGAGGCGATTGCGGACGACAAAGTGCAACCCGTTCCGTGCGTGTTTTTAGTGTTAATTCGTTGCGTTTCAAAACGATAAAATTCTTTTCCGTCAAACAGAATATCAACTGCGTTTCCAATATAATGACCGCCCTTTATAAGTACGCTTTTACAGCCTAAACCGCAAATTTTAACAGCGGCTTTTTTCATATCTTGTTCGGTATTGATTTTGATTTTCGTTATAATTTCCGCTTCGGGAATATTAGGTGTGAGAACGGTTGCAATCGGAATTATCGTTTCAATTAGTGTGCCGATTGCATTTGGTTGCATTAGCGCGCACCCGTTTTTTGCGTACATAACGGGGTCAATAACAATATGTGCGGGCTTGTATTCTTTCAATTTATTTGCAACTATTTTCATACAGTCCGTGTCTGATAACATACCGACTTTCACGGCATTTACTGTTATGTCCTCAAAAACCGCGTCAATTTGTTTAGCAATTATTTCGGTCTTAATATTTTGAATATCTATAACGCGACTTGTATTTTCGGCTACTACGGAAACAATAACACTCATACCGAATACACCGTGCGCCGAACACGTTTTTATATCGGCTTGTATTCCCGCGCCGCCGCTACAATCAGACCCCGCAATACTCAATACGGTTTTCATATAATTTGCTCCTTTATGTTATTTGAATAAACTAAAATCAAAGTTCCCGATTTTACCGAAATAAAACTTTCTTTTCCTATAAACTCATTGCTTACACCGATAGGAAAATGGTTGTATAATACGGCGTTTTTTAATTCAAATTTTAGACCGCTGATTGTTACGCCGTCAGATTTTTCCGTTAAAGAAAAGACGGAAATATAGCCGCTTGCTTTATTATCAAAAGAAATTCGCTTGTTTTTAATTGCCGTTATAATGCAATTATCGTCATATAAAAAACCTTGTTTGTCTTTCTCCGATAGAAAAGCCAAAGTTTGAATATTTGCTATTGTATGGTCAATTCTGCCGCCCGTGCCGCAATAAATTTTGAACGTATCAAAACCTAACTGTATGCCTTTACGTACTGCCGCCAAAGTGTCGGTATCGTCCTTATCAACGTTCAATTTTATAACTGTCGCATTTAACGGCGTTTCGGTTATAGAATCGAAATCGCCTATAATTAAATCAGACTTAATTCCAGCCTCTTGTAAATACTTTAATCCACCGTCGGCGGCTATGATATAATCGCCGTTTTGCGGAGTAAAATCAAGCCCGTAATTTTTGCCGGCACCGACTATATAACACGTTTTATTCATACGCTTTCCTTTTCAAAAACCATTTCCCAAAAATAAAGTTCGTGTAAACTTGCTTGACGGAAAATTTCTTTTAATTTTTCTTGCCGTTTGACGGGTAGGCAATCACATTTTTTATCGGCGTAATGCGCCCAAAATTCGCAACTCTTGATATATTCGTCATTTGCGTAATCGTCGATTAAAGCCCAATACGGCGATTTTTTAATATTAGAATGATTTTTTACAACTTCGGTAAACACATAACAGTAGCCAATCATACACGGCAATACAGCCATTAAAATTTCGGGTATATCGTTATTTTCCGCAATAGAAAGCATATAGTCCGTATAATTTCTATTTACTTTTGTTGCTTGCATAAGTTCTATATCGTCATCGGTTATGCCGAATTGATTTAGATAATTAAGGCGAACGGCAGATTCACCGTCCGTTACAAAACTTAAAATATTATAAAATACTTGCAAATCTTTTAAGGTGGTAGAGCGGTACATAGCCATAGCATAAACACGCGCGTATTGTTTTAGATAAATACTGTCTTGTATTATATAAAACTTAAATTTTTCAAACGGCAATGTTCCTTTTGCCAATTCTTGCACAAAATCTGATTTGTAGCATTTTTCCCATACGTCCATTGTTTCATTGATTGTTTGTTTGATAAAAGCCATTTTCGCCTCCCGTTTTTTAATATAAAAAGAGCCTCCCATTTTGGAAAGCCCTTTCACAAAGTCATTTTGCACACGACAAAGGAAATTGCTTCCCTTTATCGGTATTAGCCGATAGGTCTAACGGTCAGTCTTACCTTTTTCAACTTTTTACAGTTCCCGTGCAAATGTTATATATTCAGTTGTATAAAAAATGCGCCTTTCATATAGGAAAGCGCAATAATGATTAAACACTATTTTGCTCCCTACGTTGGTATTAGCCAACAGGTTCAAAGGGTCAGGTTTTGCCTTCTCAACTCCATAGAGTTCCCCTGCATTTGCAAATATAATATCACTTTTGAAAAATAAAGTCAAATAATTCTATGACATTAAATCACATTCGATATTATTTACATTTCGACAATATCATTAGTTTTTTAACAGCATAACCAAATAGTACGCCGTATTTTCCGTGATATAATTATTGTGTATGAGTATATTCTTTTGCATAAGAATTACATAGTTTTGTTATTCGCTTGTGCTTACCGTCTGGGGACGGAATACGCCGCCTTGATAAATTATCAAGGGCGACGATTTATCTCCCGTTAGGCATAAAACCGTCGTCGCCTACGGCGCAAACCCTTGACAATTTGCCTGCGGCGGCATTTTTGGCTGATTAAGACGGTAAGCACCAAAGCGAACAACAAAATTTTAAGCCGCAGTCCGCACACACGCAGACAGCGCAAAGGAGTAGACAATGAAAAACGCAGTTATCTACACACGGAGTGCAAGCCCCAACGAGCAAGCAACCAACGCACAACTTGAAATTTGCCGCGAGTATGCAAACACGCACGGCTATAATATCGTTGCGGAATTTTCAGACAACGGCTATTCGGGAATGACTTTTGACCGCCCCGCATTTATTGCTATGAACAACTGCCGCGACAAGTGGGAAACATTGATTGTTTATTGCATAGACAAGTTATCGCGCAATAGGCGTGATTTTTGCAAGTATAGAAAAACATTGCGCAACGAGGGCAAAGAAATTGTATCAACTGTCGAGCCGCTTTCGGACGATATTTTTGCAACGATAGAGAGTTTGCAAGAGTTTTATACTTATCAAAAAGGAGTACAACACAAATGAAGAACGCAGTTATTTACGCCCGTTTCAGTTCGTCGGGACAAAATGAACAGTCAATAGAGAGCCAAATTCGCACTTGTACAGAGTTCGCGGAAAGTCAAGGCTACGCGATTGTCAAAACGTATTCGGACAAGGCAAGGACGGGAACAAACGACAGCCGCCCGTCGTTTCAGCGTATGATAAAAGACGCCGCCAGCGGGCAATTCCAATACATAATCGTTTATATGTTTGACCGCTTTGCCCGCAATCGCCGCGACAGCATTATGTACAAAGAAATGTTAAAGCAAGATTACGGCATACGGGTATTATCGGCAACCCAGCCCATCAGCGACGACGAGGGCGGCGAGTTCTACGAAATGTTTTTGGAATGGAACGACGAGAAATACAGCAAGCGATTGTCAAAGCGTGTGCGCAACGGACTTGACACCAGCGTGGAAAACGGCACGTTTTGCGGCGGTTTTCTGATTTACGGCTACAAGATACGAAAAGAGCCGATAGCGGGCAAACGCGAAAGGTTTATAAAGTACGTTGAAATCGACGAGGAGCAAGCGGAAATCGTGCGCTATGTTTTTACCGAATACGACAAGGGCGTGCCGAAAAAGGAAATTGCCGACGCGCTCAACGCACAAGGCAAGCGATTGAACGGCAAGCCGTTCACGGGCAAATCGTTTGACAAGTACATAGTAAACCCGAAATATACGGGCGAGTTCTATTTTGGCGAAAGGCTATGCACGCACACATACCCTGCTATTATCGACAAAGCACTTTTCGAGCGCGTGCAAAAACGACTTGCGGCAAACCGCTATTTTGCGGGCGGTATGGCAACGGCGCGTGTGCCTTATCTTTTGACGGGCAAAGCCTTTTGCGGCAAATGCGAAACGGCTATGGTCGCAGACGGCGGCACAAGCAAGACGGGCAAAACACATCAATACTATGCTTGTAAGCAAAAGAAAAAAGGCGTATGCGACAAGCACCGCGAGGAAAAAGACAGGTTGGAATTTTACGTTACGCAAATGGTACACGACTTTTTGAGCGACAAGGAAAACGCAAGAAAAGCCGCCCGTGATACAATCGCGTATTACGACAAGCGAACGGGCGCGGACAATATAAAGAGCCTTGACAGCCGCATAGCGAAAGCCCGCAAGGACATTGAAGAAATGACAACGGCGTTTATCGAGGCAAAAAGCGCGTTGTTACGGGAAACTATCGAAAAGAGAATGACCGATTACGAAATACTGATAAAAGATTTAGAGAGCCAAAAAACGCAGTTAGAATACGAGCGCGGTTTGCAAGTCAGCGAAAACGACATACTGGACTATATCGCCGACCTATTGAAAGGCAACCCCGCAGACAAGGAATATCAAAAGCAGATAATCGACAACCTTGTTTACAAAGTGTTTGTTGCCGACGATTATATAAACCCGCTTTTAGTTTTGGGGAACGGCAAGGAAATTGAAAACGTGCGATTGTCAGAGGTCAAAGACGTTTTGGAAAAACTTTTCGGCGCAAGTGTTCAATCGCAACTACCACTCGCCCGCCATTAGGGAATTGTACGAACCCACGCCAAAGTGAGTTCGTATTATTCTTTGAAAGAGATTACTTCGGCGTTTGCGTTGGAATGAATATAGCGTCGCCGGAACCGCCCACACCGACAGCGTGGCAGACACAAAAGCGTGATGAGAAAGGCAACTTTACAAAATAGCGATAAAGGCACTTTGAGAGAAATCTCGGAGTGCCTTCGCTATTTACTTGAATAAATCTTTTATTTTTGATATAATGATTATACGATAAACAATAATTTACAAGTGAGGCGAGAAATTATGAACACCGAAATTCGGGTTGCTATTGATAAATTTAAAGAGGTAAAAGATATATTAAAAAAATTTGATAGCAAAGATGAGGCAATAGAGTATCTGGTCAATGAAACAAAATTATCAAAAGAAGAATGTTCTACTGCATACGACATTATTATTAAAATTGAAAATTAAATTTCAATTTTGCGAGGCGTTAAAAAATGAGTAAATATGAGCCGTTATGGAAGTATTTAGAGGATAATAATAAAGAAAAATATATATTATCTTATGAAGAAATCAAGAACATTTTAGGGTTTGAAATAAATCATTCGTTTTTGACTTATAAGAAAGAGGCAAAAGAATATGGTTATGAAGTCGGCAAAATATCAATGAAAGAAAGGACAGTAATTTTTAACAGGTTATAACTATAAATTTCAATTTAGCGGAAAATAATATGCGAAGAAAAGACAGGGAAGTAACTGATATACAATCAATCATTAATATTATTGACAACTGCCAATGTTGCAGAATAGGTTTTCAAGATGAAGGTGAAGTTTATATTGTGCCGCTTCATTTCGGGTTTGAATATAAAAGTGACCGCTTTGTTTTGTATTTTCACGGAGCAAAAGAAGGACGCAAAATCGACTTGATTGACAAAAAGCCGTGCGTTGGATTCGAAATGGATACAACCCACGAGATTTATGCAAATAACCATAACAAAACTGCCTGCGCATACACTGCTCGTTTTCAAAGCGTGATAGGGACGGGCAAAATAAGTATGGTTTGTGATAACAATGAAAAGAAGCACGGAATGCTATTGCTTATGGAGCATACGGTACAAAAACGTGAATGGTCTTTTGACGAAAAAATGTTAAATGCTGTTGCCGTATTCAAATTGGAAGTATATAAGTTTAGTTGTAAAAAACACGACTAAATTTCAATTTGACTTGCGGTGAAGTCGGTTAAGCGGTTCGGCAATAAAAATACTCGGCTGCGGCGACACGGTGCCAAATTTCAATTTAGCGTCGAACGGCTGATAAGTAACTATCTTGTCAGTCATTTTTCTTTGTGCCAAGCGATTACTTTTTGCGGTTCTATGCGTCCTCCACTATTAATCATTTCCAACTTCGGTTGTAGCAGAGTTTTCACAAAAATAAACTGCTACGGATAAAAAGTTCAAATGCAATGTACTACCGCTCCGCCATTAATAAATTATACGAACCGTAATAAAAATTATCGGTTCGTTTTATTTTACAAAGTTAATATTTGAGTTTAAAATTGAAATGAGATTTGTTATTTATTAATTATGAGGAAATACTATGAAAAATGCAAAATACGCTATTTGTAATGAATGTGGCAGTAAATTTCTTAAATCAAGTTCGGTGATGGAATCTTTATGTCCGGAGTGCGCAAGTATTATATACGGTTATCCGAATTGTAACCATATTTTTAAAAACGGCAGATGCATAATTGCTATTGGAATGGAAACCGAAGTGATTACATAAAGCATTGTTTGGATATAAATGACAAAGAAAACAAGTAAAGTCAAAAAGAATGATACAGAAGTACTGCTCTATTATTAATGTCTGATATTTATTTCAAATTCGCTGTTTATGGGCAATGCTTTTCCGTACATGTGTGCTAAAATAGTGCTATCGAACATAAGGAGATATTCATTATGGATATGCAAAAAATAGGTGCATTTTTAGCTGAATTGCGGAAAGAAAAAAATCTTACGCAAGATGAATTGGGCGAACAAATCGGTGTAACGAATAAAACCGTTTCCCGCTGGGAAAACGGTAATTATTTACCGCCTGTTGAAATGCTGCAAATTTTAAGTAAATTTTATGACGTTAGCATTAATGAAATATTAAACGGCGAACGGATAAACGATAGCGATTATAAAAACATTTCGGAAGAAAACGTAAAATCCGCACTAAACAGAAGTAACGCCATAATACGTAAGCACAAAAAAATTATGAATTGGATTATTGCTGTTGTTGTGGCTTTATTATATATTTTAATCAGTTTAATATCACAAAAATGGCAGTACACTTGGATTATTTGGGTTGTGTATTGCGCATATCGCACGGTCGAAAATATTGTCAATCATTATTTGAATATACACGTTAAATCCAAATAAAAATCCGTTTCGTGTCACTACCGTTCCGCAAATTTTTAACGTACCCGAACTATGCTAATTACGTTCATTTTTAAATGTATTGCTTTTTTGCAATGATTTGATAAAAATTTTATCACGACTGAAATTTGTTTTAAATTGCCTCTCCCCGCCGCTTCGGGTAGCGGTAATTACGAATAAATGAACCGCACCGTACAAACAGCACGGTGCGGTTCATTATTTTTTCAATCAAAGCAGTCAGACCGGATAAGCGGTTAAAACTGCGTGTCGCCCTCTTCGACAGAAACGAAAAATTTCCTGAATTTGTTTTTCCGTAATACACCGGCCGCGGCTTCTTCCCCGGCAAGCAAAGCCTTTTTGTACCATTTTGCGGCTTTTGCCAAATCCTTTTTTAAACCGCTTTTGCCTTTTTCGTACATATAGGCAATGCTTACCATACAATCGGTATCGCCGAGCTTCGCGCCCATTTCATACCATTCGACGGCTTTTTCGCCGTTCTTTTTTACACCGTCGCCGTGACGGTAACAACAGCCCATATTGTAAGCCGCCATTGCATTGCCGCTTTTCGCCGATTTAAGATACCAACTTATTGCCGCGTCAACGTCCTGTTGTATGCCTATGCCTTTAAAATAGCAATACCCCACGTCGCTCATCGCCTGCGCATTACCCTGCGCGGCGGATTTTAAAAGCCATTTTAAGCTTTCTTCGCCGTTCTTCTTAACGCCGTTTCCCACCATATAGCTCCAACCGACGTGTAGCTGCGCCCTGTCGTCCCCCTGCGCGGCTGATAGCATATGCCAATAAAACGCCTTTTCTATATCGGCTATGACGCCTTCGCCGTTTTCGTAACACATTGCAAGGTTATACTGTGCGCGCATATCGTCCTGCTTTGCCGCCCGACGAAACCACCTTGCCGCCTCGTACGCGTCTTTTTTTACTTCCTTACCGACTTTAAAGCACCAGCCGTAAGCGTTTTGCGCGGGCGGATAGCCTAAATCCGCCGCCTGTTTATACAATTTTACCGCTTCGGCTGAGTTTTGCAAAACGCCGTTGCCGTTTTCATACATAACGCCGAGCGCATATTGCGCTGGCGCATACGCTTGATTTTCGGTCTTTTCGTAACACTCAGTCGCGCGCTTATAATAGGCTATCGCTTTTTCAATATCCCGCCCGACGTATTCGCCTTTTTCATAAAGCTGTCCCAATTTGAATATTGCCGCCGCCGATTGCTTATCGGCCGCTTCTTCAAATATGCGAAGCCCCTTTTTTCTGTCGCATTGCGAAGACTTTTCGTCGAAATAACACTCGCCTAAAAGATATAAAGCGTGCACAATGCCCTGTTGCGCAGCCAAAGCGTACCAATAAACCGCCTTTGCCTCCGATACGGGAAGATACTTATGTCCGCTGTAAATCCTGCCTAATCGGTATTGCGCGTATGCGCAATTGTTTTCCGCGGATTTCTGATACCAATCAAACGCCTCCGACATGTTTTCGTCCGTGCCTTCACCGTACTCGTAGCATTGTGCAAGATAGTACTGCGCCCATGAATTGCCCTGCGCCGCGGACTTTTCAAACAGACCGAACATTGCGCCCTCGTCGCGTTGAACGCCGCGTCCGTCGCGGTAACACATTGCAAGACAAAGCCGCGCATTGTCGTCGCCGTTTTCGGCTGCCGTCCGCCAGAGTTTTACGGCGTTTTCAAAATGACCTTTTTCGTATTCCTCCGCCGCGGACGCGCATAGCCGTTCGCCGTCGGGCTTTTTCGTATCATTGATAAGGCGGTCTGTTTCGCCGTCCTCAACAGACGCACGCTTGGCTTTGAGCGCACGTAAAATATCCTCGTTTATCTTAAACTCTATATACTCGGACATACTATTTTTTCAAATGTCTTTTAGCTTCTTTGTGTCCTTGTTTTGCCGCACGTTGGTACCATTCGCGCGCTTCGTCCAAATCGACTTCGACGCCCATTCCTTCTTCATAGCAAAGTCCAACGGCATATTGTGCGTCGGCATCCCCCTGCGCCGCAGACCGCATAAACCAATAAAATCCGATTTCGGGATCCTCGTCCACACCGACGCCGTCCATAAAGAAACTGCCAATTTTGTACTGAGCGTCCGCGTCGCCGTTCTGCGCCGCCTGCAAAAACCAATATGCCGCGGCTTCGTCGTCCTGCTCGACATACCGCCCCTGGTGCAGATATTGGGCAAGGTTGTACTGCGCTTCGGCAACTCCGCCGCGCGCCGCCTGCTCGTAATACTTTAAAGCAAGCTCAACGTTTACTTTGACGCCCTTTCCGAAAGCGTACACATTGCCGAGATTGTGACCCGACATGGAATTGCCGGCTTCAAGTCCGCGCTCGTACATCTCTATAGCCTTGGACATATTTTTCTTTACGCCCCTGCCTTCCTCATACATACAGCCGAGGTTGCAATACGCCTGACCGTAATTATTGCCCGCCGAAATATTATACCACCTTAACGCCTCGTCAAGGTCGCGTTTAACGCCCTCGCCGTACTCGTAACAATAACCGACGTAGCACTGGGCTTTTGCGTGATTTCTTTTAGCCGCTTCTTTGTAATATTGAAACGCCGTAATAGAGTTTTGCCCGACGCCGTCGCCGTCGTCGTAGCACTCGCCCAAACGGAAGAGTGCGTCCGCCGAACCCTGGTCCGCGGCAAGCGAATAGTATTTTACGGCCGTCTTATAATCGCAGGGAACGCCGCGCCCGTCATAGTACGCTCTGCCTACGCCAAGCTGTCCGGTCGCATCTTTCAATTCCGCGGATTTAAGATACCACCCTAATGAAAGCCGCATAGACTTGGCATATTTTTTACGCCGAACGCCGTTATCGTCGTCTTCGTCATACCCGTCGTCAAAATCCCCGACGTATTCTTCGTATTTATCGTCCGATTCGTTAAGTTCCACTTCTGTTTCTTCTCGCTCGTATATTTGACCGAGATTATTCATAGCCTGCGTACAATTTTGCGCGGCGGACTTTTCAAACCACTCGACTGCTTTTTTCAAATCCCGCTCAACGCCAAGCCCGCAACGGTAGCAAAGGCCGACAAAGCATTGTGCGTCCGCATGTCCCAATTCACCTGCTTTGATAAAGTATCCGCTTGCGATTAGACCGCGTTTTTCCTCGTCCTGCACGTCCACGCCGAGGTTATAGTTATAACAAATACCAAGTCTGTACAACGCTTCCGCACAGTCGGCGTTCTCTAAACTTTTCCATAATTCAACGGATTCGGAAAACTTTCTTTCATTATATAAAGCCTCGGCTTTTTTTAAAGTTTCGTTTACGTCCACGGATTTTCCCATAAATTGCTCCTTTAACGATATTCGATTTTAATGCCCTAAACAGGCAAGTTCAAATATTATTATATAAATTATATCACTCTACACAGCACTTTTCAATAAATTTTTATATAATTGAAAATTATAAAAAAATTTATTTGCGTTTGCCCGCCGCGCCAAATCGTGTTTTATTCTTGAAAAACTTTTCTTTTTATGTTATAATTATGTGCTTCGGGTGGATAGACAGCACGGTTAAGCGGCTTGACAACGGCGTTACCGTCCAGAGGCTTGCGCCGCGCAAAAAAAATTCGTTATGGTCGGAATTGAATAAAGAGCGCTGCCGCAGAATGGAAAAAACGGGACGCATGACCGACGCGGGGCGGGCGGTTCTGCCTGACATGTCGCCCGAAGGTTTTAAAATCGACAGCGATATATTAAACGCATTGCAGTCCGACAAAACCGTATGGGAAAATTTTTCCGCACTCCCTCCGCTTTACCGGCGGGTCAGGATAGACACAATAAAAATCAAAAAAAACAGCCCGAGCTTTTCAAAAGCCGTCTGGAAAAATTTATCGAAAACACAAAACAGGGTAAAATTTACGGCGAATGGAACGATTACGGACGCTTGCTCGATTATTAAAAAAATTGCATTGAACAGCGTTTTCAAAATTGATTTTCCGTTATCAGCGACGGGAAGCGGTCGGCACGCATGATTTTTGCACCCTTCGCAGTTAGGGAAGTAACTTTTCATAACAGAAAAAGACGCGATTGAATATCGCGTCTTTTCTATTTGTGTTTATTTAATTCCATATAGGAACTGCGGACAAGCCGCACTCCCTTTTCGGAAATCAATTTACTCTATGGCTTTCAAACTTTCGTTCATGTCTATTTTTATAATTTTGCGTATAAGCGTCAACGTCACGAAAAATGTAAACAAAAGTACGAATAAAGGAGCTATCAACCATACAAACCAGCTTATACCCGCCAAAGTCCCCTGCCCTATTACGCTGAAAACAAACCAGATAAAAAGCAGTGAAACGGGATAACCGAAAATAATTCCAATACCGGAATTTATATAAATTTCACGGTAGATATAGCCCGTCACTTCCCTGTTGTGGTAACCTAAAACCATCAAAGTGGCTATCTCGCGGTTTCTTTCGCTTATGTTTATATTTGTAAGCGTATAAATTACCGTACCTGTCAGAAGCCCCGCAAAGACAACTATAAGTATTGCTATGCCCATAATTTCGGGGGAACCGAAGCTGGAAAACAGGCATAAATCTAGCAAAGCAAGCCCCGTAAGCACAAGCGCCGTGGAAAACGCGACGGCGAAAACAGTCATTATAAACCTGCTTTTGTACCTGAAAACGTTGCGCATTGTGGACTTATATTTGAAGGAAAGCCTGTTCCACAGCAGAGGAATTCTTTCTAGAAAGACTTTTTTACCCGCGCGCGGCGGCTTGGGCCGAAGCAGATTTGCGGGATGCTCGCCCGTAAGCTTAAAGCCCGATATTACCGTAGCCGCGACCGTTGCGGCAACTATCAGGGAAAAAACTATTATATAAAACACAATAGCTATATTGCCCGAAACCGGCGGCATATTAAAGCTGTAACCGAATATCGAATATATAAAGTAGGCTATCCCGAGCCCTACGAAGTACCCTCCGCCTCCGCCGACACCCGTCGCAACCAGCGCGAAAAGAACGTATTTCGAAATTATTCCGAAGGACGAATAACCTAACGTTTTAAGACAGGCTATCTGGGGACGCTCCTCCTCCAAAAGCCTTGTCATTGTGGAAAGCGTGACAAGCGCGGTCACAAACAGGAAGGCTATCATTAAAACGTAGCCTATGCCCGCAACCTTTTCGCCGTAGGCGCTTAAAGATTTGAAGCTGTAATTTTTATCAAGCGTTATAACCGACGCGTCCGCAACTTCTTCTATGCGCTTTACGTCCGTTTCCGTCATGCGGTCGTATGCGCCCGAAAAAGCTTTGAATACGTTTCTGTTTTCAACGGCGACGTAAATATCGCCGACCGCAGGCAACAGGTCTTTAGAGACGTAAAGGATATTTTCAAGACAGTTCATATCCTTGGTTCCCGACGTCGTTTCGGGCACCGACGTCATCTCGTTATTATAGCTCGGTTCGCCGTTTTTTGAAAACGTAAGTGGGCTTTGTACTATGCCGCTTACCGTCACGTTGAATTTTACAGGCAAACCGACGGCGGACAAATCTATTTCCGCATTATCGCCTACGGAATACCCCTTTATAACGTCGTCGGCGCGTTCCGCGTAGGCGTGCGCCGCGGACGACGGTTTTTCGCCCTTGATTAATTCCGGTACGTTCACTGTCCAGTTTTCAAAGTCCAGAAAATACACACGGAGAGAACGTTTTTCACCAAGCGGAATATCTACGGACATACCCGTGTTTATTTCCGCGGCGGAAAAAAGCCGACTTACGGCGGAAATTTCGTCCTGCGTAAACGCGCCCTTATTGCTTTTTATAATATAGTCGCTGACGTTGCGGGATTTGTAATAACCCGTAAGCGAATAATCTATTTTATCCTGTGCGGAGCCTATTCCCGCGACGAAGCCGACGGAAATAAGCACCATAACAATAAGCGAAAGCAGGCGGGCGATATGCTTTCCGAATGTTTTGAAAAGCATTTTGAAATAGTTTTTTATCACCACTCTATCTCCTCGATAGGCAACGGAGCGGAATTAACTTCGGTCTTTTCAATTTTGCCGCTTTTAATGTAAACGACCTTATCCGCCATATCTTTAAGCGCGGAATTGTGCGTAACTATGACGACAAGTCTGTTGCGCTGTTTGCAAACGTCGTGCAATAGCTTTAAAATCTTTTTGCCGGTGACGTAATCCAGCGCGCCGGTCGGCTCGTCGCATAAAAGAAGCTTGGGATTTTTGGCTATGGCGCGGGCAATGGATACGCGCTGCTGCTCTCCGCCGGATAGCTGTGCGGGAAAGTTATTCATTCTTTCTTCAAGCCCAACCTCGGCAAGGATATCCTCCGGCTTTAAATGGTCTTTGCATATTTCGACGGCTATTTCTACGTTTTCAAGCGCGGTCAGGTTAGGCATTAAATTATAGAACTGGAAAATAAACCCCACGTCGTTGCGCCTGTACTCTGTAAGCCCGCGCCTGTCAAGCGAAGTTACCGTTTTACCGTCAAGTACTATTTCCCCGCTGGTTGCGCAGTCCATTCCGCCCAGCAAATTCAAAAGCGTGGTTTTGCCCGCGCCCGAGGAACCGAGAACGACGACGAATTCACCGTCGTTAAACTCGGCGGAAACACCGCTCAGCGCGTCTACCGTAACGCTGCCGGTTTTGTACTGTTTACCTACGTCGGATAATTTAAGAAAACTCATACGGCCTTATTTGAATTCGTCGAACGGGTCCGTCGGCTTTTCTTCCGCCGCGCCGCCCGCCGATATATCCTGTGCAAGATTTAACGTCTCCCCCGAAGCGGTGAGATTGAAATTGGCTTTTAATGTGTTAAGTTCCGCAACGTTAAGCTGCGATTTATCTACGGGATAGACTGCCGTAGCGTTAATGAAAAGAAAGAGATAATTTTCGGTTTCCTTTCTTTTGACTATTTGCGTATTATAGATTTTTGCCGAAGCGACAGGTTCTTTATTCAAAGTTTCCGTCACGGTAAAATAGCTTTTGAAAAATTCGTAATAAACGCTTTTATCGATTCCGCGCACAGCTTTCAGGTTTTTATTCAAAAGTATTTTAAGACCTATTCCGCCGCCCAAAAGCGCTGCAAAAATTATAAGAAGCATCAAAAACCAGAAGTCGTCGACCGTGGGAAATACATATTCCGCGATTATGTACAATACAAGGAATGCCGCCGTACCTATCGAGCCGAAAATTATAAGGAGCAGCGCGTAAATATTCAAGCCCCCGCTGAGTTCCTTCTGCATTTTTTCATCAAGCTTGGCGCCCGCTTTTATCGAACCGTATTCCGTTATCATTTTAAGCCTCCTTAAAATTTTTTGGTGCGGACAGTGAGACTTGAACTCACACGGTTGCCCACAGGATTCTAAGTCCTGCGCGTCTGCCATTCCGCCATGTCCGCATTTTTATTGAATTATTAACGGCGCAAACCGTCTTACGCCACGTCCGTATTATATGGCAGATCCTTCGCTACGCTCAGGATGACGGGAAATACGGTTATCTCCCCCTCGGGTTGACGAAGATTGCTTCATGCAAACGCGTCCGTCATTTTGAGCCTTGGCGAAAAATCTTATTCTATAATAATTACACGCTTAAAAATAAAGTTTTTTCTTTCCGCCGCTGTTTAGCGGCGGAAAAAATTTTTATTCGTTTGCAAACTGAGAATTGTAAAGTCCCGCGTAAAAACCGTTCTTTGCGATAAGCTCGTCATGGTTGCCCTGCTCCACAATGTTGCCGTCGCGCATGACAAGTATCATGTCGGCGTTTTTAATTGTGGAAAGTCTGTGCGCAATTACAAAGCTGGTTCTTCCTTCGGTAAGTTTATCCATAGCCGTCTGGATAATTTCTTCGGTGCGCGTGTCCACGTTTGAAGTAGCTTCGTCAAGGATGAGAAGAGGTGAATTTTCCGCCATGGCGCGCGCAATGGTTATAAGCTGCTTCTGTCCGCCGGATATGTTGGATTCGTTCTCCGTAAAATAATCCAGTCCGCCGGGCAGAGTATGCACGTAATGCGATATACCCGCTTCCTTCATTATATCTTCAAGCTGTGCGTCGTCTACGCCGTCCTTGGAAAAGAGTATATTTTCCCTTACGGTGCCTTCGAACATCCATGTATCCTGCAAAACCATGCCGAAAATGTCATGTACTTCGCTACGCGGCATATCCTTGACCGAAACGCCGTCTATCGTTATGTCGCCACCGTCGATTTCGTAAAACCGCATGAGAAGGTTTACAAGCGTCGTCTTTCCCGCGCCGGTAGGCCCTACAATGGCGACCTTCATACCCGCCTTAACCGAAGCGGAAAAATCGGGAATTATGATTTTATCGGGAGAATAGCCGAACCGCACGTTTTTAAACTCTACGTTGCCTTTAACCGTGTTACCGTCGACAAGAAGCTTATAGGGTTTGCCGGTCTCGTCGGAAAGCTCCTCCTGACCCAGAAAATCGTACACGCGCGAAGCCGCCGCTGCCGCCGTCTGTATGCTGTTTACCGACTGGGCAAGCTGTGACATTGGACTTTGGAAAAGATTCATAATTATCACAAGCATCAAAGGCACCATCAAAAGCACGGTGAGAGCCATTTTCCAGGAAGTTACGAACATTGCTATCAATACGCCTACAAGCATACACAGCGACGAGAACAGCATGGATATAGCCTGGTCTACCGACTGACTCATAGTATCGACGTCGTTGGTTATAACCGAAAGCGTGTCGCCGTACTGGTGGGCATCGAAGTATCCAAGCGGAACGCGGTTGATTTTTTCGGTTATTGCACTGCGTAGCGCGCGTGCATACTTCTGCGTAACGCTTGTCATTATGAAGTTGGCAAAATAGTTGCACAGCGCGTTAGTGCCGTAGAAAACTATCAAAACCACCGCAAACTTCATTATTTTATCCATATCGATAGTGCGCGTCGCGGCATTCGCCGTTATTTCGTCCGTCAGCTTGGAAAGCCACTGCGGCGCGTAAACCGAAAGCACTGTGGAAACGATTATAAACAAAAACGACAGTACGATTTTAAACGCATAAGGCTTTAACGCTTTTACCAATTTTATAAGACTGCCTTTACGGGCTTTTTCTGCCGGCGCAGACATTCTTTTACCGTGTTGCATCATAAACCCAGCTCCTCCTTGGAAAGTTGTGAAAGCGCTATTTCGCGGTATACGGGGCAGGATTTTAATAGCTGCTTATGGGTACCGACGCCTACGGCGTTGCCGTTGTCAAGCACGATTATTTTATCCGCGTCCATAATTGTGCCTATTCTCTGCGCGACGATAAGCTTTGTCGCGCCGTCCGCCGCAGCTTTAAGATTTTCCCGCACCTTTCTGTCCGTCTTGTAATCCAAAGCGGAAAACGAATCGTCGAAAATGAATATCTGCGGATTGACCGCCACCGCCCTAGCTATGGAAAGGCGCTGTTTCTGTCCGCCCGATACGTTTTTGCCGCCCTGGGAAATTTCGGAACCGTACCCGTTTTCCATATTGCGGATAAATTCGTCCGCTTCGGCAATTTTTGCCGCCGATATTATTTTTTCGTCGTCCAGGCTTTCGTCGGCGAACGCTATGTTGCTTTTGACCGTGCCGGAGAAAAGCACGCCCTTTTGCGGAACGTAACCTATTACCGAGCGCAGTGTTTTCTGTTTGATATTTCTTACGTCCACGCCGTCTACAAGCACCTGACCGTCCGTAACGTCGAAAAACCGAGGCACAAGATTTATAAGCGTAGACTTACCGCTGCCCGTCGAACCGATAAAGGCGACCGTCTCTCCCTTTTCGGCGCGGAAACTTATGTTGTGTATTACCTTTTCGTCGGAGTCGGGATAGCCGAAGGAGACGTTTTTGAACTCAACCGTACCCTCCTCCTTCAAAGGCTCCTCCGTTTCGGGGTCGGTTACGGAAAGCGGAGTTTCCAGCACCTCGTTTATACGCTTTGCTGAAACCTGCGCGCGCGGCAGCAGCACGAACATCATCATCAGCATCATGAACGCCATGATAATTTGCGAAGCAAGCTGCATGAAAGCCGCAACCGTCGCGTAGTCGGTAGAACCTGCGTTTATCAGGTGCGAACCCAACCAATATATTGCGAGGGAAACGCCGTTCATTATAAGCATCATGACGGGCGACATAAGCGACATCATTCTGCCTGCAAAAAGCTGGGCTTTGGTTATAGCTTCATTGGATTTTTCGAATTTGTCTTTTTGATATTCTTCCGCATTGTAAGCGCGTATAACGCGGATACCGGTAAGATTTTCGCGCGAAACGCCGTTAAGCTTATCCAAAAGCTTTTGCATTATTTTGAATTTCGGCAACACGAAAACCATCAAAAGCGCCAAAAACAGCACCAACGCAATTACCGCTACAACGGTCGCAAGCGTGAGATATGTGCTTGTGCCTTGTATTTTGCATATAGCCCATACGGCAGTAACGGGCGCGGCAAACGCCATGCGCAGCATGAGGATGTTTGCCATCTGAACCTGTTGCACGTCGTTTGTGGTACGCGTAATAAGCGACGGGGTGGAAAACCTGTCGCGCTCCGCAACGGAGAAAGAGTCCACTTTGGAATAAACGGCACTGCGCAGTCTTGCGGAAAGTCCTGCCGATACGTAGGACGCGATAAGCCCGACAAGCCCCTGCGCGACGGCGCTTGAAGCCGCGACAAGCAGCATCATGCCGCCGTTATATAAAATATCGCCCGTCTTGGCGTTTGCGGCTTTTAAAAGCAGGGACGCAAGCTCGTCCGGAAAACCGCCTTCGCCGATTACTCCGACAATATAATCCCAACCGTTTTCGGATACCGCCGCGCCGATTTCCGGACTTATTGCGGCGGGATTATTGTGATAATTCAAATAAGTTATAGAGGAAATAATATCCTTGATGTAGTCCACAAGCAACATAGTGCAGTAAACCTGCAATACGGTAAGTCCCACCAATACCGCAAGCAGCACCCAGTCTACGGGACGCAGTTTTTTGTATAGCTTAAACATATTTCACCGAATAATAATCTTTTACCTTATATTACCATATTTTAACCTGTTCTGTAAAACCATAACAAGCGCGGAATTGAAAATAACACATAACTTTCATTTTGAAAAATTTTCCGGAATAAATATCTGAATTCTTCCCAAAATAATTTCAACGGAGGATGTTATGCAGTTTGACGAAACTAAGACTTACAAAAATCTTGCAAGAAGCTTTGCCGGCGAAAGTCAGGCGGGCATGAGATACCAGCTTATCGCGCAAGCCGCGACCAAGCAGGGTTATATGACGCTTGCCGACACGGTGAAAATTCTTGCAAAAAACGAAACGGAGCATGCGAGAAGGTTCTTTGAAGAACTTAACAAACGCGGTGAAAAGCTTGACAATATCAATATCGACGCAGGTTACCCCTATCACAGCGGCGACCTCGGCAAGAGCCTTGCCCTTGCCGCCGACGACGAGCGTCAGGAACACACCGTAATTTATCCCGCTTTTGCCAAAGACGCCGAAGAAGAAGGTTTTAAAGACGTAGCCGCACTTTACAAACTTGTGGCGCAAGTTGAAGTCAGGCATGAAATGATTTTCAAATATCTTCACGAAGCGTTTACAAAGGGCTTGCTTTTCAGCAACGAAACGCCTATTTTGTATGTCTGCAGCGAATGCGGATATATGCACACCTCGACAAAAGCATGGGACGTTTGCCCCTTATGTAAATCCGGTCAGGGTTACGTTGAGTTGCACGTTCCGTTTCAGAAGGAGAAAATATGAAAAAAACTAACGAAAACAAGACTCAAAACACGAAGAATTGCAGCGGCAGCGCTAAGAAATGCGGGACTAAGAACTGTGGCAAAAACACGAAAAACTGCAAATAAGTTTAAGGACAGTTATGACCCCAACGGAAGTTACACAGGTACGCCCGTAGACGGCGGAAAGCCGATACAAGACGTAGACGATTTGTAACTTAAAATGCGGACGCGGGACGAAATTTTTTTCGTCCCGCGTTCTTTTGTGTTTAAAATTTTCGGAACTGATTGGTTCCGTTTAATACATTTTAAATTTAAATTGATATAATACAAACAAGTAATA
>CAJTRW010000002.1:20913-80788 GCA_910578765.1 uncultured Christensenella sp.
ATAAAAATCAATATTAAAAATTTTAATGAGGTAATTATATTTATGCAAGAATCTTTTATTTGCGATTTGATTGAAATGGCGCATTTGGGTGAGTTGCGTGAGAAATTAAGAAACGACGAAAGCTATAACTGCGTTAAGGACGATAATGCCGCCCTTGACAAACTTAAAAACACACTCAATCCCGAGCAGTTTAACTTGTCAAAGATTACATATTTAACTGTCAACTCAAAGAAGAATTTATCTACTATCAATCCGACATAAAACTATTGAATTACGGTATTAAAATAGGTATGCAAATTCAAAAATCTTTCGACGACGATGAAGCTTAACCCAGCCGCTTAATAATTTTTGCGGGATTGCCCGCAATTACCACGTTTGACGGAAACGATTTTGTGACCACCGCTCCGCTTCCAACTATCACATTATCGCCGAGAGTTACGCCCGGATTTATTATCGCTCCGCCGCCAATCCAGCAATCGTTGCCGATAGTCACGGGTTTGCCGTATTCAAGCAGTTTTATGCGCGGTTCTCTTTCAAGCGGGTGGCATGCGGTGTAAATGCCGACCTGCGGACCGATAAGACAGTTATCGCCTATCCGCACTTTGCACACGTCGAGAATACATACGCCGTAGTTACAGTAGAAATTTTCGCCGACTTCGATATTCGAGCCGTAATCGCAGTAAAAGCCCTGTGTCAGGTCAATATTAGTTCCCGTTTTGCCGAAAAGCTGTTTTGCTACTTCCGCGCGCACGTCGTCGGAAAGTCCGCCGTTCAGCTTACAGCAAAGCGCAACAGCGCGTTGGTGAGCCGATTTAAGTTCTTCGTCGTTTGCCGTGTACAGTTCGCCGTCAAGCATTTTCTGCTTTTCCGTTTTCATTACAAAATCGCCTCGATAAATTCTTCGGCATTAAAAGCTTCCAAATCATCAAGCTTTTCGCCTGTGCCTACGAACGCGACGGGTATTTGCAATTCACTGCAAAGCGAAATTACAAAGCCGCCTTTTGCGGAGCTGTCAAGCTTTGTTAAAACTATTCCGTCAAGCTCTACCGCTTCGTCGAATACCTCCGCCTGATTCACCGCGTTACCGCCGGTTGTCGCGTCGAGAATAAGAAGCTTATAGAAGTTTACCCCGGGACACTCCCTTTCGACCACGCGCGACATTTTTTTAAGCTCCTCCATAAGGTTGGCTTTTACGTGAAGTCTGCCCGCGGTGTCTATAATTACGACGTCCGTGCCCTTTGCCTTTGCGGAGGTCAACGCGTCGAATACAACGGCGGAAGGGTCGCTCCCCTCCTCGTGCTTGACTATGCGCACCTTAGCCCTGTCCGCCCACACCGTAAGCTGGTCTGCGGCGGCGGCGCGGAACGTATCCGCGGCGGCGACGGTCACGCTCTTTTTTTGGCTTAAAAAATAATTTGCAAGCTTGCCGACCGTTGTCGTCTTGCCCACGCCGTTAACGCCGACAAGCATTATCACTGCGGGATATTTTATTTCGAGAGGCTCCGCCTCGTTAAGCTTTTCTTCCAGAACGTCTTTCAAAAGGTCGGTGACAAATTCCTTATCTTTAAGCTTTTCCTTCTTAGCCTCCGACCTGAGCTCCTCCACA
Organism: uncultured Christensenella sp.; assembly: GCA_910578765.1. Classification (GTDB taxonomy): domain Bacteria; phylum Bacillota; class Clostridia; order Christensenellales; family Borkfalkiaceae; genus Coproplasma. The sequence goes on from CAJTRW010000002.1 coordinate 22,520, forward strand.
ACGTCGTCCGCCGTAGTAACGGAAATATCCGCGCCGATTAAAATTTCTTCCAGCTCCTCGTAAAAATCGTCGCCGATTTTATTTTTGGAAAACAGCTTGGAAAGCGCGCCGGAAAGCCCTTCGCGCGTCTTTTTAAGCGCGTTTTTTATTTTGGAAAATAAACCCATAAATTAATACTCCTTTCACGGAAATTCGCTTACACTGTGCGATTACATAACCGTATCTCCGCCCAGCTTGCTTTCGACCTCGGAAAGCTTGACGGAAACTATTTTTGAAACGCCCTTTTCCTCCATGGTGACGCCGAAAAGAATATCCGCGTTTTCCATAGTGGGCTTTCTGTGCGTGATTACGATAAACTGCGTTTCGGAAGCGAATTTTTTAAGATACTTGGCGTAACGCGCAACGTTTGCTTCGTCAAGCGCCGCTTCTATTTCGTCCAGTACGCAGAAGGGCATGGGACGCATGCCGATAATCGCGAAAAGTATCGCTATTGCGGTAAGCGCACGCTCTCCGCCGGACAGAAGCGAAATTTTTGTAAGCTTTTTGCCGGGAGGGCAGGCTATAATTTCCACGCCCGCACTTAAAGGGTCGTCGCAGTCGGTATAATCGAGTTGAAGCTCCGCCCGGCCGCCGCCGAAAAGCTCCTTGAAAGTCTTTTTGAAATTTTCGTTTATAATTTTGAAGCCTTCGTCGAAAATTTTAAGCATTTCCGCACGAATATCGTCCAAAGCGGAAGTCAAATCGGAAATGGCTTTTTCCAGATCTTCCTTTTCCGTCGTCATCTTTTCAAAGCGGACGGAAAGCTCCTCGTATTCCTCCACGGCGTTGTGGTTGACGGGTCCGAGCATGGTTATCTGCCGCTTTAAATTGGCTATTGTCTGCGCGGACGTCGTCGTGTCGTAATTTTCTTCCCTGTATTTAAGACAACCCTCGTAGTCCTCTCCGTATTCTTCGGAAATGCGGGTTTGAAGATATTCCAGATCGCTGTCTATTTTCTGCAAAGCAAGGGCAAGCGTGCTTTGCTTGTGCGTTAATTCTTCCTTCTCCTTATAGGCATTAAGCCTGTCGCTGTCGTACTTCATAACGCGCTTATTAAGCTCGTCCTTGCGCGCCTGTATCTCGCCCACCTGTCTGTTGAGGTCGGCTACGACTTCCTGCTCCTCTTTTGAAAGCGCCGCCTGCTGTGCCTGATTGGTGAAGGACTGCATTTCCGCCTCTATCTGGGGTATGCTGGCTTTCGTCTGCTCCAACCTTGCGGAAAGCTGCTCCCTTTCGCCGTTGAGTCTTGCAATGTTGTCGGAACCCGATTTAAGCGCGCTTTCCAAAGAAGCGACTTCGACGAGTATGCCGTTCAAGCGCTCGGTTTTTTCTGTGCGCTCGGCGGTGAGTTTGTCATATTCCGCGCTCATGTCGTCGATTGCGGAGGAAGCCTTGTCAGACTGCTCGGACAAATCGCTTGCGCCCTTGCTGACGCCGCTGTACTCGCTGTCCAAGCCCGACAATCTGTCCTCCAAAGCCTTTAAGGACTGACCGTAAGCGGCGTATTCGCTCTCGGCGCCGGTTACGCTTTTTAACAGAGACGACTGCTTTTCGGTTACGGCTGCAAGCTCGAGCCTGGCGTCCTGCAAACGCTTTATGAGAAGCTGAAGCTCGTTATTGGCCTCGTCCTTTGCCGACTGTAAGTCCGCTTTTTTGGTTTCCGAGCGGGACAGGAAAAGTTTTTTGCCGTCAATACTTTCTTCTATTTCCTTAATTCTGCGTTCGTTGGCAAGCAAATTACCCGCAATTTCACGCTTGGAGCCGCCCGTCATGGAACCCGACGTTGAAATTACGTCGCCGTCCAAAGTGACGATTTTGAAAGCGCGGGGATAGCGGCGGGCTATCTGCGTAGCATTCTGTATATTGTCGCAAATAAGCGTGTTGCCCAGTAAATTATGAATTACGTTTTCAAACTTTTTATCGAATTTGACTAAATCGATCGCAAACCCTACGGCGCCCCTGTCGCGCACGGCGGATTTTATTTCGTTGTTTTCCACCCTCGGGCGGAGCGCGTCTACGGGCAGAAACGTAACCTGTCCCGAACGTGTGCGTTTAAGATACTCTATTAAAAACCTTGCGTCCTCGCGCGTGGGCGTGATAACGTTTTGCATAGCTCCGCCGAAAGCCGTTTCTATCGCCACCTCGTATTCGCCGTCGCACGAAACCACGTCCGCGATTAGACCCGAAATTTTCGACGTAAGCTCCAAGTCGCCGCGCGCGTCGCTTAAAAGCTTTTTGACGGAATAAATATAACCCTCGAATCTGTCGCGGAGAGCGCGGTATGTAGTCAGACTGTCGTTCAGACCGGAAATCTGCGCCTGAGTGTCGTAAATCTGTTTAATAAGCTGTTGAAGCTTCTCCTCGCAGTCGCGCGTCTTTGCTTCCGCCTGCTCCAAAAGCCCGTTTTCGTTGCCGAGCAAATCGTTTAAAGCTTTGCCCCTTTCTATACAGCCGTCGTACTCTCCGCGCAGGGAATCGCGACGCTCGCGTATCCTCTGCATGTCGCCGCGTATTTCGTTCAGACGCTCCTTCAAAAGTTCTTTCTGTGCGGCAAGTGAACCCATATTCTGACGCATGTCCGAAAGGTCTTTGAAGGTGTCCATTACCTTTTTACGGTGTTCGCCCGTCATGTACTCGTAGTCGGCTATCTTGGTTGAAAGCTCCTCTATCTCAGTGCGGAAAGCGCCTGCGGAAGAATTTAAAGACTCCAACCTGTTGGTGTTTCTCTCCGCATAGGCTTCGTTGCGGCGTATTTCCCTTTCAATTTCTTCTATGCGCTTTGCGGAATAAGCAACGTCCTCCTGCGCGGCGGCAAGCTTCGCCTTTACAGAACGCGCCTTTTCCGTAAAAAGCTTGGATTCGCCGGTCCTGTGCTCTATGCCGACTTCGTAGCGGCGTAAACGCTCGTTCAAATCCTGTAATTCCGCGTCCGCGGCGTTGATTTCGTCGCGGCGGTTGTGATATTCTTCCAAAAGCTTTTCAGAAAGCGCGGTTACTTCCTCTATTCGCTTTTGCACTTCCTCCGCCTTATTGTTAAGCGCCTGCTTTTCCCCTGCGGCGCTGTCGTGGCGGCATATGTACAAATTCATTTCGTGACGGCGCAAATCGCCGTACAAATCCCTGTATTTAAGCGCGTTTTCGGAAGCTTTTTTCAAAGGTCCTATCTGCCTTTCCACTTCCTGCATGCGCTGTGAAAACACGTAAAGATTGTCCTTGGAAGCGTTAAGCTTTCTTTCCGCGTCCGCCTTCCTGTCCTTGAATACGACTATACCGGTGGCTTCCTCGAAAATAGAACGCCTGTCCTCGGGCTTGGCGTTCATAATCTGTTCTATCCTGCCCTGGCCTATAATGGAATAGCCTTCCTTCGCCGCGCCCGCTCCGTGCAAAAGTCCCGTTAAAACCTTCATACGGGAGGGTTGTTTGTTCAAAAGGTATTCGCTGGTGCCGTCGCGGTAAAGACGTCTGGTCATTTCCACTTCGTCGCAGTCTATTTCGAAAATTCTGTTAGTGTTGTCGAATGTAAGCGTGACCTCGCAAAAAGACATCTGGCGGCGCGCTTCCGTTCCTCCGAAAATGACGTCCATCATCTGCGAGCCGCGCATCATTTTTGCCGACTGTTCGCCGAGAACCCAGCGTATTGCGTCGGCGACGTTCGATTTGCCGCAGCCGTTGGGACCGACGATACACGTTACGCCGTCGCCCAGCGGAACGGTGGTTTTATCCGCAAACGATTTAAAGCCTACAAGTTGTATTTGTTTGAATGCGTTCATAGTTGTCCTTCTTCGTAAAATTCAAGCGCGGCGCGCGCCGCAAGCTGCTCGGCGGATTTTTTTGTGTCCGCCTCGCCTGTAAACGTACGTCCGAAAACGTTCAGACTTACGAAATATCTGTGTTTCTGACGCGTACCTATGTCTTTGCAGGTATATTCGGGGTCGGGCTGTCCTTCAGACTGCAAAAGCTCTAAAATCCTGCCCTTGAAATTGACCGTCCGTCCGGAAGAAAAATCAAGCGTGCGTAAGACGAAGCTTTTTGCCGCGTCCATACCTCCGTCGAGATAGATTGCCGCGATTACGGCTTCATACGCAGACGGAACCGCTTTTTTATTGTGATCGTCGCGCTTGCCGCGTATTAAAAATTTGTCAAGACCGAGTTTTTCGGAAACCGGCTTCAACGCCTTATCCGATACTATGCCGGCGCGGCGCTCGGTAAGTCCGCCCTCCGTTCCGCCGCCCGTATACAGCTTTTCCGAAACTATAAATTCCAAAAGCGCGTCGCCGAAAAATTCGAGAAGCTGGTTGTTTTCCTTCTGGTCTGCTGAGGCGAGAGTAAGCGCCTTTATAAGCAGCCGTTTATCCTTGAAAACATAGCCTACGGCGCGTTCCGCCTCCTCAACGTTCATCCGTATCCCCCGTAATCGCGTCGAGATCCGCTTCCGAAAGCAGTTTCTCGACAGAGCCGACAAGTCCGTTGCGGTATATTGACGCCGCGTTATGTACGGAGTTTGCTATGCTTTCGGGTTTGGACGAGCCGTGACTTTTAACAACGGGCTTTTTAAGCCCCAGTAACAGCGCGCCGCCCGCCTTGTCGAAATCGAGCTGAGCGCGCATGCGCTTTAACGCTTTGCGCATAAAAAGATAACCTATTTTCGAGGAAAGCGAGGACGAAAGCTCTTTTTTCATCACGCCGAGCACCAGCTTTGCGCTGCCCTCCATGGACTTCAAAGCAACGTTGCCCGAAAATCCGTCGGAAACAACCACGTCGCACTCGCCGAGCATTATATCCCGCCCTTCGACGTTGCCGTAAAAGTTTATCCCATTTATCCGCGTGAGAAGCTTGTACGCTTCCTGATGCAGAGGGTCGCCCTTGTGGGATTCCGTTCCGTTATTTAAAAGACCTACTTTGGGATTTTCCACACCGAAGCCCGCCTTGGCGTAAGCCGAACCGAGCAGGGCGAACTGACCGAGCATTACGCTTTTACATTCTGCATTGGCGCCGCAGTCCGCAAAAAGAGTGAAAGTCCCGCGGGAATTAGGAATAGGCGAACAGAGCGCGGGGCGCTTTATTCCCCTTATTCTGCCGAGAATAAGCTGACCGCCAGCAATCAACGCCCCCGTGGAGCCCGCCGAAACAAGCGCGCAAACGTCGTCCTGCTTTTTAAGCATCCAATACGCCTGCATCATGGAAGATTCCTTGCGCTTCACCGCCTCCGTAGGGCTGTCGTTCATGTCTATGACGTCGGGACAGTCGACTATTTCGAGACGCTTTTCGTCGAATTTGTATTTTTTAAGCTCCGCCTCTACGTCGTTGCGTCTTCCCGTAAGTATTATATAAAGCTGTTTGTCGCTTTCCAGCGCCGAAACCGCGCCCGCCACCGTGGAACGCGGCGCGTTGTCTCCGCCCATCGCATCGACTATTATTTTTATCATATATTCTCCTGTAAGGCGAAAAATTTACCGAACAGCATTATAACATATTAAGTTTGAAAACACAATTAATAAAAGGTTAAAATTCAAAATTCTGCGACGGGCAAAAACGGACTACGGCTGTTCCGCTTCACCGTCTTCGGGCGGCAACTCCTGCGGGACGACGCGCGTCAACGGCAAATATTTGTCCTTGCGGTATAAAACGGTTTTTTTTATGCCCCCGCGCGTCACCGTCAGATACCCCTCGCTGAGGATTCCGTCCCTGCCGTCCTTCACGCGGGAAGGGTCGTCGGTGACCTCCTCCGGCGCGGGAATATTGCCCGTCACGCGCGACGCGTAAGAGTACTGCGCTCCGTCGCTTTTACCGTAAAAATAAAACGTGACGTATCCTTTGCCGGCGGCGGCGCGAATATATAATTTTTCGGATAGAGAGTTTTTGAACTTCAAGTCGTAATAAGTTCCGCTTACCATTGCGTCGCATGAAGGCGGCACGTAGCTTACGGCAAGCGAGTGCGGATGAAACTCGGTTATCTGACAGCCCGCCAGAAGCGCCGCGTTGTAAAGCGTGGTGCTGACTTGACAAACCCCGCCGCCCACGCCGTCGACAAATTCGCCTTTTTCTATTATCTTTGCGCTTTTGAAGCCGCGGTCGGCCGTTCTTTCCCCGACGACGCCGTTAAACGAAAACACTTCCCCGGGGGCGAGAACCGTTCCGTTCACCGTTGCCGCGGCAAGGCGTATGTTGTGCGCCCTGTCAAAGTTTGAGGAGTCGAAATAAGTCGTAAAAGCGCTTATAAGACGCGTTTTGTTTTTGACTGAGGATAAAGTTTCCGTCCGCTTTAAAGTTTTATATTCTACCTTCACGTCGCAAAAGCCGCCCGAAAGCGAAGCGCGCACGTCGGCAACAAGCTTGTTGCGGTCCGCTTTAAATCCGTCGGAACCGGCGCAATACGTGAACGGCGTGCCCGACGCGTTGAATATTGCGTACGGCTCGGTGACGGGTCTGCTCTGCTCGTCGCAGATGCAGTGCGAAATTTCCGAAAGTCCGTTAAGATAAAAGCTGACCTCCGCGGCATAGCTGTTGCCCTTTTTCACTGCTTTTACAAGCTTTTGCAAATTGTCTTTATAGCCTATTTCGGGATAGGAAAACACGTATTTTTTATCCGCGCCTATTATTGTAAGCGATTTGGTTTTTAAATTTTCCTCTATCGAACCGCGTACAAGACGGACGGCTTCCGCCGCGCTTTTTCCTCCGACCTCTATGCCGTCTATAGTCACGTTTTTGGGCAGCTTGGCACAAAAAGCGCACGCAAAAAAAATTAAGCCCGCGAAAAATGCGAGCATAAACATAAGAGAATAAATTTTTAAAATAACAGTCTTTTTCAATTGTTCAGCCGTTTGGCAACAGCTTCGTCCAAATAGAACGCCGGCGAACCGATTTTATGTCTGCCGTCGGCAAAATGCGTATCGGAACCGCCCGTAATTTCCAGCCCGAAAGCCGCTGCCGTCTCCTTATAGTATGCCGTCTCTGTTACAGTATGCGTAGTATAAACGGCTTCTATCCCGTACAGACCGCGGTCTTTAAGTTTACCTATTAATTCCAGCAAACGGCTTTTACTCATTGCTATTCTGCCCGGATGAGCAAGCGAACACACGCCGCCGCCTGCCGCAACCGCTTCCACCGCACGCGACGGCGAAGGTCTGCCTATATCCGAAAAGGCGCATCTTCCGGACGCAAGATATTTTTCGTAAAAGGCGAAAGCGTTGCCGCAGTAGCCCTTTTCCGCACAAGCGCGCGATATATGCATTGTATGCACGGGAGCGCGGTCGTGCTTTCGGTATTTAAGTATTTCGTCCAAAGAAATTTCAATTCCGTTACGGCGCAGCTTGGCAATTATGTCCTCCGCCCGCGCGAAGGAACTTAAATACAGCTCGTCCAAAAACTGTTTGAAATCTGAATTATCAGCGTCCGCGCCGTAACCGAGAATATGAATTTTAACGCCGTTTTCGTATGCGGAAACTTCTATTCCGTTTACAGATCTCAAACCGGCGCCCGCGCAAAGAGACTCCGTTTCTTTGCATGCGAGCATACAGTCGTGGTCGGTGACCGAAATAAGCCCGACGGCGTTATTCTTCGCCTCGGCAACAGCATCCGCGGGCGACATAAGTCCGTCGGAATAGTATGTGTGAATGTGCAAGTCAGCCCTGATCAACGTTTTACCGCCCCGCCCTCTATTTTTATTTTGTTCACTTCCCTGCCGCACAGAACGCGCTCCGCATGGGTACAGGTGAGTACAGTCTGTAAACCGTGCGTGCGTCCGACAAGCTTTTTACGGCGCGGCAAGTCAAGCTCGCTCATTACGTCGTCCAGAATAAGCACGGGATATTCGCCCGAAATTTTTTTGAAAATTTCCACCTCGGCAAGCTTTACGGAAAGTGCGGCGGTGCGCGTCTGTCCCTGCGACGCGAAATTTTTTGCGTCCGCGCCGTCGATTTTTATATCCAGATCGTCGCGGTGCGGACCCGACGCGGTAAAGCCCAGTCTTATATCCCTCTCGTAATTTGCGGAAAGCTCGTCGAAAAGCCGCTTTGTAAGCTCCTCCTCGCCGCCTTTATATTTCTTTTCGGGGGAAATTTCCAGCTTCTCCGCGCCGTCCGTCAGATAAGAATGTATTTCGCTTGCCACGGGAGAGAGCATTGCGCAGAACTCGGCGCGCTTGAAGGCTATCGCCGCGGCATACCTGCACAGTTGCTCGTCCCAGACGGGCAGCGTTTCGTACACGAGGGACAAATCCCTGTTTTTAAGAAGATTGTTGCGCTGTTCCAAAATTTTATTGTACCGCATCAAAGCTATATAGTACGGCTTGTTAAGCTGGGAAATGGAAACGTTCAAAAACCTGCGCCTTTCGTCCGGCCCGTCCTGTATAAGTCTTAACTCCTGCGGGGAAAAAAATACGCTGAAAATATTGCCAAGAATATCCGCATTGCGCGTTATTTTATTGCCGTTTATACGTACCTCGCGGCTGTTTTCGTAAATGCAGGCGGAAATTTCTATTTCACCGTAAGCGCCTTCCGCAAGCGCGGAAATTTCGGCGCAGTTTGCGCCGTGCATGATAAGCTGCTTATCGCGGCGGCTTCTCGGCGACGCGCCCGTACAAAGGTAAAAGACAGCTTCCGCGCAGTTGGTTTTGCCCTGCGCGTTCCGCCCGAACAGAACGTTTAATCCTTCGGAAAAGTCTATACTTTCGTTCACGTAATTTCTGAAATTTTTCAATTTTAAATTTTTTATACGCATTTATCTTAAAAACACTTTATTTTGGATAAGATTTGTAGTATAATGATTTTCACTTACTACATCATTATAACAAATTATTCGGAAAAACTCAAAGGATTATCGGCTGAATTATGGCAGAAAAGGGGAATTTGGATTTTATATACAATCCTATAAAGGTAAAGATGCGCGAGCTGGTCTCGCTTATCAATTATACCACTTATATCGAAAAGTTGGAGCCCGTCGAAATAGACGGCAGATTTATCGTACTGCAAACCCCTAACGAGACATTTGCAAAATACATCACGGGTACGCTTGCCGACAAAATGCGCGAAGCGATTATAAAAGCCGACGTGGGACTTACCGATTTCCGCTTAAAGGTCGAAGGCGGCGAGGGTTACGCATACAACGCGCCGGAGGAAGCCGACAGCTACGCTCCGCCCGCCAATCTCGACCCGAAGTTCACATTCGACAGCTTTGTCGTCGGCAAGAATAACGAATTCGTCCACGCCGCCGCGCTTTCGGTCGCCAACGACCCCGCCGGCACATATAACCCTTTATTCATTTACGGCGGAACCGGACTTGGCAAGACTCACCTTATTCAGGCTATCGCCAATAAAGTCGTAAACGAAAAGCCAAACCTCAAAGTAATTTACGTCACCTGCGAGCAGTTTGTCAACGAGATAATAGACACAATGTTTACCAGCCGCGGTCCCGACGCGCGCGACAGGGGAAACAAATTAAGACAGTATTACCGCAACGCGGACGTACTTATTATAGACGATATACAATTTATTGAAAACAAAAAAGCCGTTCAGGAGGAATTTTTCCATACCTTTAACGAGCTTGTTTCCAAAGGCAAGCAGATAGTAATTTCTTCCGACCACCCCCCCAAGGAGCTGACCGCACTGGAAGAAAGACTGAGAACGCGCTTTTCGGGCGGACTTCTTTTCGATATCCTCCCCCCCAACTTCGAAACGAAAATAGCTATTTTGAAGCGCAAATCTTTTGAAAAGAAATGTCTTGTGCCGGACGACGTTTTAACCTTTCTTGCACAGGACTCGGGCGACGACGTAAGGACGCTTGAAGGCAGACTGACGAAGGTAATTTTCGCCTCCAAGCTGCATGAGGAGCCTATTACGATAGCCCTTGCGAGAAGCGCGCTGAGCGAAGCCGTGTCAGAGCCGGGCAAGGAAGAAATTACGCCCGAAAACGTTTTGACCGCCGTAGCGGGATATTACAGAATTTCAAAACAGGACATACTGGGAAAAAGCAAAAAGAAAGAGCTGGTTATTCCCAGACAGATTTGCTGCTATCTCATGTGCGAGCTGCTTTCGCTTCCTCTTATTTCGATAGGCAAAGTACTTGGCGGACGCGACCACACCACCATTCTTTATTCAAGGGATAAGGTCGACGAGATGTGCCGCGTAAACGACAAAATAGCGAAAGACGTAGACGATATCAAAAACATTATACTGAAAAAATAATTTTAATGATTTACCGCGCCGTTGCGCGCGGCAATTGCGCAAACAGGGGGCGCGGGCAAAAACGCCCGCGCCGTTAATTATATGAAAACTTTCGTTGAAGGACATTACGACGTCGCCGTAATCGGCGCGGGACACGCCGGTTGCGAAGCCGCGCTTGCCTGCGCGAGACTGGGGCTTAAAACGGTTATGCTGACCCTTAATTTGGACAGCATAGCCTTTATGGCGTGCAACCCGTCCATAGGCGGCACGGGCAAGGGTCACATCGTGCGCGAAATAGACGCGCTTGGCGGCGAAATGGGCGTGAACGCCGACAAGACCGCCATTCAGATGCGCATGCTTAACGAGGGAAAGGGCGAAGCCGTGCAGTCCCTGCGCTGTCAGTGCGATAAAAACGCATACCACCGCGAGATGAAGCGCACGCTGGAAAATACCGAAAACTTAAAAATAGTCCAGTGCGAAGCCGCCGAAATTCTTACCGACGCGGGACGCGTCGCGGGCGTCATGACGACCTACGGCGGAATTTTCGACTCCCGCGCGGTCATAATTGCTACGGGAGTTTATCTCAACGCCGAAACCGTCACCGGGGAACTGCGCAAAAAAAGCGGGCCTAACGGTTTTGCCCCCGCCACCGCGCTGACGGAAAGTCTTATAAAACTCGGCTTCAATGTAAGAAGATTCAAAACAGGCACCCCCGCCCGTCTCGACGCGAGAACGGTCGACTTCGGCAAATGCCAAATTCAGGAGGGCGAAAACGGACTTCCCTCCTTTTCTTTCCTTAACGGGAAAGCCGACAAGAATTCAAGCGTATGCTACCTCACTTATACGAACGGTGAAACGCACGCAATTATTTTAAACAATTTAGACCGTTCGCCGCTGTACAACGGCGACATTACCTCCACGGGTCCGAGATACTGCCCCTCGATAGAAACAAAGGTTGTCCGGTTCAAAGACAAGGACAGACATCAGATTTTTCTCGAACCAGAGGGCTTGGACACAAACGAGATTTACGTGCAGGGAATGTCATCCTCCATGCCGCACGAAACGCAGAAGCAGATGTACCGTTCCGTTGCGGGGCTTGAAAACTGCGATATAATGCGCTACGCTTACGCGATAGAATACGACTGCATAGATACGTTGGACGTGTATCCCACTTTGGAATACAAAAAAATAAGCGGACTTTACACCGCCGGACAGATAAACGGAACTTCGGGTTACGAGGAAGCCGCCGCGCAGGGACTTATTGCGGGAATAAATGCGGCGTATAAGATACTGGGCAGACCCCCCTTCATTCTGGGGCGCGACGAAGCGTATATCGGAGTTATGATAGACGACCTAGTGACAAAGGGCACTGAGGAGCCGTACAGAATTATGACGTCGCGCGCGGAATACAGACTTGCTTTGAGGCACGATATTTCCGATTTGCGCCTTACCGGAAAAATTGCAGATACCGCGCTTTACACCGAGCAAAGAAGAAAAATTTACGAACGGAGAAAAAAGCTGTACGCGCAGGCGCTTGCGGAGCTTGACGGCAAACCCGAACGGAAAGACGCCGTAAAAACGGTAAACGGGATTCCCGTGGCGGGCTTGTCTTACGCGGACCTTATCAGGCGGGGCTGTTCCTTAAAAGATGTATGTGAAGCGTTCGGGATTTTGAAAGACTTCCCCGACGACATAATAAAATCCGCCGAAACGACGGTAAAATACGACGGCTATCTTAAAAAGACGGCTCAACAGATAGAAAAAGCGAAAAAGCTTGAAAGCAAAGCCATCCCGGCCGACTTGAATTACGACGAAATAAAGGGGTTGAGATTGGAAGCGCGCGAACAGCTTAAACGCGTACGCCCTCTTACTCTGGGGCAGGCGGGAAGAATTTACGGAGTAAACCCCGCCGACGTGACCGTGCTTATCGTCTGGCTGGCGACGAAAAAATAAAAATTTACGGCTCGGAATAATTCCGAGCCGTCTTTTTAATTTTTGCCGTCAAGATTTGCGAAAACGTCCGTCGCGGAAACTTCGTGCGATTTCACTATATCGAAGTAAGGATCGCCCGAAAAATCCCTCGTTTTGGTATATTCGCCGCCGAGAGCCTCTATGGCGTATTTCAGTTCCCTGTACTCGATAAAATTTACACCTTCCTCGTCTATTTTATCAAGAAGATATTTCAATGCTCGTTCGTCGCCGTAAGCGGCCAGATAACTTGCGTGCATAGGCACGTTGTCGGGGTCGGTGCGGAATTCTTTTAAAAGAATATCGAATATTTTATCCGACTTTATGACCGAACGTGACATGATTTCCAACATATATTCCCGCTCGACGCCGTTTATGTAGTTTTCGACGGCCTCCGCGGCAACCTCGTCAGCCTTTTCCTTTAAAAAATCCGCACAGCGGTCTTTCAAATCCTCGCTGCTGTCTTTATCGATTAAAAGGCTCATGTACTTTTTAAGCGCCTTGGATTCCGCTCCGAGTATGCTTATGGCATAGTCGCGCTCGTCCCCGCTTCCGTCCAAAAGCGGAAGTAAAAGGTCGACCGCTCCCCTGCTTTCTATTGCCGAGCAGAGAAATTCGCTTACGGGCACGCCCTGTTTGAGATGCGTGCGCAACGCTTTGACAAGCTCAGTATCGCTCATCTTCGCATAGAAGCCGTTTGGCGTGTCGCCGACCGACTTTATAAACGTGTCGCCGAACTGCTTGTAAAGCTTGGGAATCAAATCCTCCCACTCGCTCTCCTTATGCTTGCCGTTGTCGTTTAAAATGTAGTCGCTCAGTTTTTTATCGAACATTCCGTCGAAATCGTACAGCTTCATAATTCCCCCAAAATACGCGAAATACCGCTTTCGGACGCACCGAAAAATTCGCTTAAATTTTTGCGCGTAATCTGCGCCTCGCACACGCCGGAACGAAGATACGCCGCGGCGGTAAGCGCGTCCGCGTCAGCCGAATACGACAGCGCGCCGCGTTCCTGCATTTCCGCATAAAGACCTTCGCACGCCTTTGCGAAAGCTTCGCCGTAAGACGAATCTATTACCGCGAAATGGGCGCAAAGTCTGGCGTAAGCGGTTATGAAATTTTTGCGTTTCGCCCTGCCGAGGCTGAGCGCGCGGAAATCCACACGTTTATAAATATGGCATATGACTACGCCGAAAGAGTTATCCTCGTTACGTCCGCCCAACAGCGTCAGAATATGCACTTTGATGCCGTCCGACAAAAATGCGTTTAAAAGCATGTCGCACACGACCGAGTCCAGCTCCGCCTTCACCGCGCAGGTCGCCGCAAGATATTGAAGCTCGCTGTCGTCGGCACCCTCCGTTTCGTCGAAGCACCACTTTATGCAGTCCGAAATATCCAGAATTCCGAAAAGCTTTTTTGACTCCGCCTGAGAAAGCCCCGCAACCGCCGCAAGCGTTTTAAGCGAATTTTCGCGCATTTCCTGCGGCAGGCGGTAAAAATAACTGAATTCCCTTTTTTCGCCGTTTTCAACTGCTTTACGCGCGGCGTCGTAGTAGTAACGCGCGCAAAGCGCGTCAGGATAAACCGTAACAAGTTTGTCGAACGTATCGAAACACTCGGTATATTTTCCGCTGTTGAAGGCGGAAACCGCCTTAAAATACAACACGGAGCAGTCGTAACCCAGCTCGTCCTCCAATCTGGTAAAAAGCTCGTACGCCTCTGCATGCATCTTGTTTTCGCAACAGACGGTCGCTATTTTATATATATCGTCAGTGGACTTTACGTCCAGCGAAAGCAGCTTTTCCGCCAGAGCGCGGCTTTCGTCATTCTTTTTCTGTTCGGTTTTAACCGCCGCAAGAGTCGTCAACGCCTGCACGTTGTCCGGATATTTTTCCAGAATAGCCAGACACTCCGCCTCCGCCTGCTCGCACTTGTCGCAGATAATATTGCACATGGCGATATAATTGCGCGAAGAACGGTATGCCGCGTTACCCTCGTCAACCTTATCGAATTCGTCAATCGCCTTTTCGTACTCGCCGCGCTTCATAAGCTCTATCCCGTCCGAAATTACGTCCGAATAGTCCGCTATTGCGGGCGGCCAGACGAATTTTAACGGGTTGTCCTCCGCGCTGAGGAACGAGTTTATGATATCCCTGCGTTCCTCGGTGTCAAGCTCGTCCGCGTCCTGCAAAAGCTTGTTGTAGTAAAATGCGGAAAAATGTTCGTTGCCGAGATTCATATAAGCGACGGCAAGTCCTTCGTAGGCTTCCGTGCAATCGTAACCGTTTTCGCTGTCGATAAACTTGAACCAGTAATTTACGCACTTTTCGTAAAGCCCTATATCGTCGTAAATTTCGGCGTACAGCATAAAAGAGTCGCCGTCGTTACAGTGAAGCTCGGCGTTTTTATTAAGCATTTTAAGCGCGCTAATATAGTTGTGGTCGTCGACCATATCCGCTGCGACGCCTATAAGTCTGTCGCTGCTGAAGTCGATGTCTATCGTCTTAGTCATATTTTGAAAAGTTCGTCTATATCGGTTTTTGTAAACACGTGGTCGGTGTTGCAGTAATGGCAATGCACTTTTACGCAACCTTCTTCGTCTATTATTTTATATAGCTCCGCCGCGCCGAGAGGTTTTATTACGTCCTCTATTTTACTGCGAGAACAGTTGCATTTATATTCGGGAAAGGTTGTATACAGCGCTCCGCTTTGCGAAAGCTCGCCGAAAAAGGTAGTAATTATTCCGTCCGCGCCGTATTTCTCCACCACGTCCGCCGCGTCCACGAAAGCCTGCATGCGTTCCTCGGCTTTATCGGTGTTTTCCTCCGAGGTTCCGGGCATAAGCTGCATTATAACGCCGCCCGCCGCGACGCATTTTCCGCCGCGCATTTTAACGCCGACCGATACGGCGGTCGGAATCTGCTCGCTTTTATCGTAATATTGCATTAAATTGCGGGATACGTCGTTACCGCTAAGCTCGCACGTGCCGACAAACGGACGTGAAAATCCGTCGTCCTTAATTACCGTAAGCGTACCGCCGTTAAGCTTGCCGTCGCACGTGCCGTCTATATAGCCGCGGATATGTCCGTCCTTGTCGCCCGACACGCTTACCGTGCCCGCCTCGCCTCCGGCTTTCACCGTAATGGAAACCGCGCCCCTTTCGCTTTTAAGGCAGCCCGCCATGTACGCCGCGCAGGTCAGAAGCCCGCCCAGCGTCACCGCGGATTTTTCGTCGAGATTGTGCGTTTTAATCGCTTCGTTCACCATATCCGTCGTTTCGAGGACGGACAGCGAAACCTGCATGTCGTAAATTAAAGCCTTATGAAGTTTGTTCATATTTTTTTACAGACGAAATTTATCCTGTCGCTTTTGTCCGCGCCCAGATGACCTTCCGTCCCGACCGCGAACCCCGCTTCTTTAAGCGCGGATAAAATTTCTTCCTCCCCGTAAATATATTGCACATGACGCTCGTCAAAGCGCTTGAATAAGTCCCCGCGCCTTTCGAACAGAGTGAGGTCCATTGTAACCCTGTCGCCTTCGAGCGAGTTGAACCAGATATAAGTTATATCCTCCCTGTCCTCCGCAAAGGTATTGTTTGCGACGACTGAACGCAACTTTTGCGCCGAGCTGATATCGAATATAAACAAGCCGCCCTTTTTCAGACATGCGTTTACCCTTAAAAACGCCGTTTTAAGCTTATCCTTGCTTACGTAATTAATGCAGTCGTTTACGGCGACGGCAAAATCCGTTTTGCCGTTTAATTTTAGTTTGGTGATATCGCCCAAGAAAAATTCCGCGCGGACGCCCTGTTTTAAAGAAATCTCCTGCGCCTTATCCAACATTTCGGGAGAAATGTCCACGCCGAACACGTTATATCCAGCCTTTATTAATGCGCGCGTAAAATAACCGTTGCCGCAACCTATATCGACGCCGTTTTTACCCGCATTTTCTTTTTTAAGCGTATCAATTAAATACTGCGACCATTGTTCATAGCCGCAGTCGTCGTTTAAATATTCGAACCATCTGCCCAAAGCAGAGTAAGAATTTGCCATTTTTTGTTTGCCTTATTTGAGAAGGTTGTCCGCGCTGACCTTCTTCTTTTTGCCTTTTTTGCCGTTGGACTGCAAAGCTTTTTCACGCTCGGCAAAAAGTTTATTGTATTCGACGTATACGGGGTCGTTCTTATGCTCGTCCTCGTAAGCCGATACGGCTGTTTTCAATTTTTCCCTGTCGGCAGAAGCGCCGGCTATGTCTCCGCGCGTGAAAACCGCGCTTAAAGGCTTTACGGCACATTCGCCGTCTATGGGAAGTATGGGTCTGCCGATAAGCTCGCTTCTGCCCGCCGCAAGCAATTCCATTGCGGTCTGTTTGTCGCTTTCTTCCTTTTCGGCGGCAAGCTCCTTAGGGGTCTTTTTGGCTTTGGCTTCCTCCTCCGCGGCTTTTATGTTGGGGGTTACGTACATGTCGAAAACCCACTGGGTAAAGCTTGTCCAGACAAGCAGAATAAGCGAAAAACCGAGGAATATGAAAACTATATACGAAATTATCTTTACTATGCTGACCGCAGTTCCTATGACGAAAAGCCAAACGGGAATAAGCGCAAGCCCCGCGAAAAACAATGTGTGTACGGGACTGCCTATCATCAGAACAAACGCGTTTTTGAAAAGCTGTGTAAACTTAACCCTGTAACTTACGCCTACGGCGAACAGCCATCCGCAATATACGCCGACAAGCACGTTTGCTATTATCATGAAAACGTAAGCGGTTATAGGTCCCGCCGACGACGCGCCGCGCGCGATTACAAGGTCCTTCCAATCGCCTAATATAAAAGAAGCGAAAAGGAAAATCATAAATACAGTAACGGGCATAACCGTACCGAAATAGCCGACCTTAATACCGTGGAAAAAGCCCTTTACGGAAAACTGCCCCTGGGTATTGAGAAGCTTGCGTATAGAGTACGCCGCGCCCGATATTCCTATCGACGCTATTAGTCCCGCAACGATTAAAAGCGAAAAAAACAGCAAATCCGCCGACAGATAAATCTGTTCTTCCAGTCCGTTTATATTGGTATATGCGGGATAATTAAGCCCCGCAAGGTTAAACGGATACTGCAGCCCCATGCCGTTGATATACATGGAACGGTATATCATAATGCCTATGCCGGGCAGGAAGGTTATAAGGACGAAAATGTTTATAAGAACCAACTTTCCGAAGTTGGCCTTCAATACGTCCCAAGTCTCCCCCCATCTGCCGCGCGTAGGGGCTTTTCTTACATAATCGTCGGCAATTTCGTTGCCTTCCAGATTGCTTACGCTTAATGCCATATAGAAACCTTTAAAACTTTTTAACTGGTTTTATAATACCATATATATTGAAATATTTCAACTGTTTTACCGTTTCAAAATAAAATTAAACAAAGGCGCGCTTGCGTTTAAAAAAATTATCTACTGGCGCCGATAAAAAAACTACTCGATATGTCTTTTTCTCTGTACATAAACGACGTTATATTACGGTCAATTCGCGCGTTGCGGAATTGAAGCCTCCGCTGTTGTTATTAAGCAATAAATTATCGACCCCTATTCCAAACTTTTGCACGCCGTTAAATTTATCTATACTTAAAATAAACAGCATGGCATTAAAGTCCGTATCGACGCTTTCCGGACTTTCGATATCGAATTTAAGCTTCAAAATACCGTCTTCCAGATACGCCGATTTAAAAACTATATTGCGCTCACTTGACGAATGATAGAAATTAACCAAAAAATATGAGCGGCTCTCGAAAAAATTTTCGCTAAGATTTTGATCGAAATATTCCGAAAGCGACGGATAGTCGGAAAAAAACCTCGTCAAAGCTTCCACCGAGTTAATAACAGCGTTGTCTGGAATAATTTTTTCCACCGAAGCGATTTTATTTATCTCGACTGCGGATAAATCCTTCCTGACGTTTTTATTCTGTTTACAGGCGCAAAAAATACACAACAAGCTTGCAAGCAGGCTTAAAACAAATAAAGCCTTTTTCAAACAATGCCCCCTTAAAATTTTTCTTAAATTATAACACAAATTCTCAATTTGTCAACTTTGACTTTTGTAGGAAAATGCAGTGAAAATTCCTTTACAAACACGCTGCCGTGTGATATTATAAACAGGCAAATTAGAGGAGCGGACGGGCATAAGTAACCGCACGGCGAGAGGCTGAAAAGGCAGCTTCGCAACAAGCCGCGGCGAAAGGGCGCCTCCGCCGAGGTGCGGTTTGCCTTTAAACCGCGTCGGGCGTACGGGTCAATACCCTTGCGACTGTCACATTAAGTGTTGCGCTAATTGCCTTTTGCATTTTTTCGGCGCTGTTACGGCGCCGCTTTTTATTTATTATTTCGGGAGAATTTATTATGAAAAGATTCAACGTCGGAATTATCGGCGCAACGGGAATGGTCGGTCAAAGATTTTTGCTTCTTTTGAAAAACCACCCCCGTTTTAACGTGGTATGCCTTGCCGCTTCCCCCTCGTCCGCAGGCAAAAGATACGCGGACGCGGTGAAAAAATGGCATTTGGCAGAGCCTATGCCCGAAAAATTTGCCGACTTTACAGTGCTTGACGCTTCCGCCGATAAAAAGAAAATTGCGGCGCAGACGGACTTCTGCTTCTGCGCGGTAAACATGAAAAAGGAAGAAATTAAAAAGCTTGAATACGAATACGCAAAGCTGGAGTGCCCCGTAGTTTCCAACAATTCGGCGCACCGCGGCACGGACGACGTACCCATGATTATACCGGAAATCAACCCCGAGCATCTTGAAGTTATTTCCGCACAGCGCAAAAGACTGGGCACAAAGCGCGGTTTTATAGCTGTGAAAAGCAACTGTTCGCTGCAATCGTACGTTCCGCTTTTGCACCCTTTGAAAAAATTCGGAATAAAGCAGGTTGCTGTGACTACGTACCAGGCTATTTCCGGCGCCGGCAAAACGTTTGAAACAATGCCCGAAATTACCGACAACATTATCCCCTATATCGGCGGAGAGGAAGAAAAAAGCGAAACCGAACCGCTGAAAATTTGGGGTGAAGTTTCGGACGGAAAAATTGTCCCCGCCGCCTCCCCCGTCATTACTGCGCAATGCCTGAGGGTACCGGTAAGCGACGGTCACACGGCGGCATGCTTCGTAAGCTTTGAAAAAAAGCCGTCCAAGGAAGAAATTATAAAAGCATGGACGGAATTTTCGGGCGAGCCGCAGAAGCTTTCCCTTCCCAGTGCGCCGAAAAAATTTATACACTATTTCCCCGAGGACGACAGACCGCAACCCAGACTTGACAGAAATTGCGAGCGGGGAATGGCTGTCTGCGCCGGCAGACTGCGCGAGGACTGCGTTTTCGACTATAAATTTATAGGCTTTTCACACAACACACTGCGCGGCGCGGCGGGCGGAGCGGTTCTGCTTGCAGAGTTGCTTGCGGCAAAAGGTTATTTCGACAGAACTTGAACATTTATAAATTAACAAGCTTAAAATAATAAAAGAGGTTTTAAAAGTGACAGGTTTTTTCAGCGGTATTGCCACCGCAATGATTACTCCGTTTAATAAAAACGGCGTCAATTTAGACGAATTCGGCAAAATGATAGAGTATCAGATAGACGGCGACACAGACGCTTTGGTGGTCCTCGGCACAACGGGCGAGCCTGCGACTATGACGGAAGACGAAAAGACGGAAGTTATAAAGTATTCCGTTAAAAAAGCCGCCGGCCGCATTAAAATTATAGTTGGTACGGGAAGCAACGATACGGCTAAGGCAGTTGCCGCTTCCGTCCGTGCGGAACAGCTTGGCGCGGACGGCGTTTTAGCCGTCACTCCTTACTACAATAAATGCACCCAAAAAGGCATTTACGAATACTACAAAGCTATATGCGACGCGGTGAAAATTCCCGTAATAGCTTACAACGTGCCCTCCCGTACGGCGGTAAACATTTTGCCCGAAACCGCCGAAAAGCTTGCCGGACTCGACAATATGGCGGGCATTAAGGAAGCGAGCGGAAACATGGCGCAGGTATGCGAAACCATGCGCCGAATACGCGGAAAAATGGATTTGTATTCCGGCGAGGATTTTTTAAATCTTCCCATGCTGGCGATAGGCGGCGCGGGACTTATTTCGGTCACTTCCAACGTTGCGCCCAAGCTTATGAAAAAGCTTTATAAACTTGTTTCCCAAAACAAACTCGACGAAGCGAACTCCGTACAGGACTTTTTACTTCCCTTGGAGGACGCGTGCTTTCTGGAAGTAAATCCCATTCCCGTCAAAGCCGCTTACAACATGATAGGCTTCGACGCGGGTGTGCCGCGCCCCCCACTTACCGAGCTGGAAGACGCAAACAAGGCTAAGCTTTTGCAGGCGATTAAAAATTCGGGGTTGATTAAATGATTAAAATTCTTATATGCGGCATAGGCGGAAAAATGGGCGGCAATATTTTAAGTCTGCTTGACGGAGACGGCGAAGCTTGCGCCGTTTGCGGAGTGGACTTGCACGCGCCCGAAAACACGAAAATACCCGTCTACCCCTCCTTTGGGGAAGTTAAGGAAATACCCGACGTAATTATCGACTTTTCTTCTCCCGCCGCCCTGCAAGGCGAAATGGACTGGGCTGTCAAGCACGGTGTGCCCGTCGTTCTGGCGGCAACCGGCTATGACGGAAATCAACTGAAATTTATAGACGAATGCGCGAAAAAAACCGCGGTGTTCAAGACGGCGAATTTCTCACTCGGCGTGAATCTGCTTGTTAAGCTTGTGCGGGAAGCAGCCGAAGTTTTGGGTGAAAAATTCGATATAGAAATTATAGAAAAACACCACAACCTGAAAACCGACGCACCCTCCGGCACAGCGCTTATGCTTGCCGACAGCGCAAACAAGGCGTTCGGCGGCGGTAAAAAATACGTTTACGGAAGATGCGGCAACACGGGCAAACGCGGCGCGGAAATAGGCTTGCACGCCGTACGCGGCGGGAATATTGTCGGCGAGCACGACGTTATGTTCGCGGGAGAAGACGAAATAGTTACCCTGTCGCACGAAGCAAGCTCTAAAAAGGTGTTTGCGGCTGGCTCGATTAAAGCGGCTAAATGGATTGTCGGAAAGCCGCGCGGCAAATACGACATGACGGACATGTTGAAAAATTTATAAACCTGTACAAGAACACCGCCCGCGGATTTAAAATCCGCGGGCGGTGTTTTATATAATTATCGATAAAATTTTCAACGCCTGTTCCGACTGATTACGCAAGCGATATTTTGTCGGAAATGCTGCGGATAAATATTCCGCGGCGAACTCCCTCGTCTATGCACGCCGAAACAAACGAGGTAAGCTTGTCGCTCGCACGCGGCACCTTCAACTCTTTAAGGGCGGCGGGGATAAGCTCGTCCGCGTACATGCTTACCTTATTCAGAAGTATGCCCTTGACAAGCGAAATGACGTCGTACGGAGTAAAATCGTTATCCGTCGTGCGCAGGCAGGTGTTTTCCTCCACGCGGTACCTGTCGAAGCCCTCGTATTTGTCGTTTTTGAAGTAATAGACGTTGCCTATCATTCCGCGGCTGCCGAAAGCACATTTGTCTATAAGCGAACGCAACTTACTTTCAAGCTTAATTCCGTATTTCGATATACCGAAAGCCGCCAGCGTCCTGCTCATTAAAAACTGCGTGGAAATCGGCTCCTCCGCCGCAACCACCGCCTTGATTACGCGCATGACTTCGGCGTCGTTTTCACCGCTAAGAACGTAGTCGGGCCCCTGTTCCTTTTCTTCGGTCTTGCATACGCGGTAAGGCTTTTTAAAGCTTATGGCAACGGGCTTTCCGTCCGAAGTAAGCTTATCAAGATAGTCCTTTATTTTCTTTATCTCGCGCTTGGGATTGTTGAAGAAATTGATCGAGTACAGTCTTATAACGTTCCAATTGTTGCGCTTTAAAGTCTGTACCTGCAAGACGGTCCTGTCCTTTACGGAGAAATTGCTTGTTCCGTCGCAAAGCACGGCAAGTATAAAGTTATGTTTGTTTTTGGGGTCTACCACCGCAACGTCGATTTTGAAGTCGGAAACTCCCACGTCGCAACGGCAGTCGTAACCGTAGGCGGAAAGCTCCTCGGCAATAAATTTGCCTATGCCCTGTCTGTTTATAATCACCTCGTTGCTCTTGACGGAAATGTTCGTCCTTCCCTTTTCCGCAAATTCGAGGAAGGCTTTCAACCCCGCTACCCCGCGCGAGGTGGTTCTGGACATATCTATCATGGAATAGCGCATGGAAGAAAATACTATCATTTCTTCCCTCGCCCTCGAAACCGCGACGTTGAGACGGCGCCACCCGCCGAGTTGGTTGAGCGGTCCGAAGTTTAAAGATATTTTACCCAGCTTGTCGGGTCCGTAGCATACCGAGAACAGTATTACGTCCCTTTCGTCGCCCTGAACGTTTTCAAGATTTTTGACGAAAAGCGGTTCTTCACGCTCGTACGCGACAGATTCAAGCCCCTTTTCTATTATTTTTTTCGTCAACATTCTCTCTATAAACACCTGTTGGGGCGTGCTGAACGTGACGATACCTATGCTGGAATTTCTCAGTCTTTCGTCCTTTAACCTGCGTATGACCTCCGCAACCAAAGCCTCCGCCTCCTGACGGTTGCACTTGGAAACGCCCCTGTCGTAAACACCGTGTTCGATATATCTCAACTGAACCTTGCTGTCCAGCGCGTCGGGCGAAGGATATGTGCAAAGCCTGCTGGAATAGTACGTTATATTGGAGAACGCGATAAGACTTTCGTGCTTGGAGCGGTAATGCCAGATAAGGTGCTTTTCGGGCATACCCAAAGCAAGGCAGTCGTCGAGAACGGATTCCAAATCTTCCGTCTCCGGATTGTCCTCGTCCTGACCGGAGCTGGTAAAGAAAGACGTTGGCGGCATCTGCTTGGGGTCGCCGACGATTATCGCGCTCTTTGCGCGCGCAAGCGAGGGAACCGCTTCGCACGTGGGCATTTGCGAAGCCTCGTCGAAAATTACCATATCGAAAGCGCCCGAGCGGGGCGGCAGATACTGCGCGACGGTTACGGGGCTCATAAGCATGCAGGGCGCGACGACGCGCATAAGCTCGGGAATTTCCGTAAATAAGTTTCTTACGTTAAAGCCGCGCGGGTTGCCCTTTATGCTGCGCTGGAAAGTCATAAGCTCTACCGCAAGCGGTCCTTCCGTCTCCTTGGCAGGCAGGCGCGAAATCAGGTCTGCGCGTAGCTTTTCGCGCGTGAGCGCGGAAAATTCCTCCAAAAGGCGCGCGAAGCCTGCCGCCGTTTCCTCCTGCACGCTTGCTGAAAACGACGAGAGAACGTCGTCCGCCGGTATGTTGGTCTGAATGAAATTGCGGTAAACGTTTTTACGGAATGACGAAAGAATCTGTTTTCCGTTTATCCGTCCGCTTTCCATTGCGTCGGTTATAAAGGTAAGTCCGCCGTCGTTAAGTTTTTGAGCCGTTGCCTTATACATGCACCAGGACGGCAACATGTCTATATTATCTATAAGCGCGGTACATTTTGCGTTGAAATAGTCGAAAATGTCTCCGTCCTCTATGTCGGACTTGTCGGCTTTGACAACCTTCATAAAATGCTCGCAGCTTCTGTTGAACGCCGAAGCAGCCGACAAAAGTCCCGAAATAAGCGGGCGAAGCTGTCCGCCGGCCGCCCCGCAACAAACGCTGTTGAACGCGTCGGCGTTATAGTCCATAAACACCTGCGCGCAAAGCTTGTGCAGGTTATAAAGCGGTTTTAAAAATTCTTCCCTCTTTCTGTCGTTTATGCCGCCGCCGAGCGTTAGGAAGTTGTCGCTTAAATCCGTATTTGCCAAAATACGGCTTCTTGCTTCCTCGATCTCATAAGCGCGCTTTATCCACTCAGGCTCGTCCTTTTCCTTAACGGGCTTCGCCGCGCACTTGTTTATGCGTTTTATTACGTTTAAAAGTATTTTGGAAGAACGGTAATTTTCCCCCCAGTTGTCTATTTCGTACTCTATCTTGTCGGCGAATTTTGAAATATCCGGCAGAGATTTAAAGTTTGCAAGCCAATGCTTTACCTCGCTGTCGTAGCGGAGATTAGCATTATAGAATTTATAAAAATCTTCCTCGTCGCACTCGAAAAACTCGCTCAGCTCGTCAACCTTTAAAACGTTTGCAATCTCCACCAGATTTTCAAGCTTTTTGTAGGTAAAGGCGCTTACGCGCTGGTTGAACGTATCGAGGAAAAGCCCGAGATAGCTTTTAAGATGCTTTAACTCGGCAAGCACTACTTCCGCCGAGCAGAGCACCGCGTTTTTGGTTTTTTTGTCGCAGAAAGTAAGGTTTACACCCGAAAAAGGCGAGCGGTATACTCCGCCGCATTCGTTTGCGGCGGCTTGCGCCGTCACAAGCATGCTTTCGCACTCCTCAAGCCTCTCTTTGGTAAGAGAATCGTAAAAAGTACTTTCTATATTTACAAGCTCGGGCGCGTTTTTGTTTTGCAGATAATACAGTATTCCTTCGTAAACGGATACGCCCAGCCTGCGTTTTTTATGCAGCGCGTCCGACGGCGCCTTTAACGAGCCGCGCACGGACCTTATTTTTTCTGCCGCGGGAACGAAGCTTTCGCCGCCGCCGTTGGAAGAAAGCGCAAGCGTATTTTCGATATTTCTTACAATTTCACCCTTATCAGCCGACTTGCCCGAGTGAAGCTCGAAACAGAAATCGCCGATACCGATGTCTGAAAGTCGCTTTTTTACGACCTGTAAAGCCGCCTGCTTTTCCGCAACGAAAAGCACGCGTTTTCCGTTATACAGCGCGTTGGCTATAATATTGGTTATCGTTTGGCTTTTGCCTGTACCAGGGGGACCGTGAAGAACGAAAGATGTGCCCTTAGCCGACTCCGCTACGGCGGCGTACTGGGTGCTGTCGCAGGGGAGCGGAACAATTATTTCGCAGGGGTCGCCCTCGTCCTCGCATATGCCCGAAAGCTTGTTTTCCGCAAGCTTGTTCGAGTTTGTCAAAAGACTTGCTATTATGGGATTTTTCTTATACTCGTTTATATTTTTCTTTACGTCCGCCCACATCGCATACCGCGCGAAAGTGAACTGTGAAAGATAAATATCCTCGTAAACCATCCACCCCTTCATGTTGGCGGTCTTGGAACGGAACACGGCTATAATTTCTTTGGGGGACAGACCCTTTCCGTCCACGCCGCGCACGTCTATGCCGAATTCCTGTTTTAAAAATTCAAGCAGGGTGGTGTTTACCTCGTACCCGTCGCCAGGCTCCAGGGAAACGCCGTTGGTCTTTGTGCGCCTGACGTTCACGGGCAGAAGCGCAAGCGGCGCAAACTTGTCCTCCCTTTCGCCCGTGCCGCGCCATTTCAAGAAGCCGAAAGCGAGATAAAGCGTCTTCGCGCCCGTCTCCTCCTCCGCGGCGCGCGCCTTTCTTATAAGCGTGCCGGAAATTTCCGCAAGAGCGTCGGGACCCGAATAACAGCGCATTTTACCGGCGTTCAGTTCCAAAGAAATAAGCTCGCCCATGTTTTTAACGCCGGTGCCGCCAAAGTAAGCCGCGTCCTTTATAGCGGAAGTAAGCGGAAGTAAGCCGAACCTGTTTCTCGCGGCGGTCTTTTCGCAGAAAGACGCAAGGTCGCACGAAAGAATATGGATACAGTCGCGCTTGTAACGGAAATTAAGCAGGTTGTTCTTCATGGATAAATCCAGAAGTCTTCTTTGCCAGCTCTTGTCCTTGGAGGCGGTTTTATCGTACTCGTATTTGCTTGCGTCGATAACCTCGCGCGGTTTTTCGTCATAGGAAAGCTGCCTGTCGTCCAGAAGCTCGTACCCGCCCGCCGTTTTTACTTTAAGCGGCAGGGCGAAAATTCCGCCGACGCGGCAACGCCTTACGTCGAGACACACGTCGAAAGAGTTGCTTTTCAAAAAAGAAGTCACGTGAGTTTCGCTGGTGGTAAAGCTTGCGTTTTTATGCGCAAACAAATCGTCCGCGTCGAAAACGGCAAGGTTGTTTACGCCGTCCGTCACGTACTTTTCTATCACAGTCATGTCGTCCTGCATGGGTGACGAAAAACAACTGTCGTACAGCCAGACGCCTACGCCGACCTTGTTTTTGCCGAGTACAAGCACGGGATTAAGCTTCGTCGCCTCGAAGCAGGAAGCGGCGAAAAGCGCCATTTCAAGCGACGTCGCCTTCTTGCTTTGAAGTATACCGCTGACGTCGCAGGCGCGTACGGTATCAGTAAAGTCGGAACAGCTTTCACGCTCTATATTAAGATTGCGTATTGCCGCGTACACGGCGGCGGCGGCGTTGCGCACGCCGTTTTTATCGTTGCCGGAATAGCCGCTCCACTCTGAAGAATAGCCCCAGGTTTTAAGTTGAAGACCGGCTTCCGCCAAAACCTTCTGACAGTCGGCAAGCTTGGGTCTTACGAAGGTTGCAAGCATTTCCGGATTGCCGGAAAGCCCGCTCCAACAGTCTATGGGCAGGGCTTCGACTTCCGCTTTCAAGGTACAAATTATATCCTTGCCGTTTAAAAGCTTCACCTGCACTGTACAGGACGACGGCTCGTCCAGATCGGCTAAATATTTGGGATTGAGAAGATTTTCCGCCGAAACCTCTATACTGCTTTCGTGCGGTATTTCTTCGAGAGCAAGCTCCGTCGGAATTATCAACGGCGTAGAGCCGGTAATGCTTACCGAAATTTCGCATGCGTTTTCCTGCGCGCGGTTAAATATTTTGAAAGACGTGAAAAGCGGCAGACGGCAGTAATACGTCGCGTAACTGACCGTATTTAAAAGTTCGCCTTCCAGCTCTATAGTATCGGGTTGTTTTTTTGTTTTATTTGCCATTTAAGTCCGTCCGTAATTTAGTATAATTAATTATAACATCAAAGCCGCTTTTACCGCAACTAAGATTATTGACACACGGTAAAATTTTTATATGAAAATTTTAAGTAATACACGCAAGATATTTCAATGCGCGCGTATACGCAATGTATTTTTCGTTGTCGCTCATGTCCGAGTCCGCTACGGCTACGGCGGTAAATTCCAGCCCCTTGCTTTCGTATACGGTAAGAATATTTATCTTCGATTTTGATATTCTGCCCGTGTCGCGGACTGAGTTATAGCTTTTGCGCAAATATTTTCCGTAACCGCTTTCGCTTGTAATTACTGCGCGCAGTCCGTTTTTGTCAGACAGATATTTCGTCGCGGATCTTTCGTCTATACGCTCCACTTCGCTTCCGTCTGCGCCTATTGCGCGCATGTCTATACCCAAATTGCCAGAAACGTACTCGACTATCTGATTGGTGTTTCTGTAATTGAGATTGAGATTATACACTTTACAGCCTATTTCGTCCCAGCTTTTTATGCCCCTGTACGGCGTCATATTCTGTTTGAGGTCGCCGAAAACGTTGAAAGCGGCGCGTCCGTTTACGCTGCGGAGAACCGCATACTCCGCGGGGGAAATATCCTGCGCCTCGTCCACAAACACAAAACCGAACTGCGGTGAAAGCGAAAAGCCCAGCTCCGCCGCCAAAAGACACAGCGCAAACGGGTCGAAGCGGCAAAGCTTCGCCGTGGACATGCCGAAGCGCGTCTTTATCTTTTTCACGGTTTCGCGGTAGAAAAAGCGAACAACGCCGTAAACGTTTTCGCACTTGCCTATTCCCGAAAGAAAGCCGTCCGCACGCACAACGTCCGCAAAGTCGTAAACGGGTAAAAAGCCGTCGGCAATGCGCTCCACGGCGCGTTTGGCGTCCTCCGTCTCCTTTTTTAACTGCTCTCTCTTTTCAATTCTGTCGGGATAAGTCAGAACCTCGGTATCCCCTATCCTGCGCTTGTAACGGCGCAAATCGGCTATCTCCTTATCAACCGACAGGGACAGCGCGTTAAGGTCGTCGACCGCCGCAAGACAAATTTTCTGGGAATAGCGGCGCAAAAATTTAAGCGACTTGTAAAAGGAAAGAAGCTGTCTGTAAAAAAACGCGTAATTGCCCATTCTTCCGTCGGATAAAAGCCGTAAAAACTCCTTTACGTCCTGTACGCAGTTGAACATATTACGGAACTGTTTTGTATAGTAAAGTCCGCCGTCCGGTTTTTCTTTTATTTCCCCTAAGATACAGCGCCTTACGCGAAGACCCGTATTTTTGATAAAAGTATATTCTTTCTCCTGCATTTCGCACGCGGCGGCAAGACTTTCGGAAAACCGGACGCACTCGCTCGAAGCGAACAAGCCGAATACTCCGTCGTAAATTTTTAAAAGACGGCTCTTTATCTCCGCGGTAAATTTTTCGGAATATACGTAATTAAGAAGCTCCGGCGGAACGGGCTGAACGTAGTCGATTTTATCGGCAACGTCCACGCCCGCATTTTTTAACAGCTTCAAAAAGTAGCCGTTAAGCGTATAGGTTTTGACCTTTTCCAACTCCAAAATTGCCGAAAGCTCGTCTATAAAATCGTTAAAGGAATCCGACGGAGTAATTACAAGCACGTCAGAGGGTTTAAGTTTTTCGTTATTGTACAGAATGTAGGAAAGCCTGTGAAGCATAATCATTGTTTTGCCGCTTCCCGCAACGCCCTGAACTATAAACCTGTCGCGCTCCGGCAGGGTAATTATCTCGTACTGCTTTTCCTGTATGGTTTCTATAATGTCGGTTATTTCGCGCTTTTCCTTGCGGCTTAGCAAAATTTCTTTTAAAAACGGGTCGAAAATAACGGACTCGTCCCTGCCGCCTATCTCGTCTGCGGTAAGATAATCTTTAAGGTTAAGATACTCGTTTTTTATATCCAGCACCTTTCCCTTTTCCGTCCTCAGCGCGCGGCGCAGAATAAGCTTATAGTCGTAGTCGTTTATCGTGAACGAAGTGCGGCTTTTCTGATAAAACTTCCGCGCAAGCGGGGCGCGCCAGTCTACGATTTCCAGCCCCTCGTCGCCGCGCTTGCCTATATAGTAGCTGTTGTAGCCCTCACGCGCGTCATATAAATCCATACGCGCGAAATAAGGCTCGTCGAAAAACGGCTTGTAAGAATTTATTTTTTCGTTAAGCGACGAAATAAGCGCGTCAAGCTCCAACACGCGCCTGTAACTTTCCGCATTTTTTTCCGACGAAGAATTCAACGCATTGCGTTCCTTTTTCGCCGCGTCCGCCTTAGCCCTCAGCCTGTTAAGCCTGATTATTTTAAGCATAGCCATTACCGCCGAGATATGCCCGTCCTCGTAAGCCTTCTGCTTGTCCGCGTCCAAAAGCCCGAGAAAAAACTCCTTGGAAGTTTGTTTGTGCGGATTTATCGAATTTTTCAATTTTTCCAAATCACTCATAACCGACCTGTCGAATATCAAGTATAACACAGCGGAAATAAAAAATCAATAGCTGATTTTGCCGTAAAAAAAAGACTTACCCCGTTTAAAAGGTAAGTCCTTATTAAAATTTGAAATTACTGCTCCGTAAAAGGCGACTCTACCTGCTCGGTCGGCTGTACGTCTTGCGCGTGCTCCGGAAGTTTTGCTTTTTTACCGTGTCTTTTTGCAAGACAATAACCGACGATATACGAAACTATGAAAGACACTATAATACCGAACGCCAGACTGAGTATTACTATCATGGTAAGTCCCATGCCGCCGGACGTGCTTATTACGTTTGCGCTTGTAAATATCACGGAAGAACTTTTTGAATACACCGTGCCCGTAACCTGCTTAAATTCTTCCGTATATGCCGTAACGGTTTTGTGGGCTTCGTCGAGAGACGTTAAAAAGCTTTCGGGTATCGCCGCGCCCGTAATGCCGCGGTCGATATAGCTTTGATAAAGCGTCTTATCCCGCTTTAAATCTTCCACAAGGTCCGACTGCTCTTTGATAACCAGCGCATTCGACGCGCTGCCGGAGGTATCGTCGGAGTGCAAAAGATTTTGCAACGTCTTTTCAGCTTTGGTCAAATCGAACTCCAACTGCGTCAAATCGAAGCGGTATTTTTCTTTCAGGCTTTCGCTCTTTAAATACAGCCCCTCCTCCGCAACGGTCAGAAGATTGGACAACACTTTACCGTCGTCCACATAAGAAGCGATTTTCTGTTTGTACGAAGTTAAAGTTTTACCGTCGTTTACGGTAACGTCGCCGTACGTTTTGATAAGCTTGTCGTACTGCTCGGAAAGATAATTTGCTTGTTTTAACAGGTCGCCGATTTCCGTCCTGTAATCTATCGCGTTTTCCGAAGTGGTCAGATATACGTTATAATCTATATCCATGGTAGCCAGATATCTGTCCGGCATAGCCGCAAGCGCAGTAAGGAAGTTGCGCGCGACGACGCCGTCGGGAAATTTATCCGCCTTTGCGGATATAGTGTAAACGGTCTCATAGCTGTTTTCCGTAAGCTGCGTTATGCTTCTGGTTATTGAGATACAGCCGTTTTCCGCCAACCCGTTTATATTCACGCCGGCAAAAGACGAGTCGCCGTTTTTTACGTTTTGCATGTTATCGTAAGAAATTATATTGCGGTAATTGAACGTATTGCCGTCGGGATATTTATGAACATGCTGTTCAGAGTTTTCCGAGCCGGCAAGCTCCAGCTCGAACGAAACCGAATAGTATTTTTTACTTTTGTTATATCCGAAATAAAGACCTACGACGCACACCGCAGTAAGAACCGCGGCAAGTATAAGCGCAAGCCATTTTTGCGAAAATATTACGCGAAAGATATCACCCAGCGTAGTGCCTTCACCGCGTACCGATTTTTCTTCCATTAAAGCCTCCGATGCCTGTTATTCAACATAATATTACAAAATTTTACAGCCTATGTCAATTAAATTGAAGTTAAGATTTATTCAGCGCATATACATTATTATTGTCCCGAATTGCGCGGGTTATTTACAAAAACATTTATTATCGCGTATAAACAGACAAATTTATCAGTAAACAGGACTGTACAATGGGGCTATGCCCCTTAAAATAAACACAAAAAATCTTTTAATATACGTAGTTTACGCAGCCGCGCTGGTATTTATGAATAAAGCGGTCGACGGCGTGCCCCTTTCGCTGGGGCTGTACTACGCCATGCTTCTTTGCGGCACGAACATTGTCGCAACGCCTTTACTTTACGTACTGGCTTCCGCTGTGCACATTAACTGGACGTTAAGCCTTTTAAGCCTTTTCGAAGCGGCGTTTTTGTGCGCCATAACGCTTATATACCGCCGTACGAAGCGCAAAATACGCTACGAAGCGGCTGTTTACATAGCAATTGCCGCCGCACCTTACATAGCATTCGCGCCCTGGCGCGGAATCGGCGAGCTTTTTACCGCAAACGAATATTTGTTAAAAAGCATTGCCGCCGTAACGATACTCGCTTTCGCTTTCTTCTGCTTCAAAACCGTATACGCGCTTTTATACAGGGTAATGCGGTGCAGGCTGCGCGAGGACGAGCTTGTCTGTTGCGCAGTCGTATATATAGCTTTGGGCGCAGGCGTCTTTAACCTGACGGGATTTTTCGTCTACACCGCACTTTCCGCCGCGGCGGTTGTTATAAGCGTAAGAATTTCCCGCTCGCCCGCGGTAATAATATGCGCGTTGGCGCTGGCGGCGCCGCCGTCCATTATATCGCTTACCCTTCTGCCGCTTACGGCTTACATAATTCTGTCAGTAATTTCACTTATCTTCTGCGCGGCGGGGAAAATTTTTACCTCCGTAATCACATTCGGCGTGACGTCGGTCTACTGCTGGCTTTTCGGCGGGTTCGAGTGTTCCGTGCCGTTAATAGTTTTCCGCGCGATATTCCTTGTTTTACTGGCTGCCGCGGTCTGCGTGCCATCCGACAGATATATGAGAAGCCTTAAAAACAGACTGCTTGTAAAAGAGGTGCTTCCCGATACCGCAGTGGAACGCAGTAAGATGAGAACGGGAGAAAAGCTTTACCGCATTTCGGAGGTATTCAGAGAAATAGAGTGCGCCTTCAACGCACTTGACGACGAAGTAAACGACGCCGCCGCGCGCGGGCGCATGCTTGCCGAGCTTAAAGAAAAGTGCTGTAAAAGCTGTGACAGGGCAAAAAAGTGCGCGCACAGCAACGTATATAACGGATTTGTAAAACTGATAGACGCGGGCTGTGTGAAAGGCAAAGTAAATTTGATAGATTTGCCCGCCGACGTCACGGTCAACTGCTCGAAGCCGGCGGAAGTACTTAACGCTTTAAACGCCTTGCTTGCGGAATACAGAAGATTTATGACCGAATCCGAAAACGCCAAAAGCGGGCGCATACTGCTTGCCGACCAGGCGCGCGGCGTTGCCGAAGTAATGAAAAACTGCGCGGTCGAGCTAAGCAAAACCCACAGCGAATACGGCGAACTGGAACAGGCGTTGAAAATAAAACTGGCGGCGCGCGGAATTTCCTGTCCCGAGCTTTACGTAAGCGGCGATGATATGGAAATAAGTGCCGTTATATGCGGCAGAATAAACCTTAAAGCCGTCACGGCTATACTTTCCGAAGTTACAAAAAGAAAATACCAGCTTAAAGACAAATTTAGCTACGACGGCGAAAAGAACTGTTTTATTTTCTGCTCGCCTCCGCGTTACGACGCGGCTTTCGGCGTAGCTTTCGCCATAAAGAACGGAGAAAAAGTTTCCGGCGATACCCATTCCGTCATAAAAATAAACGAGCACAGCTTTCTTATGGCGCTGTCAGACGGTATGGGAAGCGGCGAATATGCGAAAAAGGTATCTTCCACGGCCATATCGCTTATCGAAGCCTTTTACCGCGCGGAAATGCCGGAAGGCACCGTGCTGAAAACAATAAACAAGCTGCTTTCTTTCAACCGCGACGAACGCTTTACATGCATAGACATAGCCGCCGTAAACCTGAACACGGGCGCGGCGGACTTCGTTAAAATAGGTTCGCCCGCGGGCATTATAATACGCGAGGGGGAAATTAAAATTTTGGAAAGCCAAAGTCTGCCGCTGGGAATATTGGACAGCCTGCGCCCCACCGTTTGCAGCGAACAGCTTAAAAACGGCGATATAATAGTTTTTATGAGCGACGGCATTACCTCCGCCTTTCCTTCCGCAACCGATATGTACGAATTCCTGCGGGAGTTCAAACCGCTCAATCCGCAGAACCTTGCCGATAAAATACTTGCCGGTGCGCTTGCCGCGACGGGAGGTAAAGTAAACGACGATATGACCGTCGTATGCACGCGTATATTCGAAAAATAAATTCAAATTTTAAAGAGCCGCGTTTTAACGCGGCTCTTTTACTTATCTTAATTTAATTATCTGCCGAATTCGTCTACGGCCTTACGCATTATTGCTGCGTGGAACCTGTCGGGAATTTTTTCAAGCCTGAACCGCCAGTTGCCTTCCGAAGTGGACGGAATATTCATTCTTGCCCGTGTGTCGAGAGTAAGTAAATCCTGCACGGGAATTATAGCAAGTCGCGCCTTAGACGCAAGCGCGCACATATTGACGCCCATAGCTGCCTCCTCGCGCGTGGCAATCGGATAGACGACGTTTTCCGTCTCCAACGCGGCGCGAAGGTATCTTTTAAACGACTTGAATTCTTCCTCGGACATGGCGTTGATAAAGCCCAGCGTCGTATCGTTGTCGTGCGTGCCCGTATACGCCACGGAATTTTCCGTCATGTTCTGCGGCAGATAGGAGTTTGTATCGCTGCCGTCGAAAGCAAACTGAAGTATGCACATGCCGGGGAAGCCCGTTCTCATTCTCAGTTTTACCACGCCGTTGTCCAAAAAGCCCAAATCCTCTGCTATTATGTCGACGTCGCCTATTCTGCGCTTAATTTCATTGAACAGCCTTATGCCCGGACCGGGCAACCACTCGCCTATTTCCGCGGTTTCGTTGCCTGCGGGTATAGCGTAATATCTGTCCAGTCCGCGGAAGTGGTCTATCCTTATGACGTCATACATTTCCGCAGCGTGCGCGATTCGGTCAATCCACCACTCGTAATTTTCCGAAGAAAGCGCGTCCCAATCGTAAAGCGGATTGCCCCAAAGCTGACCTTTTTGCGAAAAGTAGTCGGGCGGAACGCCCGCAACGGCAGTGGGCTTCAAATTTTCGTCAAGTTTGAAAAGCGACGGATGCCCCCAGACGTCCGACGAGTCGTACGCGACGTAAAGGGGAATATCGCCTATTATCTTTATGCCGAGCGAATTTACGTAAGCTTTCAGTTTTTTCCACTGTTTGAAAAATACGTACTGTAAAAACTGCCAGAAGCAGTATTCGCTTTTATATACCGACTGGCGGAATTCTTCTATGGCGAGATGCTCCTTGAATTTATACGCGTCTGGGAAAGTATCGAAGGTGCCGCCGTACCTGCTTTTAAGCGACATGAACACGGCGTAATCCTCAAACCTGCCCTCCTGCATAAACCGCACGAAGTCGGGCGTCTTTATATTGAAGCGCGCATAAGCCAGACGAAGCACGTTAAAACGCGTTTCGTACAGGGCGCCGTAATCCGTATAGCCTTCGGAAATGCGCGCGGATTCGAGTTCTTCGTCGTCCAAAAGCCCCTCGTCCTTCAAGGCTTCGAGGTCGATGAAATAAGGATTGCCCGAATTACAGCAAACCGACTGGTAAGGGCTGTCGCCGAAGCCCGTCTGCACAAGCGGCAGAATCTGCCAGTATTTGACGTGTGACTTTTTGAGGAAATCGGCAAATTCGTATGCTTCTTTGCCGAGAGAACCTATACCGTACTTGTTGGGCAGGGAAGAAATGTGACAGAGTATCCCCGCGCCTCTTTGATAATTTTCATTCATAGCGCACCGATTTTTAAATATTTATTCCGATAAAAATTTTTCAAATCTTTCGACCGCCTCTTTAGTGACCTGCTCGCTGCCGAACGCAGTAAGGCGGAAAAAGCCCTCTCCGTTTTTGCCGAAGCCCGCACCCGGCGTGCCGACGACCTGAATATTTTCAAGCAAAGTGTCGAAAAAATCCCAGCTTTTAAGTCCGTCGGGACATTTAAGCCAGATGTAAGGCGAATTTTTACCGCCTGTATACCATATGCCCAGCCTATCCATACATTCGGCGATAAGCTTCGCATTGCGGCGGTAATAATTCAAATTTTCGTTTATTTCTTTACGCCCCTGCGCGGTGAACACAGCCGCCGCGCCCTTTTGCACTATGTAAGGCACTCCGTTAAACTTCGTCGCCTGACGGCGAAACCACATAGCGTTGGCGGAAAGTCCGTCCGCCTTAATGCTTTTGGGTACTACCGTATAGCCGCAGCGCGTGCCGGTAAAACCCGCCGTTTTGGAAAACGAGCAGAATTCTATCGCGCAGTTTTCGGCGCCCTCTATCTGATAGACGGAGCGGGCAAGACTTTCGTCGGTAATAAAGCACTCGTAAGCGGCGTCGTACAAAATAACCGCGCCGGTCGCGTTGGCGTAATCCACCCACTCTTTAAGCTGAGCTTTGGTATATGCCGCGCCCGTGGGATTGTTTGGCGAACAGATATAAATTACGTCGGCTTTTATGCTTTTATCGGGCATGGGAAGAAATCCGTTGCCTTCGTTCGCGGCGGCGTAAATAACTTTTCTGCCCGCCATAGCGTTGGTGTCGACGTATACGGGATACACGGGGTCGGGAACGAGAACCGTGTTGTCAACCGAAAAAATATCGAGAATGTTTCCCAAATCCGACTTTGCGCCGTCGGAAACGAAAATTTCGTCAAGAGAGAGATTAACGCCGTGCGACATGTAGTATGCCCGTATGCTTTCCCTTAAAAAGTCATAACCCTCGTAAGGTCCGTAACCTTTAAAGCTTTCCTGCTTTGACATATCGTCCACGGCGGAGTGAAGCGCCGATATAACCGCGGGCGCAAGCGGCAGAGTGACGTCGCCTATGCCCAGCTTTAAAACCCGCTTTTCGGGATGAGCCGAGGAATAAGCCGCCGCCCTTTTTGCGACCTCCGCAAAAAGATAATTTTCTTCTATGTTTTTAAAGTTTTTATTTAACTTCATTTATTCAAGCCTTTTTGGAATATTTTACCGCCGCTTTGATAAACTCGCGGAAGACGGGGTGCGCGTTCTGCGGACGGGATTTGAATTCGGGATGGAACTGAACGCCGATGAAAAAATCGTTTGAGGGGATTTCCACAGCCTCGACAAGCGAACCGTCTGGCGACGTGCCTGCGATTTTCATGCCTTTTTTCTCCGTTTCTTCCCTGAAATCGTTATTGAACTCGTATCTGTGGCGGTGACGCTCGGACACTTCCGCTTCTGCATAGGAGCGCTTCATTATATCCCCCAAAACCTTACAGGGATACGCGCCGAGACGCATTGTGCCGCCCATTTTTACGCCGTGCTGGTCGGGCATAAGGTCTATGACGCAGTGTTTGGAATTGGGGTCGAACTCGGACGAGTTTGCGTCTGCGTAGCCGAGGACGTTTCTCGCGTACTCTATCACAGCCGTCTGCATTCCGAGGCAGATTCCGAAGTAAGGAATATTATTCTCGCGGGCGTATTTTGCGCATAAAATCATGCCTTCTATACCGCGGTTTCCAAAGCCGCCGGGGACGATTATGCCGTCTACGCCGTGCAAAATTTTACTTGCGTTGGCAGAAGTAAGCTCCTCGGTGTCCACCCATTTTATTTCGACCTTGGCAGCGTTTTCGTAACCCGCGTGCGCAAGCGCTTCCGCGACGGACAGATAAGCGTCGTGTAACTGAACGTATTTGCCGCAAAGCGCTATCTTTACGGTCTTGTCGCGCGCGGCGATTCTTTCAAGCATTTTATTCCACTCGGTTAAATCTATCACGCGCGGGTCGAGCTTTAAGCGCTTGCAGACTATTTCCGAAAAATTGCTCTCCTCCAACATTATGGGGCAGCTGTAAAGCACGGGCAGAGTTAAATTTTCCATACAGCACTCCGGCTCCACGTTGCAGAACATTGCTATTTTCGCCCTTACGTCTTTGGGCATAGGCGCGTCGACGCGCGCCATTATGATGTCGGGATTTATACCCATGCCCTGTAATTCCTTAACGGAGTGCTGCGTGGGCTTGGATTTGAATTCTTCCGATCCGGAAATATAAGGAACGAGCGTTACATGAATGAAACAACAGTTGTCCCTGCCCACTTCGCGCGCGACCTGACGGATAGCCTCTATGAAAGGCTGGCTCTCTATATCGCCTATCGTTCCGCCTATTTCCGTAATAACAACGTCGGCGTTCGACGTTTTGCCGACGTTGTAAATGAATGATTTTATTTCGTTGGTGACGTGAGGTATTACCTGCACGGTCTGACCGAGGTATTCGCCGTTACGCTCTTTATTTAAAACGTTCCAATAGACTTTACCCGTGGTGAGGTTGGAGTATTTGTTAAGATTTTCGTCTATGAACCTTTCGTAATGCCCGAGATCGAGGTCGGTTTCCGCGCCGTCCTCTGTTACGTAAACTTCACCGTGCTGAAAAGGGCTCATTGTGCCGGGGTCTATGTTAATATAGGGGTCGAGTTTCTGGGACGCGACCTTGTATCCCCTGCACTTCAAAAGTCTGCCGAGCGACGCCGCCGTGATGCCCTTGCCAAGACCGGAAACAACTCCTCCGGTTACGAAAATGTATTTTGTCATAATATAACTTCATCCTCTCCGTTAAATCTCTGTTATTATAACATATAGGCAAAGCAATTGCAAGAATATGTCGCCATTTTAATTGTAAATTTGTGACTTTCAGGCATAAGAAAACTGCGATTTTATCCCTCCGCACATAGCACCGCAATATATATAAACCGACTGACGGCATATTAAGCGGCGCACGGAGAAAACTCCGCGCGCCGCGCCGTTTAAATTGTTTTTTACCGAAGTAATAGTTTAACGCCGTTAAACTGCGTTTATATTAAATTCAAAGCTTTATTTCGCCCGTAAAGACAAGCGTCGCGGGTCCCGTCATAAAGACGGTTTCGTCCGTATAAAGAATTTCCAAATCACCTCCGCGTAGATGAACGGTTATCCCGCGGTTTTTTTCGCACAAGCCGTTTAAAACCGCCGCAACCGCCGCCGCGCACGCCCCCGTTCCGCAGGCGAACGTCTCGCCGCTTCCGCGCTCCCAGACGCGCATGGAAAGCTCGTTTTTGCCGACGACTTTCACAAATTCGGTATTTATTCTGTCGGGAAATGCGGCATGGTTTTCAAACTTAACGCCTATTTTTTCAACGTCGGTTTTTTCGGGGTCGGCGAACACGACGCAGTGCGGATTACCCATGGAAACCAAAGTTACGCCGTAAGTTTTTCCGCCGACTTCGAGCGGCGCGTTTATAACGCTTTCGCCCGAAAACGCAGAGGGAATTTTTTTACCGTCCAGTTCGGGCTTGCCCATATCCACCCTGACTGTGGAAACAAGTCCGTCGGCGCCGAAAGAGAATTCAAGCTTCTTTATGCCCGAAAGCGTTTCCGCAGTGCATTTGTCGGTTTTGACGTACCCCAAGTCATGCGCAAGCTTGCCCACGCATCTTATGCCGTTTCCGCACATCTTCCCCTCGGAACCGTCCGCGTTGAACATACGCATTTTGCAGTCCGCGGTTTGCGACGGACAGAGAAGAATTACGCCGTCTCCGCCGATACCGAACCGCCTGTCCGAAAGCTTTACGGCAAGACTTTGCGGGTTTTCGACACTCTCTTTAAAGCAGTCGATATAAACGTAGTCGTTGCCAAGCCCGTGCATTTTATAAAATTTCATATCAATACATCTTTATGCAGGCCTCGCGTTCCGCTCCCACGGAAACGTACCTGATTTTACAGCCGCACAACTTTTCAAGCAGATAAATGTAGTCCAACGCTTCGACGGGCAAATCCTCCTTGCGGCGGCAACCCGTAATGTCGCAGTTCCAGCCCTTGACCTTTTCGAATACGGGTTTGCAGTAGTCGAGAACGTCGGTAAAAGGGAATTCGTCTACTATTTTACCGTTCAGCTCGTAATGAGTGCAAATTTCTATCGTCTCGTATCCGTCCAGAACGTCAAGCTTGGTAAGCGCTATTTCGTCCGCGCCCTGACAGCGTATTCCGTAGCGCGAAGCAACCACGTCGAAGGGTCCCACCCTTCTCGGTCTGCCCGTCGCAGCACCGTATTCTCCGCCGAGCTCTCGCAGTTTTTCCGCGTCCGCGTCAAAATATTCGCACGTGAAAGGACCCGCGCCGACGCAGCTTGAATAAGCCTTCATAATGCCTATCGAGTTTGTGAGTTTAAGATTCGGCACGCCGGCGCCTATGGGCGCGTATGCCGCTATTGTAGACGACGAGGACGTATAGGGAACGATACCGTAATCTATGTCGCGCAGGGCGCCGAGCTGCGCCTCGAACATAATATTTTTACCCTCCGCATGCGCCTTGTCAAGATAGCTTCCCGTATCGGTCACGTATTTTGCAAGGGGTTTTCCGTATGTTTCGAAATACTCCTTCATTTCCTCTACGGAGACCGGCTCGAAGCCGTAAGCTTTGATTGTCATATTTTTCCAATCGATTATATCGGGCAACCGTCTGTATAAAAGCTCGCAATTCAAAAGCTCGCCCATGCGGAAAGCCTTTTTCATGTATTTGTCCGCGTAGACGGGCGCAATGCCGCGGCGTGTAGAGCCGTAAGGCTTACCCGTGGCTTTGGTAAGGCGGTCTTCTTCCATAATATCCTGCAAAACGTTGTAGGGCATGGTTATTATGGCTTTATCGCTTATTTTAAGGTTTTCGGGAGAAACGGCTATTCCGCCCTCCCTCAGCTTTGCGATTTCGTTGCAAAGATGCTTTAAATCGATTACCATGCCGGGACCCATTACGTTTACGACGTCCTCGCGCAGGATACCGGAGGGAAGCAGATTCAGAATGAATTTACCCTTTTCGTTTATGACCGTGTGACCCGCGTTGTTGCCGCCCTGATAGCGGCATACCACGTCGAAATCGCGCGAAAGCAGGTCGACCATTCTTCCTTTGCCTTCGTCGCCCCAGTTGATTCCACAGATACTTGTAAGCATATTCCTTACCTCTCGTTAAAATTTGCCGCATAGCGGACTTTGACAAACATTTATATTATAATTTACAACCGTAAATTAGTCAAGCGTAATTTCAATTTACCCGCGTTTCCGGTAAAACGTCAACCTTCTTTTTCCGGCTTGCCGACAATTCCGTAAAGATAATCCAACAGCTCCTCCCGCGAGTCCGTTTCACATTCGAACGTAAGCTTATCTCCCGCGCGGATTACCGTTTCGCCGTCGGGAACGATTATCGCACCTTCCCTTTCTATCTTCACGACAAGACCGTTGGTCGGCCAGATTATCTGCCTTATTTGCGCGCCCTCCGCCTTAGAATAGCTCATTACGGCGACTGTTACGCTCACTTTGACGGACTTTTCGTAAAGTTTTTCTTCCCTAATAAAGCCGTCCAGACTCTTTTCGTAAATGGGTTCCGTCCTGAAAACCATGCTTACGAGATATCCGACCGCAATACCCAAAAGCGCGGGGAGAAAATTTTCAAACTGACCTGTCAGCTCGAAAACCATTACTATACCCGTGACCGGAGCTTTTACAACCGTAACGAAGAACACGGACATACATATAATAACCAAATAATCGCCGTAGGCGGCGGGCATTCCCGCCTTGCGGAAAAGGACGAAAAGCACCGCGCCAAGCCCTGCGCCGATTGCAAGCATGGGTATAAACACGCCGCAAGGAACGCCGCAGCCCATAGCCATTACGCTTGCCGCGAATTTGAATATCACAATTATTATAAGGCTTGCGATAACGGAAATACCCATAATTTTTTCTATGGAAATTTCACCCGTGCCGTTCGTGCCCAGTTTTTCGATAAAAGCGTGACCGCCGCCCATTGCGTAGACGGTGACTATGCCGAAAACGCCCGCAAGCATGAAAGGAATTATATACTTGCCCGCGCCCTTGAAAAAGGTTATGCGTTTGAAAACGTTTTTGACCGCAAATACCGAATAGTAGAAGCCGACGCCTGCCAGCGAAACTATCAAAGCCGCAAGCACCGTCCAGAGGCAGAATAAAAAGCCCTGTCCGTCGAACGAAAAAGAAAATACGAAGGTATCGAACGTAAAGCCTACGCCGTAGCCGAGCGGCAAACGGATTGCGTTACGCGTGAACAGCGCAACGACCACGCTTATTGCCGCGCTTATGAAAACCTGCGGCGAAAAGGAGCGGAAAGCCTCCTCCATGGCGAACACGAGCCCCGTAACGGGCGCGTTAAACGCCACGGCAAGTCCCGCACTGGAACCTGCGGCAATTTGCAGTCTGCGCGTCATTTTGTTTCGCTTTAACGCCGCGCCGACGGCGTCGCCCGCACAGCCGCCCATTTGCAAAGACGGTCCCTCCGCACCTGCGGAAAGTCCCAAAAATATACAAGCCAGAGAAGCGGCGAACATCGAGCACATAGTAACGTACCACTTGAAGCGCACCACACCGCGCGCCGCCCCCTCTATCTGCGGAATACCGCTGCCGCGTATCATGGGCACAAATCTGACAAGCGTGCCTATTACCAATCCTCCGCTTGCAAGACCTAAAAGAAGCAACGGGAAAAACGCGGGATTTTCACGGATAAGCTGATAAAGTTTTGCGGAGGTATCTTCGCCTATATTGGCAAGGATATTATAAAAAGTTACCGCAACGCCGGCAAAAAGTCCGGTAAGCACGCTTAACAGGACAAGATTTATTCCGTTGTCCAGAAATGCGCGGACGTATTTTCTGTGTTTCGAATTTTTAATCATATAGCACCGTTTACTTTACCGTAAAATTGTATCACTTTTATAATATTTTGTAAACCGCGTTTGGGTGTGTTTCGACAAAAAATAAAAACCTCTTTAAAAGAGGTTTTCATAATTTTTATTTTACGCTGTAAAGCAAATCGAAATAAGTCGGGTACGGCCAAAAATCCGAAGACGTAAGCGTTTCCATACCGTCCACCAAGGCGCGCACGCGCTCCATATCCGGAATAATAACGTGCGCCATGGACTGCGACGCGGGTTTTACGTCGTCCTTATCGATAGCTTTAAGGTGGCTTTCAAGTTGCTGCGCCGCCTTGTAGGTCTTATCGTTAAGCTCCGCAAGTTTGGCAATAACGTCCTTTTCGCTGTCGCAGGGGATACTTCCGCTTACCGCTTGTTTGGAAGCGACGTTACGGCACAGTTCCGCAACGTAATCCGAAACCGACGGAATTATATCCCGTTTAACCATTTCAAGCATGGTCAGCGCTTCGATATTTATTATTTTAATATAGTTTTCAAGTCTTATATCCGCGCGCGCTATCGCCTCCGAACGGGTAAACACGCCTTGGTGCACGAATACGTCAACGTTTTTATCCTCATAGAAAAGCGGAACCGCGTCGGCGGTGTTTTTATTGTTCAGCAATCCGCGGCGCGCCGCCTCGGGCTCCCATTCGGGACCGTAGCCGTCGTGATTGAAAATTATGCGGCTGTGCGCTTTAAGCTCGCGCGAGATAACTTTATTGGCCGCCTTTTCGATATCCGCCGCGCCTTCCAGCTCGTTCGCAAACTGCTCGAATGCGTCCGCAACTATTGTATTGAGACAGATATTCGCGTCGGCGACATTGGCTTGCGAACCCAACATTCTGAACTCGAATTTATTACCCGTAAACGCGAAGGGCGACGTTCTGTTTCTGTCGGTGGCGTCCTTGGGGAAAATGGGCGACTCGGGTACGCCGATGGACGCTTGCACTACCTTTCCCGCAGTGTAATTTTTATCCTTTACTATGCTGTCTACAAGCGCGCCGAGCTGGTCGCCGAGATAGACGGAAATTATTGCGGGGGGCGCTTCGTTGGCGCCCAGTCTGTGGTCGTTGCCCGCAGACGCGACGGAAGCCCTTAAAATGCCCTGATAGTCGTCCACCGCTTTGATTACCGCAGCCAGAACAAGCTTGAAAAGAGTATTGCTTTCGGGATTGGCGCCGGGATTTAAAAGATTTAAGCCTTTATCCGTAGACATAGACCAGTTGTTGTGCTTGCCGCTGCCGTTGATACCCTCGAAAGGTTTTTCGTGCAAAAGGCAGACAAGCCCGTGTTTTTTGGCAACGTTGCGCATTATTTCCATGGTGAGCATGTTGGTGTCCACCGCAACGTTAGCGGTAGTAAACACAGGCGCCATTTCGTGCTGGGCGGGCGCAACCTCGTTATGTTTGGTTTTGGAGAGAACTCCGTAACTCCAAAGCTGTTCGTCCAAATCGCGCATAAATTCCGCAACCTTCGGTTTGATAGCGCCGAAGTAATGGTCTTCAAGCTCCTGTCCGCGCGATGCAGGCGCGCCGAAAAGCGTCCTTCCCGTCAGCCGCAAATCCTTGCGCTTATAATACTCCTCCTCGGAAATAAGGAAGTACTCCTGCTCGGGCCCGACTGTTGTGGACACCTTTTTACACTCTATACCGAAAAGCTTCAAAATTCTTTTCGCCTGCTTGTCGACCGCCGTCATCGAACGCAACAGCGGCGATTTTTTATCCAGAGTATCGCCCGTATAGGAAACGAACACCGTAGGGATATAGAGGGTGCCTCCCCTTACGAACGCCGGAGACGTGGGGTCCCACGCCGTGTAGCCGCGCGCCATGTAAGTCGCGCGCGAACCGCCCGAAGGAAAGCTGGACGCGTCCGACTCCCCCACGATAAGGCTTTTGCCCGTAAGGCGCATTATTACTTTGTCGCCCTCCGGCTCTATAAAGCTGTCGTGCTTTTCCGCCGTAAGTCCGGTAAGGGGCTGGAACCAGTGGGTGTAGTGCGTTGCGCCCTTGGACACCGCCCACTTTTTCATTGCCGACGCTACCGCGCCCGCAATGGATACGTCAAGCCGGTTACCCGCCTCTATCGTTGCGCGCAGCGCCTTGTAAACCTCGCTGGGCAGCGTCTCTTTCTGAACGGAATCGTTGAAAACGTTTTCACCGAACTTTTCGGGAAGATTCATAAAAATTTTTTTCTCCTGAAATTTTTCTCCTGCGGCTTTAAAGCCGCCGATGTAACAATAAGATTATAAAAAATTA
Source organism: uncultured Christensenella sp. (assembly GCA_910578765.1). Classification (GTDB taxonomy): domain Bacteria; phylum Bacillota; class Clostridia; order Christensenellales; family Borkfalkiaceae; genus Coproplasma. Next base: position 66,677 of record CAJTRW010000002.1, read on the forward strand.
TAAGCGCGCTGTCAAATTAATTGACGCAAATTAACTTAACAAGTATTTATGCTGCGTATAAGCGCGGGTTAATCTTCGGGATAATCTATTTTTGCGGGCTTTATAAGATGGGTACTTTTTATATCGTTGCACATTTCGTCCTTGTCCTCCGCAACTATTCCGCGCTGCAGCTTCGCGTAGCCGTGTTTTTTGCGGATTTGGTCGACGCACTTTTCCACTGCGTAGCGTTTGTTATAATTTCCGCTCGCCTCGTCGAAAGTCAGCTGCGACTGTCCGTTATCGAAGCCCGACACGGTAACGCCGAGCGACCGCACACTGAACGGCTGTCTGAAATTAGCCGTAAAAAGCGAAAAGGCATGCTCCGCTATCTCGCCGCAAAGCGCGGTGTGCCGCACCTTTTTCTGAAAAGAAAAATTGTTAAGCGCGCTGTCGCGCACCCAGAGATGAACGGTGTCCGCAAAGCCCTGCCCCGACTCTCTCAGCCGCGCCGCAACGCTTTCCGCAAGGACGTACAAAAGCCGCTTTATGCCGCGCATATCGGTCACGTCCTTTGGATACGTGCAGGAATTGCCTATGGACTTCATTTCACGTTTTTCGTCCATATGCTTGACGGGGTCAATATCCTCGCCGCGGGCGTTTTTCAAAAGCGTACGCCCGAACTTGCCGAAAGTATCCGTAATAAGCTTATCGTCCGCGGCGGCTAACTTTCCTATGGTGTTAAGCCCCATTTGTTTCAGCTTTTCCTTGGTGGCGCCGCCGACAAAAAGCAAATCTTCCACCGGCAACCCGTAAATAATGTCTCTGAAACGCGCCTTGGAAATAACCGTCGTTCCGTCCGGCTTTTTTATGTCGGAGCCGAGCTTGGCAAATACTTTATTGAAAGAAACGCCGCAGGAAACGGTTACGCCCAGCTCGTCTTTGACGGCGTTCCTTATTACGTCGCCGAGATGTAGAAGAAAACCTTCGGAATAATATTTCGTTCCGTTTTCCGTCAAGTACTTTTCACCGTCGTATTCGGGGAAAAGCAATGTGCTTCGGGTTATGTCCAGCCAGCACTCGTCTATACCGTAACTTTCGATAAGGTCGGTGTAACGCGCGTATACGGCGCGCACCTTTTTGGAATATTCGATATATTCTTCGAAGTGCGGCGGAACAATTACTATATCCCTGCACTTGCGTTGCGCCTGCCAGACGGTATCGCCCGTCCTTACGCCGAATTTTTTCGCCTCCTCGCTTTTGGCAAGGACCACTCCGTGGCGCGCCTCCCTGTCGCCGCAGACGGCGACGGGCTTACCTGCAAGGGACGGGTCTAAAAGCCTTTCCACAGACGCATAAAAATTATTCAAATCGGAATGAATTATTATCCTTTCCATACTTACATTTTAACATATGAACAATTTAAACGCAAAATAAAAGACGGCGTTGAGCCGTCTTAATTTTATATTTCTTCTCCGTCCGAAGGTTGCGTTTCTTCCGCGGGCGCAGATTTGTCCGCCGCTTCCTCCGAAGCGCCGTCCGACTGCGCTTCGCCGCCGCCTTTACGACGGGCTTTCATTTCCAGTATTTTGTTTTTCAGAATACCGTAAATTTCAACCGTTTTTTTGTAGAGCTTTATGCAATCTTCCTTAAAATGCTTATGCTCCCAATACATACTCATCAGAAGGCAGATTAAGCTTCCGCCTATCAGCATGGGGAAGAATTGCCATAAAATAGGCACGTACGGGTCTTTCCACGCCTTGGGCGTAAGCCAAAGTATAAGCTTTGCAACGCCTTCCGCACCCGCAGGAAGCCCGACTGCATAACCCATATCGCGGTCGGCGGGGTCGAAAAATTCTTCCAAAGAGCCCGTTTCCACCCAGCCGAGACGTATAAGAATAAGCTCGTTTACCATTATCAACGCAAGCACGCCGAAATAGACGAATATCACTTTCCATATTCTGCGGTAGTCCAGCTTGTGGAAACCGAATATGACCATCAAAAGGGGTACTATCCATATGCCCGCATGGCATACGTAACAACGTATAACCTCCGGGTGATAAAAGGGAAGTCCTATCGTCGGCAGGGGAGCCACACAGCCCGCTATACCGCTTACGCAGCCCATGTAGAACATGTAGTCCTTCATGACCTTTGCTTTTTTGTTTATGAAAATGAACGGGAAAATCATCGTGCTTACGGCGCAGATGTTTTCAAACGTGCTTTTCCTTATTACCGCGGGGAAACCCTTGTCCGAATAGTAAGGCAGCGCCAGCTTTAAAAAGTGAAGGGCAAAATTTAATGCGAGAAAGCCGAACAGCACCCAGTACTGCACTTTTTTACTCTTTTTTCTCAAACCGAAATACAGTCCGAGAAACAGCCCGATACACAGTAAAAGATATATGTACCAGAACAGCGACGTGCCCAATTTAATTTTTACAAGTTCCACCGTTCACCTGACAATGTAATAAATTAATATGACACTATTGTGACATATGCGTGAAAAAAAGTAAAGCGAATTTTAACGTGTTTTTACAATCTTTTTACATAATTCGTCCAAAACTTCAAAATACCCCGCAAACGTTTTGGAGCAGACCTGCGCGTTTTCTATAACTATTCCTTCCGAGCGGAGTCCCGTAAGCGCAAAACTCATGGCGACGCGGTGGTCGCCGAACGTATTTATTTTTGCGGGACGGGGCGCGGAGGGATAAATCGTAACGCCGTCGCAAAATTCGTCGCACCTTACCCCCATTGCCGCAAGATTTTCGCATATGGCGCGTATCCTGTCACATTCCTGCCTGCGGATATGCGCAACGCCGCATATTTTTGTCGGCTTTTCCAAATACGGAGCAATAGCCGCGAGTGTCAGAGTCTGGTCGGAAAACCCGGACATGTCAATCTCTCCGCCGTTGAAATTTTCGAGAAGCTTTATAAACTTCGCGTCGCCCTGCATACTGTGCCGCATTAAACCTCTGACGGAAATATCCGTGCCGAGAATTTTATTCATCGCATAAAAATAGCACGCCGCGGAGACGTCCGGTTCGATATCGTATTTTTTTGCGCAATAGTTTCCGTAAACCGAGTAACCGCCGTCGAAGGTTTCCGCGTTCACGCCGAAAGACCGCATCATGTCCAGCGTCATATCGACGTAGCCCCGACCGTGCGCGCCAACGGGTTTTATTTTAAACGGCTTCCGCGCGCAAACGGCGGAAATAAGCATTGCGGATAAAAATTGACTGCTTTGCGTAACGTCGACTTCAACCCGGTCCGACGGGCTTTTCGTACCCTTTATTATAAAAGGAAAAGAGTTTTCGTTTTCCGTAAAAGTAAACCGCGCGCCGAGACTTTTAAGTGTTTGTATCAGCGGTGCGACGGGGCGGGACTTCATCTGGTTTGAACAGGTTATCTTGTACTCGCCGTCCTGAAAAGCCAGAAAAGCCGGCAAAAACCGCGCGGCTGTGCCGGCGGAACCGACGTCGATTTCGGCATATTTTTTATTCAATACGCCGCCGCAACCGACTATTTTTACCGCGTCGCCGTCAATGCGGCACCCGATACCGAGGTTTTTAAGACAATTTAAAAATACGGCGCAGTCGTCGGAAAACTGCGCGCCGTACAGCACGCTTTCGCCTTGTGCGAGCGCCGCCAGTAAAAACGCGCGCGCCGTTATGCTTTTGGAGCCCGGTACGGCGACGCTTATTTTACCGTTACCGGTTTTACCGTAAATGCAGGGGACGGAATAATTCATTTTCTTCTTCTTAAAATGTCGCCCGCGCAAAGGGCGTACGGACAGTTTATTTTATATTTCTCCTGCACGAGTTTGCAGTCGTTCACTTGTTCACCCGTGCTTGCGTAAGCGTATTCCACGGTAAAGCATTTACCGAAATTTTCGGAAGGGGACAATACTTCCAGTCTGTCGCCGACGGCAAACCTGCCGCGCATTTCCACTGTGGCTACGCCGTCGTTACAGCTTAAAACGTTTGCGATATAATCGCAGTCGCCCTTTGTCTGACTGTCGCAATAATTTACGGTGTCGCGGTTTTCTCCGAGGGCATAGGCGGTAGTATAGTCGCGGTGGGCGGCGGTCAAAAGCTCTCTTTCGACCTGTGCGGAAAAACCGTCGTCCATACAGCGGCGGTAAGCGTTTATGACCGTGGCGAGGTAATACTCCGACTTCATTCTGCCCTCTATCTTAAAGGAACAGACGCCCGCCTTTTCAAGCTTTGCAAGGTGGGCGGACATGTTAAGGTCCTTGCTGTTCAGAATATACGTGCCGCGCCCGTCCTCCTGTATTTCAAGCTTGCCGCCGTCGGGGGAAGGGTCAGACTTCTGAATACTGTAGTTCCAGCGGCACGCCTGAACGCACTCGCCGCGGTTGGAGGGGCGGTGCGCAAGATAGTCGCTTAAAAGACACCTGCCCGAATAGGAAATACACATTGCGCCGTGCACGAAGGTTTCAAGCTCTGTTTCGGGAACGAAAGAATGAATTTCCGCAATTTCGTCCAGCGAAAGCTCGCGCGCGAGAATGACGCGCGCAGCGCCCTGTTCGCTCCAAAATTTAACCGCGTATTTGTTGGTCAGATTCGCCTGTGTCGATATGTGCAAATGTAAAGACGGCGCGCTTTTTTTTGCGGCGTACAATACGCCCGCGTCGGAAACGATAGCCGCGTCCGCTTCTATATATTGCAGATAGGAGAAGTAATCCTCCAACAGCGGCATGTCGGCGTTTTTCGCAAATATGTTTGCCGTTACGTAAACTTTTTTACCCGAAGCATGCGCGTATTTAACCGCCGCCGCAAGCTCGTCGCGGGTAAAATTATCCGCAAAGGAGCGCAGAGAAAAATCTTTACCGCCGATATACGCCGCGTCCGCGCCGAAGTAAAACGCCGTTTTAAGTTTTGAAAAGCTGCCCGCAGGCGCCAGAAGTTCTACTTTCATTTGTTTGATTTTATTAAAATTTTTTATAGTTTGACGCTTAAAGCGAGACCGTCGCCCGCGTTGATAATTGTTGTGGAAAGCTGTCCGTCATTAGTTACGGCTTGCACGTATTCGTTTACGTGTTGCGCCAGCATTTTACGTTTTTTAGGAATTTCCGTCTCGCCCGTAATCCAGCCGTACAAAAGCACGTCGTCCGCAAGCAGACAGCCGCCGTCGTTGAGAAGCTGCTTCAAACGGGGGAGGTACTTTACATATTGCGCTTTTGCACAGTCGAGAAAGATAAAATCGAAACAACCGTCAAGCTTTTGTATTTCCTCGGCGACGTCGCCGAAGACAGGCGTTACCCGCCCGCCGAGACCGAGCTGTGAGAAATTTTGCAAAGCTTCGTTATAAAATGCTTCGTCGCGTTCTATCGTAGTTATCTGAGCTTGCTTACATATGTCTGACATGAAGGCGGCGGATATTCCGACAGCCGAACCCAGCTCTAAAATTTTCCGCGGCTTGAACGCGCTTAAAAACGTTTGCAAAAAACACAGCGTTTCGTCGTCCGCGGTAGGTATGCCGCGGGCAAACGCATTTTTCCTCAACGCCTGTATTTCCGCACATATGTGCGGACGGTTAAACTCCGCCGTGGGGGTCACCCGCTCGCCTTGCGACGTGTCGTTGTGCGCATATGAAAATTGCGTCATATCTCCACTACCACCGGCACTACCATGGGCGATTGTTTTGTCTTTCTCATAAGATAATTTCTCAAATTGCGCTTAATCGTACGTTTAAGCTCGTCCACCGTTCCGCGCGACAAGTCGTAACCCTCTATGGCGCGCAGAATAACGTCGCGTATTTCCTTGTTGTAATCGCGGTGGAAATCGAACACGAAACCGCGTGAATTTATCGCGGGCTCTCCCACTACTTCCCCGTTGGATACCGCTATGGAAACAATGAAAAGCCCTTCCTCTGAAAGCTGTCTTCTGTCCTCTATGACCATACTCGCCTTTTCGTCCTCTATCCCCTCTCCGTCTATAAGGCGGGAACCGGCGGTGACGTTTTCGACGCGTTTTATGCCGTTGGGCGTAATCTCAACGCAGTTGCCTATTTCGGGTATGAACATGCGGCTTTCGGATAAACCGAGCTGTTCGGCAAGCTGCACGTGCTTTTTAAGGTGCCTGTACTCGCCGTGAACGGGAATAAAATACTTCGGCTTTAAAAGCGTGTGCATTATTTTATGCTCCTCGCGGCAGGCGTGTCCGGAAACGTGAATATTTTCAAGACTTTCGTAAACGACGTTTGCGCCGCGGCGGTAAAGGTTGTTTATTACTCTGTAAACAAGCTTTTCGTTGCCGGGTATGGGCGACGCGGAAATTATAATCGTATCGTTTTTGCCTACGCTTACGGCGGGAAGCTCGCCGTTTGCCATGCGGGTGAGCGCGCTCATCGGCTCTCCCTGGCTGCCCGTGGAAACAATTACGATTTCGTCGTCGCGCATGTTTTTTATATGCGATATATCGACAAGAGCGTTTTCGGGCACTTTAATCTCGCCTATTTTTTCCGCCGCCTCTACGACGTTAAGCATGCTTCTGCCGGAAAGCGCGACTTTGCGTTTATGCTTGACCGCAAGGTCGAATATCTGTTGCAGACGGTGCACGTTGGAAGCGAACGTGGCTATTATAAGACGGTTGCCGCCGTTTTCCTCGAAAAGCCTGTCCAGCGTCGCCCCGACGACCGTTTCGCTCATTGTAAAGCCGGCGCGCTCTATATTTGTGCTTTCGCCCATATATAAAAGTACGCCCGCGGAACCCGTATCCGAAATGGTTTTCAAGTCGATAGGCTCGCCCGCGACGGGCGTTAAGTCAATTTTGAAATCTCCGCTGTGGAAAATTACGCCCTGCGGAGTTTCTATCGCAAGCGCCAGGGAACCGGCTATGGAATGGTTTACGTTTACGGGACGGATTTTAAAACAACCGAATTGAAAAGGCTGTCCCGCCGTTATGGTTATAAGTTTTGCGTCGTTTATCCTGTGCTCGCGCAGTTTATTGTCCACAAGCGCAAGCGTAAGCTTTGTTCCCGCAACGGGAATTTTAAGCTCCTTCAAAAGATAGGGTATGCCGCCGATATGGTCTTCGTGACCGTGCGTTAATACAACGCCGCGGACCTTGCGTTTGTTTTCCACAAGGTAAGTTATATCAGGCACCACCAAATCGAAGCCCGGCGTTTCGTCTGTGGGGAAAATAGCGCCCGCGTCTATAATTATTATATCGTCGCCGCACTCTACGGCGGTCATATTTTTGCCTATTTCACCTACGCCGCCGAGAAACACAATCCTGACGGGCTTTGCGCCGCGCTTCGCCTTTTTGACGTTTTTAACGTCGTTGCCCTTTACTTTTGGCGGCTTCTGCGGTTTTTGAAGCTTTTCACGCAGTTTGGGTTTTTCCTGTTTTTCCTGCTTTTTTTGTTTTTCCTGTTTTTCGGGTCTCAGCTTTTGCTGAGGCTTACGCACGTTTCTGCGGGCGCGGTATCCGCGCTCCATGTTTTCCTGATTTTCCAAAATTTAATCTCCGTTCAAGTATTATAATATGTATGCTTTCACATTAAACGGGGGATTGATGAAAAATCAACCCCCCTAAGTCTGTTTTCTTCCGTTATTTTTTGCGCTTTTTGCTTACGTCCTTTATAAGTCCGTCTTCGATAAGTTCGTCTATTGTCTCGTAAGGATACATTGCCGCGTAGTCGCGCTCGGGTATTTCCCTCTTGACGCCCTCGCGCTTGGCAAGCATCTCGTCTATAAGCCTTACAGCCTTTCTCACGCCGAGACCGCTCTTTATCTTGACCATCATGGGCGTGCCGTTCATGGACTTATTGTCGGACACGTCCGCATGGTGATATACGGAAGTCTTGTATTCGTTCGGGTCGAGCGCAAGATACAGGCACAACGTCTTGCCGCGGATTTTCAGTCTTGCAATGGTTTCCCTGCCCTTATTGAAGCGCTCCGCGCCCCAGGCAATGTTTGAATTGACCTTCTTGTAAGAGAGAAGCGCATGCTTTATGTCGCCGTAGTACTGCTTCTGTTCCGACGTGCCTTGAATTATCCTCGCAATAAAGCTGCGGTTGTAGCGCATCATGTTGGAGAAATCGACGCCCTCGCCCACTTCTCCGGGCATAAGCTCGTCCTCGGCGAGGTCTTCGGGGTCGAATTCGTCATCGTCGTCGTAGTCCGGCTCCTCTTCTTCCTCGGGTTCGATAACTTTTTTCTTGGGTTTGGCTTTGGGCTTTTCCTCTATCAAATCCTCCGGCTGAACCAGATCGCTTACCTTAATAAGCTCCTCCACGGCGGTATCGTCGTAAGCGGCGGCGGAAGTTGCTATTTCCGTAGAACCCGCGACAACGACGCCGTTGGAAAGCATATCCTTTATTTCGGCAATGTCGCCGTCAACCTTATCGAACCTGGCGGCGGTTTCCTTTTCGATTTCCTCGGTAACAAGCTCCGTTATCTTGGAAATTCCTTCTTCGTCTATGACTATTGCATAATCGTTATCCGCCTGCGACTCTATAAGTCTTTCGGATATGGTGTTGCAGATAGTTTCGTTATCCACGACGGGCTGGACTGTCTGCGACTGCGCGTTTACAACGTCTATGACAGCGTTGGTAACCTTGTCGGCGATATCGTCTGTATCGAATTCCGGCAGATAATTGGAAAGAACCGCGGCGGCTTTTTCGGCAATCGCGTCCTCGTTGACGCCGGCAACGGTAATTTTTTCACTGATGCGCTGAGCCATTTCTTCGTAATCGGGCTCGTTTGCGGAAGCGATATCGAGTGCGACGCGTATCTTTTCGGCAACGATGGACGAAATAGTCTCGTAGTCGAGTTTATCCGCAATTTCTTTGGAAATGGATTCGCAACCCTCGTCGTCGACGATAATTTCAAAGTCTTCCGCTTTGAGACTTCCTACTTTAAGCGCTATTCTGTCCGCAAGCTCTTCCTCGTCTATATCCAGAGAAACCTGCTGCACGGCGGGAATCTCTACGGGGGCGGACGCCACCGGCGACGGCTCCTGACGGACAACCGTTTCGCGGATTACGTCTATACCGTTGAGTTTTACCAAATCGGCAACCTGACGGGCAATCTTTTCCTCGTCCACGGTAAGATGAACGTTGGTTCCCTCTATGCCGGGGATTACAACCTGCTCCGCAACCTTGGAAGCAATATAATCGGGGGAAATAACCTCGCGCGTGGCGATAATATCGGCGATTTTTTCCGCAAGTCTGTTATAGTCTATTTCTTCCCTTACGACCGTCTGCGAAGGCATAGCGGGCGCCGAAGAAAGAGGTACGGCGCGCGCTGCGCCCTCCTCTCCGTATCTTTCCACCTTTGAAGACAGAACTTCGAGCTTGTCGGTAAGCACCGAATAAAAGCTGTCGTTTCTGCGAACCTGCTCGTAAAGCTCCTCCGTATTTCCGCCCCTTTCGACGCGTTCGGATATAACGTCGATTTTTTCAGACAGCTCGGAATAAACGGCGTCGTTTCTTTTAAGCTGTTCGTAAAGCTCCTCTATTCTGTCCGCAAGACGTTCGTACGCGGCGGTATCCTGAACGGTTACCTGCTCTACCGTAGGGGTTATGACAGGCTCGTCAACAATCTCGGTTATATGCTCCGCACCCGAAATCTGACGGTCGGAAATAACAGCAAGCCTCTCGCAAATTTCGCTGTAAAGGTTTTCGTTGCGCGAGGTCTGCGCGGAAATCATATCTATCTTATCCGCAAGGTCCGCATACGCGCTTTCGCTGCGCTTGGTCTGCTCGGTCAAATCCGCGACCTTTTCGGCAAGCTCGGCATACACGTTTTCGCCGCGCTTGGTCTGCTCGGACAGCTCGGTTATCCTGTCGGAGATATCTCCGTAAGCATTTTCCGTAATTCTCGTCTGTTCCGAAACGTCGTTTATTTTATCCGCAAGTCCGCCGTAAGCGTTTTCCCTGTTCTTGGCCTGCTCGGCAAGCTCGGAAATTTTATCCGACAGACCGGAGTAAATATTTTCCCCTTGTTTTGCAAGATATAAAAGCTCCTGCTTCAAAGAAGAATTTTCGGCTTTAAGCTGTGAAAAAATTTCGCTGCTCTGCTTGGCGAGATAAGCGGTGTCCTGAATGTTTTTGGAAAACAACTCCAACGCGGCGTCTATGCGCGAAACGGACAGCTTTGACTGCCGTATAATTTCGTCCTGCTTATAGGATATTTCCTGTGTGCCTCTTAATAAGACGTCGGCTTTCTTCGGAGCCGATTCTTCTTCGGCGCCTTGATTATTTTTTCCGAATGCCATGTTGTACCTCAAGTGTGGTAATTTTTCAAAAATGCCCGTAGGGCATGTTAAAACAGTGTGTACACTTAGTTTACACCAAAATAAAGTAAAAGTAAATACAATTAGCAAAAAATTTTGATGTTTTTTGTATATATTTTGCGTTAAACGCGGCATATTATGGGGGCAATTACAAATTTACCCATTTACGCGCGACAAATTACGCATAGCGCCCGAACGGAATAAAACCGGATTTTAAGTACATAATATTTAAAAAAACGGAGGATTTTCCGCATGGCAAAAAAGAAAAAAATCGTAAAACTGACCGACGAGCAATACGTTAAATATATAATGAGCCTGAAAGACGACGCGGCTTTATACGGCGCCGACGGGGAAATTTTTACGCCTGAAAGCGTTACAAGCTATGAAAAAGACGAAACGGGCGAGTGATTTACCCGTCCGTTTCCGTTTTGCCGGAATTGTTTTTCAGTTCACACTTCGCGCGGCGGTTCATCTCCTCCGTGGCGTACATAATTTTTAAAATTACGCACCGTTTTGTGCCGGAATGAAGCCAGAAGCTGTCCTTATCGGTGGAAATGACCATACTGTCGCCGAAGCGCTTGCGCCTCATTAAATCGTGATAGCTGAACTCGATATGTAAACTTTCCAGCTCCGTCGGCGCGAGGTGCAGGCTGTACGGCTCTCCGTATGCCGTGCATGTTAAATATGTGCCTGTAACGTCCTGTCTGAATTTGCCGAAGCCCTGTTTATAGAACTTGTTATTTGGCAAAGTATGGACTTCCACGTCGTCCTCTATACAGTAAGTACCTTCTTCTATCTCGCGTTTTACGCATTCCCGCTCCCATTTGCACCAGTCGGGAATATGCGCAAACTTAGTCTCTCCGCTCAGCGCTTCCAGACGTCCGTACTCCGTCATGTTCCACTTTTTGCCGCAGCTTCGGCACTCCAAAGTGATTCCCGAAGAATACATTTCACCCTCGGTCCCGCAGTCGCAGCATTTGTAAAGTATGTTGTGCAGACCGTCGGCGCGTTTACGGTAATTTATTTTTATTTTGTTGTCGTACTGATATTTTAAATCGTCGTGAACGAAAACCTTTGCTATTCTCTCGTTCAGCTCCTCCGCGGACAGCCGCCGCACTTCCTCCGCGTCCGCAACGCAAATAAGCTTACCCTTTAAAGGCACGCGGTGGAAGTTGAATTTGGACTTGTTCCAATACGGGCGGGCTATAAAGCTTCCGCATGAAATAAGCACCGCGACGGGAACCTTCAAAAGCTTGCATATTTTGCCGACCGCGGGAGAAAGGCTGTTAGTCGTGCCGTCGGGACTGAAATAAGCCTCCGGATACATAACAAGCGGATTGTCATGGTTATTCACGCAGTAGCGCATGTGTGAGATAAGCTCGTAATTGCGCGTAAACCTGCGCTTGAAGATTCCGCCGGCAAGGCGCATAAGCGTCTTGGTGTAGTCGTGCATAGCCTCTATCGTGACAACGAAATTCATGTTGTACGGTTTAATAGAACCGAAAAGTATGCGGAAATCCATATTGCTTGCGTGCGTGGCAAGCAAAAGATAGGGCGGTTTAATATTTTCCATTCCCGTTTTTTCGCACTTGAAATTTCTGCGTCTTAATATTGGGTCGGATAAAATAAACTTTACCCACCACATAATAAACTTATTCGGCTTTACGGGTTTTGTCTTGAAATTATAGCGTTTGGGTTGCTTCATATTCGTCTCTTTGGTTATATCGGCTAATATTATAACACTATGAAAATATTTCGTCAACATTTAATTATTTGTAAAAGCAGTGTTTTACCGCGGGTTTTAAAGGAAAACACAGCAAAAAACGGCAATAAAAAATAAAATTGCGGCTTCCGCTGACGGAAGCCGCCGTATTTTTTAAATTTAAAGTATTATGCAGATAACTCCGCCCCTGCCCTCGTTTATTATTCTGGTAATGGCGCGGCGCATCTTCGCCTTCGTCTCGTCATGCATACCCGAAACCTTAGTCGAAAGCCCCTCTTTTACCATTCCGCGCAAAGATTTACCGAAAACGTTGGTCTCCCACATTCCTTCGGGATTGCTTTCGAAGCCGTTCATCATGCCTTGAACTATACTTTCGCTTTGCGAGGCGCTGCCCATAATAGGGCTGACTTCGCCGGAAACGTCTATTTTTACGATATGGTAGCTGGGCGCGGTCGCGCGGAGCTTTATACCCACGCTTCCGCCCTGTCTGACTACCTTGGGCGCTTCAAGCGTCATATCGGAGTCGTCCGGCTGAACTATGCCGTAGCCGTTAACCTTGGCGCACTCGAAAGCGTCCTTTATTTTATCATAGTTTTGCTTCGCGCCCGCCGTGCCGCGCACGTAGCGCATTAAAGAACACTCGTCCGTTATTTCGTCGCCGGCTATTTCGGACAGCATATTGAAGAAAATGCCGTCCTTGGAATACGCGGTTATCTCCGCCCTTCCTTCCGAAAGGTTCAAAGCTATTCCCGCCTCGTCCTTCCAGTAGCCGCAACCGTCGAACATAGTGTCGAAAGCGGTGCAATCCTTCATTTTGCAAACCTTTTGAGAAGCGGCGCGCACGCGCTCCAACAGCTCGCATACGGCGGTGGAATCCGGCGGGAGAAAACGCATCCAGTCGGGCATGTTTACGTCGAACGAAATCACGGGGAACTCGAAAAGCACGGCTTTGAGAATGTCCAAAAGTCCGTCCGCGTCCAGCCTTTCGCAATTTGTTGCTATTACGGTGTTATTGTACTTAGCTTCCAATTCGGATTTAAGTGCGCGCGCCGACGCGGAAGAAGGTTCCGCGCAATTCAAAACTATTACGAAGGGTTTGCCTATTGCCTGCAAGCTTTTTACGGTACGCTCCTCCGCAGCCGCATAACCCTGACGCGGGATATCGGCAATGCTGCCGTCCGTGGTCACGCATATGCCTATCGTGGAGTGGTCTTTGATGACCTTTTCGGTACCGATAGCCGCAGCTTCTGCAAACGGAACGGGTTTTTCGCTCCATGGAGTGTTAACAAGGCGGGGTTTGCCGTCCTCGTCAAAGCCGGAAGCCCCCTCGGTTATAAAGCCTACGCAATCTATCAGCCTTACGTTCGCGGACGCGTTTTCTATACGTACCTCCGCCGCCTTCGCCGGAACGAATTTCGGTTCCGTAGTCATAACGCTTTTGCCGGAAGCAGACTGCGGCAGTTCGTCGGTCATAATGCTTTTGGCATTGCCGTCCGCTACGTTGGGAATGACCAGCTCGGTCATAAACTTTTTAATCAACGTGGATTTGCCCGTCCTGACCGGCCCCACAACGCCTATATATATATCTCCTCCGCTTCTCTTTGCTATATCCTCGTAAACATTGTAATCAAGCATAACCGCCTCCGCAAAAACTATGTGTATAATACTTTATGCGTGAATTTTCGGATTAGAACTCTTAAAAAAATTTAAGCGGATATAAAATTTATTTAACTATGCCGATAAACTTGATAATCTGCTCGGTTACATACTCGAAAATGAAAAAGATGATAATCGGACTGAAATATGAACTGATTAAAGCCGAAGCTTTTTAATAGTAAAGAAACCCCCGACAATACAAATAATAAACGCCTGCGGTACAGGCGTATTATTATTTTCATATTTTGTCATCGGCGTTGCCGGAAGATTTGTGACAATTCTCTTACGCTCTTTGTCTTTTGCGAACAAAAAAAATACGACGCGGATTTTGCCGTCCGCGCCGTCTTTAAGTTGTTTAGCCCTCAAACTTGTCGTAGAAGCCGTCTATATCGAAAAATCTGTCGCGTTCACTCTCCTCCCTTGATTGGGACTTGACCTGATTTTTCGTAGTATCCACCGTGGTGGTCGTGGTTATGACCGCGTCGGGGGGATATACCG
>CAJTRW010000003.1:0-1746 GCA_910578765.1 uncultured Christensenella sp.
ATCTCGGACGGCAAAACAACGGATATCCGTTGTTTTGAGAAATCCGTCCTCGTCCGCCAAGGAGAAGCCTTTTTTGTAAAGCGCAGGCCGCACAGCTAACCTACGTGCAGAGTACGTACCGCTCCAGTAACCTGAGGAAGTCAGGTAATAAGACCTGTACGCATTCTCAATATAGCCGGAACGCAGCCGAATAAGATAAAAAACCGTCGCCGAAAACATTATAACATAGGAGTTTTAAACAGACAACCGCATAAATTGTCATTCTGAACGCAGTGAAGAATCTGAAAATCAAGATCCTTACGGCGAGCCTCAGGATGACAATAAAATAAGCCAACCGCTCTGTGAGTCGCAGGCCGCACAGCTAAAAGTGTGACAGGTAAAGCATCGTCACGTGCACCTGCCGCCGTATGATAGCGCGCACTGTATGCAGCGCTACCGCCGGTACGCAGCCAAGTGTAGCCTGTAATAAGTTATAAAAACCGTCGCCTTTTAAATTATAGCTTTTTTGACCCCGCCGCGCAAACAATAACCGCGCTCAAAAAATTTTTTTACTACACGTATAATATTTTTTCGCTTAGGCTATAACACGCTTGCAAGGGGGTACGGATTAATGCGGTTTTTAAAGCTGCTGTCGGTGACGGTTGCCGGCGCCGCGTTTTTGGCTATGCTTGCCGTACTGCCGGCAAGGCTGTGCTTCGATTACGGGGACGCTTACACGTTTTTCACGGGGGATACCTCCAAAAACTGCAATCAGGTTACTCTGACGGAAAATATAGAGCGTGAAAGGCTTAAACTTACAGGCGTATGCGGAGAGTGTGCGACATATACGCAGTTCGACTTCGAAAACTATTTGAAAACGGTAAACGGCGAAATAGTTTTCTGCGAAAAGCTTTCCGACAGCGTAAATTATTACTGCAAGGCGGACTTACCCTACTCCGTAGAGCTGTACGGCAAAATAATAAATTTGCACGTCTGCATAAGAAAAGACGGCGTAAAAGTTGCTTCCCCGATAATTTTCGGCGGATACTGATTAAAAAAAATTTTTAAGTCAATAAAAAAAACAAGGAGTTAAAAATCATGAAAGAAGAAAAAAAAGCAAAAAACAAGAAGAAAATTTTACTTTACTACCTGGTTCTTGCGGCGTGTCTGCTTGTAATTGCGGCGGTAACCGTAACGGTTGTCTTTACAGTGGGAACACCCAAAGCGCCCCCGATTGCCGGTAACGACCAAACCAACCCCGACGATAACAACCCCGACGACAACAAGCCCGACGACGAGGACAAGCCCACCGTAAACGAAACGGGTTACAAGCTGCCCGTAAGCGGCGCGCTTACGCACGAATACGAATTCGTATGGCACCCCTCCATCACCCAGTACAGGGTCCACCTCGGTCTCGACTTTGCGGGTAACGTAGGCGACGAAGTGTGTGCGGTTCTCGACGGCGAAGTCACCGCACTTGCAAAGACAAGCACGATAGGCGAAACGTTTATAACGGTAAAACACGCCGACGGCAACTCTTCCACCTACAAATATATTGACGTAAAGGAAAATTTACAGGTCGGCAGCAAGGTTAAGCGCGGCGAGGTTATAGGTACCATTGCGGCGGCAGGCGGCTACGAACACGAAAAGGGTGCGCACCTGCATCTTGAATTTACCGACGCCAACGGCAAAGAATTCGACCCCGCAACAAAGCTTTACGACCAGAAATAACGCGTATACAGACCCCCTCTTATCATAAACAGCCCC
>CAJTRW010000003.1:1810-43760 GCA_910578765.1 uncultured Christensenella sp.
TATTTTTTAAACAATGTAAATTCACAGATATTATCGGTATTATCATAAATTAGTGTTATAAACTAACAAAAATTAAATTTGGAAAAATTTTTAAAATGTTATTGACTAACAAAAATTTCAATGATATACTACACCCGTAATCAAGAGAGAGAACTTGGTTATATAAATCTTTAATGATTTAAGGAGGCGACTTAAATGTTTAATTACGAATTTAAGGAATATGAAGAAAACGAGGAACTTACTATTTCCCCTATTGCGTATGTTGTTTTAAACTGCGCAAGATAACGGAGCGGGAATTACGATAAACAAAGAACAAGGAGAGAACGAAATGTATATTTACGATAATCTTAACGAGCTTGACGACAACAACGGATACGCCGTATCCCCCACCGCCTACGTGATACTTGACTGCGGAAGATAAAGATAAAACTTATATGCGGACGGCTTAAAGCCGTCCGCGTTTTTTACATTGCATTTTATAAAGTGTAGCATTATAATAAATTCGGCGGCGGTTTTTTAACTTACTTGGCTGCGTTCCGGCGATAATGTACGGGCGAATTACGGACATTATTCTACGGCTTCCGGCGTGTTTTACAGCGCCGTAGCAAATGTAAAATTTGCTGTGCGGCCTGCGCTTCACAAATGCGGTTGCGTGTTTTAAAGTGCCATGTTATAATTTATACGGCGACGGTTTTTATAAATTATAAGACCGCACTTGGCTGCGTTCCGGCAATACGGGTTCTGCTGCCGGTCGACTTTTGGCAAGCGTCGGTTATTGGAACGACTGTTTGCCGTCCCGTACCCAAGCTGTGCGGCCTGCGCTTCACAAATGCATGACATTGTGTTAGAATTACAGCGGCGACGGTTTTAAAATTACTTGGCTGCGTTCCGGCGGTAATACGGGTGCTATCGTCGGTCAATACCTTACGGCGGCAGGCACACGACTAAATGCTTACTCATTGTGTCGGTTAGCTGTGCGGCCTGCGCTTTACAACAACCGCAATTACAGTATCCGAAAAGTACATAGACTTTCGGACAGATTAATTTAATTTTGTTGCATGTTTTATATGCAATATAAATTTGTGAAGGGAACCGCCGCCATGCCCCCTAATACAAGGGGCGCGACCGACCCGACCTTAACGCGACGGCGCGTATCGAACGCACATTCGGATTATCAGCTTTTTCGTAAAGCGGTCGGGTCTTATTTTATACTAAAAAAGACTTGCATTTTGCAAGTCTTTTGTTGTTGTCAGCCTTCCTTTGTTTGCTTTCCGTCATCCGTCGGGGGCTCTTGTTCGGCTTTTGCCGGTTTCTGTTTAATCAAAACCTCGTTCTTGAAGTCCGGCAGCAAATTGTTTTTGGCAAGCTGCTTTTTAAATGTTGTTGCATAACATAAAATCATCGCAATCGAAATGCCGATAGCTTCCTGTATAATATTTCTTGGTATATTCGTTGCGGCGACGGGTACGCCCAGCGTTACGCAACGGTAAGAGAAATATCCCAAAACCACAATGACTGCGCCCGCCAGCGACGCAACCGCGGCTTTTGCCCACTCCCACTTTTTAAAGCGTTTGGGAAATACGTAATGCACTATAGCGGAAACTACCGCACCCTGCAACCCGTGTATGATAAGCGAGGGAAGCATCATCGCGGGCGACTTTAATATATCGTACAGTAACGACCCGACGCCGCCCGAAATGAACGCCGCCAAAGGATCTAAAAGGAAAGCCGCAATAAGCACGACGCCGTCCACCCAGTAGACGTTGCCCGCTGGCGTGGGTATAGCGGGTAAAAATCCCGTAGCGACAACCAGCGCCGTCATAATTGCCGTATATGTTATCCATTTGGTGGAAAAAACAGTCCTTTCCGCTTTATCGTAAAGCACTGCGGCGGCGCACGTCAGTGCGGAGCAGAGCGAAAATACAAATCCCGTCACAGCCCCCGCGCCGAGATGTAAAAGCTTTTTGGAAAAATTTTTCCCCGCAGCTTCCGACAGCACGAAAAGCGCGTTCTGCGGCTTGCACAGCACGACGGAGCTTAAAAAAAGCACCGAAGCGGTCAGGAAAGATGTCACCGCAAGCACCGCGGCAAACTTTCCGCCCTTGCCGAAGGACTGAAAAATTACGCAGACTATGCCCACTGCCAGCAACAGATATGTAGCCGCGCAGGCGGAGCTTCCAAGATATTGCAGTCCTCCACGCGTACAGCCGAAAGCCGTATGTATGCCGGAAAAACTTACTTTTTCCGCGCCGCCGTCAAAGACTATCGAGGGGGCGAAAATCATAAACAGCGCCGTCAGCGCGAAAAGCATTGCCAAAGCAGGCAGATATTTTGCGAAATTCTCTCTTTTCATAACTTTATTCTCTTTAAAATTTTTATTTAACCGTTGACTATTTTATCATATTTTGGTATTATTAAAATATCCAATTTAAAACAAATTTATAATACCAGATTATGTTGACTTATCAGCTTGAAAACAAAAATAAATATTGGTCGCTCTATTCGCGCATACGCGGAGATATACTTTCGGGCAAGCTAAGGGGGGGCGAAAGACTGCCTTCAAAACGCGCTTTGGCGGAAAATTTGTGCGTAAGCGTAATTACCGTACAGACGGCGTACGAGCAGCTTCTTGCGGAGGGATACATATTTTCCAGACAGAGAAGCGGCTACTTCGTTGCGGAGGTTAACGTTGAGAACCGCGACCCCCGCCCGCACGAGGCGGAGCAAACCGAAAGACGCAAGGACTTTGACGTCGATTTCGTAAAGGGAAGCGCGCCGGCGCGCCTTTTCCCGTTTTCCGTATGGGCAAAGCTTATGCGCGGCGTGCTTGCGGACTGCGGAGAGCATCTTTTGGAGCGCGTTCCGTGCGACGGCGACGCGGAATTAAAACGCGCGATAGCCGGCTATTTATACAGAACGCGCGGAATAGACGTCCACCCCCAACGCGTGGTAATAGGCGCGGGCGCGGAATATCTTTACGGCATTATAGTTCAGCTTATCGGCAGAGACAAGCTTTTCGCCGTGGAAAACCCGGGATACGGAAAAATTTCCTTTACCTACCGCCTGAACGGCGCACAATGCGCGTATATCCCCGTAACGGACTTCGGAACGGACTGCGCCGCCGTAGAAAAAAGCAATGCGGACGTATTGCATATTTCCCCGTCGCACCAGTTTCCGACGGGCGCGGTGACGCCGGTTTCGTCGCGCGCAAGACTTATAGCCTGGGCGGAAACAGGCGGCAGATATATTATCGAGGACGATTACGACAGCGAATTCCGTCTTTCGGGCAAACCCCTTCAATGCACCTACGGACTGTGCCCCGACCGCGTTATTTATATGAACACCTTTTCCAAGACGCTTGCCCCGTCCATGCGCATGGGGTATATGGTTCTTCCGCCGGAGCTGTATAAAAAATATCTGTACTACTTCGGAAATTCCGCATGCGCTGTACCGCTTTTCGAACAGAAAACGCTGGCGGCTATGCTTGACGGCGGGTACTTCGAGCGGCACATAAACAGAATGAAAAACTACTACCGCACGGTAAGGCGCGCCGTATACGAAAAGGCGGAAAAGCTTGGCGTAAGCTGCATTTTGCGAGACACGGGCAGCGGACTGCATATGCTTGCGCGCTTCCCCGAAGCTCCTTCGGACGGTTATATTAAGGAGACGGCAGCGGCAAACGGAATAAACGTTAAATGTCTGTCCGATTACATGCTTGAACCGACGGACGGTCTTGAAAAATACGCCGTGATAAATTATTCGGGCGCAACTCCCGAACAAATCGAAAATATAGAAATTAAAAATAAAGCGCCCGATTAAGGCGCTTTATCTTTTGCTGCGATAAAAGGTTGCCGACCGCGGCGTCAAACAAGATTTTTCGCTATTTTGTTTAAAAATTCTTCGGTGTTCAACTTGACGGGTTCGATATCTCCGTTTTTGAAAAGAGGAATCAAATCGCTCGTCAGAAAGCCGCTTTCCATTGTGCGCAAGGCGGCATTTTCAAGCCCGACGGCAAAATTCACCAGCTCATTATTGCCGTCAAGCTCGCCGCGCTTTTTCAGCGCGCCCGTCCACGCCCAAATAGTTGCGATAGGGTTTGTAGAGGTTTCCTCTCCGTTCAGATGCTTATAGTAATGCCGCGTAACCGTGCCGTGCGCCGCCTCGAACTCGTACTTGCCGTCGGGAGAAACGAGAACGGAACTCATAAGACCGAGAGAGCCGTACGCCGTGGCGACCATATCGCTCATTACGTCGCCGTCGTAATTTTTGCAAACCCACAAAAGCCCGCCGTTGCCGCGCATAACGCGCGCGACGGCGTCGTCTATCAGCGTGTATAAAAAGCTTATACCCGCCGCCCCGAACGCGGTCTTGTATTTTTTTTCGTAGACGGAATTGAAAATTTCCTTAAACCGCCCGTCATATGTTTTGGAAACGGTGTCCTTTGCGCCGAACATAACGGACAGCCTGTTTTCAAGCGCGTAGGCTAAGCAGCATTCCGCAAAAGAGGTTATAGAGGCGTCGAGATTGTGCATGCCCTGCACCACGCCGTCCCCGTCCGAAAAATCGTGAATAAGCTTTCTTTTTATTTCAGCGCCGGTTTTGTCGGTTATGACAAGATAAGCCTTTTCGCCCGACGACGCGGGAAGCTCAGCCGCGTTGTAAATATCGCCGTATGCGTGACGCGCAATAACGATAGGGCTTGTCCAGCCGCCGACGTAAGGCGTTATTCCCTTTACTGTTATGGGCGCACGGAAAACCGTTCCGTCCAAAATGCGGCGGATTGTGCCGTTCGGACTGGGCCAGGCTTTTTTAAGACCGTACTCCTCCACCCTCTGCGCGTTGGGCGTTATGGTTGCGCACTTTACCGCAACGCCGTATTTTTTCACGGCAAGCGCGCTTTGCACGGTAATTTTATCGTCGGTCGCGTCTCTGTTTTTAAGACCCAAATCGTAGTAGTCCGTCTTTAAATCCACAAATGGCTCTATAAGGCGGCTTTTTATAAGCCGCCAAATAACCCTTGTCATTTCGTCCCCGTCCATTTCGACGACGGGGACGCGCATCTCTATTTTTTTCATATATCAAGTATACATTATTTCGTACCGCGCTTACAAGCGTTTGAGGGCAGATTGTCGAGAATACCGGTATCGAGAATAAGCTTATTATCACGCCGTTTTTTATCCTCCTCCGCCTGTATAATAACCGCCTGCAATACGGGATAAAAATCCTTAAAGCCGTTTGAAAGAAGGTAATAGGACAGCGACCCGGGGACGGTGTTAACCTCGCTCAGATAAAGCTTCCCCTCGCTTATTATATAGTCGAAGCGCACTATACCGCGCATATTCAGGCGGGAATAGACCTTTGCCGTAAGCGTTTTTATTCTTTCGGCGGTGCGCTTGTGCAGAACCGCAGGCATGACGGATTTGCCGCCGCCCGCGTATTTGTCGTCGTAGCTTAAAATATCGCCGCGGGTAAACACCTCCTCGCACTCGGAAGTTATTACTTTGCCGTCTGAAAAATATGCGGCGCAGTTTATTTCCCTTCTGCCCGTCAGGTACTTTTCGACAATCACTCCGTCGTCGTAGCAGAACGCCGCCTGTAAAGCGTTTGTAAGGCTTTCCCTGTCGTCGGCGCGCGCAATGCCTATACTTGAACCCAGCTTTGCGGGCTTGACTATCAAAGGATATCCCAGCTTTTCCGCTTCTTCTGTGTCGTCCGCGCTTTTAAGGTATGCGTAAGGCGCTTTGCGTACGCCCAGCGAGCGCAGTATAAGCTTGGTATAATATTTGTCCATGAACGCGGCGGACTCGAACATTCCCGCGCCTGCAAGCGGAATTCCGTTAAGCTCCAGCCAGCCGCACACGCCGCCGCCCTCGCCCGCGCCGCCATGACAGCAGTTGAGCGCAACGTCTACCTTGCGGAATTTTTTAAGCTTGCCGCGCTTGTTGAGAGAATAAATTCCGCCCATTGCTATAACCGCGCGCGGAAACGACGCCCACTTACGGTTTTTGAATATATTTATATCCGCAAGATTATCGCCGGTGTAGACGGTACCCTCGCGCGATATGTAGACGGGAATTACGGTGTCGCCGCCGCTTTTAAGCACGTTTGCCGCCATGGTGCCGGTTATTACCGAAATTTCGTTTTCGTTGGATTTGCCGCCGAAAATTACGGCAATATTTCTTTTTCCCATAAAAAAATCACCTCCGCTTACAGCTGATATCTTGCCGGCTTTGGTGAATTCTATATTTTGTCTTAATGTTTAAACCACGTCGGGCAGGTCGTTAAGGAATAAAACGGTATCCCCCGCGTGAAGATAATTTTTAAGTTGCTCCTGCGCCGCGGCAAGCGTCTGACAGACGATTATTTTTTCCGCGTCGCCGCCGTTTTGCAAATAGCCCTCGCGCACGGGCTGAACAAGCGTATCCCCTACCAGTATTACCATATCGAAGCCCGCAAGCTCACTGCCGAGCGCCGAATTTTCCTGTTTTTCCAATACGCCGAGTTCCACAAGTCCCGGGGTGACGACTATTTTTCTGCCGTCGAAAAGCTTTAAAACTTTAAGCGCGGCGCGCGCGCCCTTGACGTTGGAATTGTAGCCGTCGTCCAATATATTCACGTCGCCCGATTTTATAAGTTGCAGGCGGTGCTCGATAAAGTCGATGTTTTCAATTGCGCAAACTATCTCGTCCAGCGTCATGCCGACCGCAAACGCCGCCTCCGCCGCGAGAGCGATATTTTCCGCCGCATGCGCGCCGAGAAGACGCGTATGCGCCCGTTTGCTTTCGCCGCCCAAAGTAAGCGTGAATGAAGTGCCGTCCTTCGTGCAAGCTATATCCGACGCGCATAAACATTTTTTTATATTGACGGGATATTCGGCGAACAGCTCGTAACAGTCCGCCGCCGTTATAGCGCTTTCTTTTGTATACGCCAGTATCTCGCCCTTCGCCTTTACCACGTTTGCAAACGTGCCGAAGGTTTCCATATGCTGACCGCATATTCCCGTAATAAGGGATATGTCGGGCGGACATATTTCGCACAGCTCGGCAATGTCCCCGACGTGCCGCGCGCCCATTTCGGCTATGAATATATCGTATTCCGAAAGATTTGCATTGTTTATCGCAAGCGCGATTCCTATCGGGGTGTTGTGCGAGCGGGGCGTGGTAAGCACGCGGTACTTTGACGAAAGTACGGCGTTAAGAATAAACTTCGTACTGGTTTTGCCGTAGCTGCCGGTAATTCCTATTACTTTTATAGGGTGATTTTTAAGTTTTACGGTAGCTTTGCGGACGAATTTTCTGTTATGAGGAACCTCGTAAACAGCCGCGACCAGATTGGAAAGCAAAATCAACCCTATAAGCGCAAGCGGAAGCAAGGCGAGCGGACAATATCTTAAAGCAGAAAATATTTCATTGCCCCATACCGCGTCCGCAAAATTCAAAAGGGTAATAATTATATACGCGAAAACCGCGGAAATTGTAAACAGAATTACGTAAAGTCTTTTAAAACGCGGGGTAAAGACTGAGGTAGAGCGCAATGCGATTTTTCTGTCCGCCCAAAGGTATACCGCAAAAAACACGATAAAAGGCGCAAGCGACACGACCGCCGCCCATTCCCCCGCGAAAGAAAAGCAAAGCCCGACGACAGCCGATGAAAACAGACACATCAGCGAAAGAAAGGTTAGCCTTGTAAAAAGCACGTTATCCTTTTTTTTGAGCCATTTTACGAATTTACCGTTTTTATAGCCCGACGATTGCAGTACGCCGAGAGGTTTGTATGCCGTAAAGCAAAGCAAAGCGGCAAACGCAAGCGCCGCGACGATACATTCCGCCGTTTTAGGCACGGATACGAATATTCCCAATTTAATTCTCCGTTAAAAAATCGTATACCAGTTTATTGAAAGCTTCCGCATTTTCCGAAAAGCAGAAATGTCCGCCGTCCGCAAGCGCGAAAGTACTGTCCCTTATAAGTCCGTTGAATATTTTCCCCTCGCAGTCGGGCGGGGTGACTTTATCCTCCCTGCCGTAAATTAGAAGGGTCTTGTTTTCCACAGCCGCCGCAAAGGAGCGCAAATCCTCGTTGACTATTTTTTTATAGCTTTCCCGCATGACCGGCGGAAGCGTCCTGTATTCCTCGCTGCCGAAGTGCTTTTCGGCATACGAAGGGAAAAATTTTTTCATCCGCCTGTAAGCCTTTACGCGGCGGATATAACTTTTTGAACGCGGCTTGACTATACCCGCGCCTCCCGTTACAACAAGCTTATCGGCGGCGTCCTTTTGCCCGCTTAAAAATTTAAAGGCGAGCCGCGCCCCGAAGGAATGGGCTATTATATGCGGTTTTTCCAAACCCGAAACGTTTATAAACTCTTTAAGCCAATCACAATAGTCGTCGAGGGAATACGGCTCCTCCAAACGCGCGCTCGCGCCGAAGCCTATTATGTCGGGCGCGGTGACGCGGAAATACCGCGAAAGAAATTTTATCTGATAGTAAAAACTTTCCTTGCAGGACAAATAACCGTGCAAAAGCAACACGTCTTTGCCTTCCCCCTCCCTCAGGGTGGAAATAAATTTACCTTTTACTAAAATAATTATTACCGCCGAAATGAATTTTTTTACCGGCGCCTATATTTCTTTTACCATGACAAGGCAGTCCTCGCCGTCGGGATAATACCGCGTACGTGCATACGCGCCCCTGAAGCCGCATTTCAAATACAGCTTCATTGCGGCGTAATTGGATACCCGCACTTCGAGAAATAATTTTTTTACGCCTTCATCCTTGGCAATTTTCTGCAATCCGTCCATAACCGCGCAGGCGACCCCGCTGCGGCGGTAGGCTTCGGTAACGGCTATATTGTCTATATCCGCGCTGTCCGCGGCGACGGTCATGCCGCCGTAGCCTATCGTTTCGCCGCCGTCCTCGGCAAGTACTCCGCGGAAATTTTCCGCCTCGAAGCTGGACGCAAGCATCTTGAAAGTCCAGGGCTCCGACGGGAAGCACTCTTTTTCCAGTTCGGAAATTTTCAGTATATCGTCGTATCTCCAGCGGCGGATCAGCATTTTCTCGCCTCCTCCGCCTGCGATTTGCGCACGTAAAGCGCGGTCATTTTACCGTTTCCGACACGCGCGTTAACCGGCGCGGCTTTGAAAAGAGAGTCGGAAATATCTGTTTTCGTATAATTTTTGAGCGGAATATCCTCGAAGCCGTACAGCGGCGCGCCGAGATTTTCCGTCTGCTCTCCGCTAAGATAGCACGGCGGGAGAATTATTTTTTTATCCGCGCCGAACCCGCAGACGTAATAGCAACCGTGCGCCGCGTCTATTACGGCGTAAAACCTGTCGCATGTAACATTATATGCAATCAGCTCGAACGAGGTTACGGAAACAAGCGGCTTACCCGCGGCAAGCGCGAAGCCCTTTGCGGCGGCTATTCCTATGCGTATGCCGGTAAAAGAACCGGGGCCCGTGACCGCCGCGAAAAAGTCACACTCCGACGGTGAAAGACCGGCCCCCTCAAACGCCGCGTCTATTTCCTCCATTAAAATTACGGAGTGACGCATGGCGCAGTCGCCCCTGTGCCTTAAAACTTTTTTTTCACCGTTAACCGCTAAAACGGTAAGATACCGCGACGAGGTGTCTATTGCCAGAAAATTACTCATAAATTATCAGTCTTGCGTCCTCCCCCGTCTTTACTATATTTACCCGTCTGACCTTTGCGGGAAGGACGGAAGCTATGTTTTCCGCCCATTCGACCAGACACACGCCGCCCGCGTAAAAATAGTCGCAAAGACCCATCTCCTCCGCCTGGGCGCCGCTTTTCAGGCGGTAACAGTCGTAATGGTAAAGCTTGCCGCCGTAATCGTTCATGTAGGCGTAAGTGGGGCTTAAAATTTCTTCCTCTATCCCCAGCCCCTTTGCGACGCCTTTTGCGAACACCGTCTTGCCTGCGCCCATTTCGCCTTTCAATAAGACGACGTCACCCGCGCAAAGAGTCTTTGCATAATCCTCCGCAAAGCACATAGTGTCCGCGGCGCTTGCGGATACGAATTCTGCCATAAACACCTCCGCCCGAGCGGCGTTTTTAATTACGCTTTTATGCTCTATTATATGTGGCATAATACTATATAAATTTGTTTCAATTAATATCTATTTCAATAATTATGCAAAAGACTATATATATTATATCTTTAATTTCAAGAATTCTAAAATATTAATTTCTCATTTTTTAAGCGAACTTTTTTATTTTTATATATTTTTTTTAATAGGGCATTTTACAAAATTCAAATACGTTACGCTTTTATTTATATTCCTGCGCGGTCTGTATTTTTCCGTATATACGGCAATTTTAATAGGATTTAACGCTTTCGGCGGTGTTACCGTAGCCGTGTTGGTATTCATACCGATCTCGTTGATATCGATATTTTTATGTTGCGTAATAGCAGATTGTTGCAAGATCGTTAACAAGAAATATGTTTTTTTTCTTCCTCTGATTTTGGCGGCGGTCAACACATTTGTTTTGCTTGTTATGGTTAATGTGGTATTTAGAGTAATTATCGTAATAGTATAATTTAAATGTTTATTCTCATACTAAGGGTATGAAAAAGATATTAACAATATTGTGCAGCGCGTGCGTAGCGGCGGCGGGAACCGTAATGTGCGGCTTCGAGGTTAAAAGCAATGAGGCGGATAATCTTACCGCAGACTGCAAATCGGCCTATTTGATGGATTTTAATTCGGGTGAGTGCATTTATAAGCAGAATGAAACCAAACGCATGCCTATCGCAAGTGTGTGCAAAGTAATGACTTTGACGCTGTGCATGGATGCGCTGGCTTCCGAGCAATTGTCTCTTGACGATAAAATAACGGTAAGCGAAAGTGCTTCGGGTATGGGAGGTTCTCAGGTTTTCCTCGGCACAGGATGCGAATATACAGTTGATCAATTAATCAAAAGCATAGTAGTATGTTCGGCAAATGACAGCTGTGTGGCGTTATCGGAAACAATAGCGGGAAGCGAAGAAAGTTTTGTTGCCAGAATGAACAGTAAAGCGGCTGAACTCGGTTGTAACGATACGTTATTTGCAAACTGCACTGGTTTGCCTAAACCGACGCAATATTCGTGTGCGCGTGACGTTGCGCTGATGTTTAAAAATCTTATTAAATACGAAAATTATTTCAATTACAGTAAAGTTTGGCTTGAAGATTTTATTCACCCCGACAACAGGACAACTTTAATGACCAACACAAATAAACTTATAAAAAAATATTCGTTCTGTGACGGAGGCAAAACCGGTTTTACGAACGAGGCGGGATTCTGCCTTGCGGCTACGGCAAAAAAGGATAACATGCGTTTAATTTCCGTCGTTCTGGGCGCAGGCAGCAGCGACGTCAGATTTGCTTCTACGGTAAATATGTTTAATTACGGCTTTGCAAACTATAAAAACAGAATAGTTTTGGATAAAGACGTTACTCTGAACGACGAGTTCACGGTTTCGGGGGGCAAAAAGAAAAGCTTTGCTGTATGCCCCGAACGTAACGTATATGTTTTTTCCGCAAACGATAAGTCCCCTGAAATAACTCATAACGTTTTTGATTATAAGGTAAAGGCTCCCGTAGCTATCGGGCAAGTTGTCGGAAAAATAGAAGTTTATAAGGACGGTATACTGTGCGACACGGTAAACGTCGTTTCGGCAGAGCACGTTAAAAAGGCAACTTTCGGCGATAATTTTGTAAATATTTCCGATAACTGGGCATTATAAATTTTTATAAAAGTTTAAAGCGGCGGCGCAACTCAGCGGCGCCCAATTTTTTATGTTTTAATAGGCTTTAATATATTTGACTATTTTTTTCGATTTTGCTAAAATCATTTAGTATTAACGTGCTATCGGAGTTTCAATGAACGAAAGAGATACTTTAAAAATAAATACTGCAGGACATTTGGAAATAGGCGGCGCGGATTGCGTTCGGCTTGCCGAGGAATTCGGTACGCCGTTGTATGTTTACGACGAAACTCATATACGTAACATGATGCGCGTATACAAAAACACACTGGAAAATGAATATAGCGGAAAAGGACTTGTACTGTACGCTTCCAAGGCTTTTTGCTGTTCGGCGATATATAAAATAGCCATGCAGGAAGGCATAGGTATAGACGTTGTTTCCGGCGGGGAACTCTATACTGCCCTAAAAGCCGGTTTTCCCGTCGAAAAAATTTATATGCACGGCAACAATAAGTTGAGCAGCGAACTTGAATTGGCTTTGGATAATAAAATCGGTACGATTGTTATTGATTCGTTTTCCGAAGCAGATAAGCTTGACGAGCTTGCCGCCGAAAGATCAATAATTCAAAAAGTTTTAATACGTGTCAATCCCGGGATAGAGGCGCATACGCACGCATTCGTTCAGACTGCGAGAACCGACAGTAAATTCGGTTTCAGCATATTTGACGGAACGGCGGAAAAAATAACAAAATATGTACTTGCCAAGAAAAATTTAAACCTGTCCGGTTATCATTGTCACATAGGTTCGCAGATATTCGAAAAGCAATCGTTTGTTCTTGGCGCCGAAAAGGTTATGGATTTTATTGCGCAAATAAAACGCCAAACCGGATTCGAGGCGGAGACGCTGAATATCGGCGGTGGTTTCGGGATTTGGTACACGGACGAAGATCCGAAGCTGAAATTGTCGGATTATTCCGCATATCTTAAAGAATTAATTGCAGCAGTCAAGCGTAAGGCTAAAGAAAATTCTTTAAAATTGCCCGAATTGATTATCGAACCGGGCAGATCGGTCATAGGCGAAGCGGGCATAACATTATATACCGTCGGCGCAATAAAGGATATACCTAATGTTAAGAAATATGTTGCGGTTGACGGAGGAATGTTTGAAAATCCCAGATACGCGCTATATCAGTCTAAGTATACGTTGTTATTGGCCAACAGGGCAAACGAGAAATGTACAGAGAAAGTATCCGTTTCGGGCAAATGCTGTGAAAGCGGAGATTTGATTGCCGTCGACGTCGCGCTTCCCGAAGCGCGTGTCGGTGACGTAATGGCTGTATTTTCAACGGGCGCTTATCATTATTCAATGGCAAGCAATTACAACAGAAATTTTGTTCCGCCCGCAATTTTGGTTAATGAAGGTAAAGCAGAGTACATTGTAAAACCTCAGAATTATGAGGATATTATCAGGAACGACGTTGTTCCCGAAAGATTAAAGTAACCGGGCAAAAATCATGTCAAATAAAACTTACGAAAATTTTGAATCCGTTGTGGATTACAATACAGTACTGGACGACTTTGAAGGTCCGCTCGATTTGCTTTTGCATCTAATCAATATAGCTCAGATTAGAATTGAGGACGTCTTTGTTTCCAAAGTAACGGAGCAATTTCTTGATTATATTGAATTTATGAAAACGCAACCGAGAAGGGACGTTGATAAGGAAAGCGAGTATCTTGCGTTGGCGGCGCAAATAATTTACATAAAGTCCAAAAGCATGGTACCGGCGGTTGAAGTTGCTGGTGAGGAAATGGGCGGCTCGGAATCGGAAAAGCTGGCTTTAATTGAACAGTTGAAACAACGTGAGTACGAGCTGATTAAAGAAGAAACGCCGAAGCTTAAAGATCTTGAAACAATAGGCTATTATTTTAAAGAACCGGAATCCGATTTCAGCAAGGTAAAAATAGTTTATAAAGATTTTAACGTAAACGCGCTTTTGGAAGCTTTTGCAAACTTAATGTTGCGGAACGAAAGCTTGCAAAGGGAAAAGGTAAAAATAAGGGAAATTCCGAAAGACGTTCATACGGTTGAAGAAAAAGTCACTTTAATACGCGATACGCTTGTCGAGAAAAAGGAAGTCGAATTTGACAGCTTGTTTACAACTTTTTCAAGAAACGAAATAGTTACAACTTTTCAGGCTCTGTTGGAAATGCTTAAACATCAATTTATTCTTGTCAATCAGGAGCATTCTTTCGGAACGATAATAATAAGACTTAACCCCGATTGGGATTTAAAGGATGTTACAGATGAACAGTTTGACAAATATAATTGAGGCGGTAATATTTGCATCCGGAGAAGCTGTGCCGGTAAAATATATAGTCGAGAAGTTGGGTTGCTCGCTTAAAGAAGTAAATGCCGGCGTGAACGAATTAAAAGAAAAATACGGCGGCGAGAGCGGAATACATCTGCTTACGTTCAACGGAAAATTACAGTTTGCAACAAACCCACAGTACAAGCAACCCGTTTCGGATGTTTTGACGCCTATCAAAGAAAAAGAATTTACTAAAACCATACTGGAATGCGCCGCTATCATCGCTTATAAACAGCCGATAACCAAGCCGGAGCTTGAAGAGATAAGACAAGTCAGTTGCGATTATGCTATACATACGCTTTTGGAGCTTGAAATGATAGTTCCTTGCGGAAGAAAAGACGCTGTCGGAAAGCCTATAATGTATTCCACTACAGATAACTTTCTTAAAAGATTTAAACTTAATTCCATTGACGAGTTGCCCGATTATGACGAACTTATGGCTCAGATAGCCGAACTTAACAGTTCATTGTTAACGGAAGACGAAGAAGATGCGAATTATCTTTACAAAAAAGACGAATATACCGAAGCCGAAGCAACGCCGAATGAGGCGGAAAAAACGACGATAACAGATGAGGACGGCTTTGAAATTCCTGATCATTTGACTGATGAGGACGATATAATTAGGATAGACTGAATACGGTGTAAAATTTACGGAGACAATTTTTATTGTCTCCGTTTTTGTATATTTAAAAGTTACTTTACAAATAATATTTGTATGAACGATGCTATCGTTTATACCGTAACAGCATTATTTGCATTGATAATTTTTCCTGTTCACGTTTACAATTATTTGTATCTGAATACCGAAATAAAGTATGCAAGCATTAATGCAGGTATTTATAGAATAAATTTTTTTAATGCAAACACAGTAGAAAACAACCCCGTCGAAATGCAGATAAACGGTAAAAAGAAAAAAATAGATCCTACCAAATTCAGCATCGACTATTATAGGATTTTTAACCGTCTATGCATACACAAAATCGTACAATTGGGTGATTACGGGGTAGGGGACGAAAAAAAAATTTATGTCCTTATAGTACAGAACGCTTTAACAAATGCCATATACAATTTCTTAAAAATCAACGGTAATCATTGTAAGTTAAAAAATTATACCGTTTTGAATGAAGAACACTCTGAAATAAGATATTACGCAAAAGCTATAACAATATTAAACATTATCGTTTTAATAAAGATATTTTCAATAATTATAATGGAGAAATTAAATGAACTCAAAACTTAAAAAGAATAGAGAAAAGGAATTTGACTCCCCGACAATATCAATCGAGAAAGTAGCTGGCGCCGATACCGTAATAGGCAAATCAATTGTTACTGTAAGCGGTACGGAGGTTATACCTATATCTTCGGTTACGGTAATAAATTTGAGCGGTGGCGGCGAATACGGCGACGTTAAAACCTACAAAGAAACAGACGGATTTCAAGTGGCGGGGGGTAACGGTACGGTCATTACTGTTAAACCTAAAGGCTTTCTTGTTGACGACGGTTCCGGCTGTAAGCTGCTGAAGGTAGATGACGGTGCCATTGATACTTTAATAGATAAAACAGGAGAATTAATTCACAAACTTTCAAACAATGCGTAAAGTAGTACTATGTATACTGTGCATATTTACAGTTTTGGCTTGCTATCAGCTTAACTCCGGCAATAAAGCGCAGGCATCTGCACAGTCCGAAATCGCCATGGAGTTAACAACAGGGACCGTATTGCTGGAAGGAAACGCCGACGCAAGGCGACCTATGGCCAGTACAACCAAAATACTAACAGCAATAATAATTTTAGAAGATTGTGACCTTGACGAAGTTATTCAGGTTCCAGATGAAGCCGTAGGTGTAGAAGGGTCAAGTATTTATCTGAAAAAAGGCGAAAAAATAGATATAAGAGATCTTTTATACGGACTAATGCTTCGGTCGGGAAACGATAGCGCCGCCGCTTTAGCTATACATCACAGCAAAAGTATTAAGGCTTTTGCGGAAGTTATGACAGAGCGGGCAAAAAAAATGGGGGCGGTTAATTCCAATTTTAAAAATCCCAGCGGATTACCCGATGAAGAGCATTATACAACAGCGCGCGATTTATGCAAAATAGCATGTTACGCCATGCGCAACGACCAATTTAAAAAAATAGTCGAAACAACTGATTACACCGGTAAATTCAGGACTTATACAAATAAGAATAAAATGCTTCGTTTATACGAATGGGCTAACGGGGTGAAAACCGGTTATACTTTAAAAGCGGGCAGGTGCTTGGTTTCTTCGGCGGTGCGTAACGGTATGGATATAGTTTGCGTTGTGTTAAACTGTCCGGACATGTATGAAAGAAGCTGCGCCATATTCGATAATTGTTTTAATAAATATAAATTGCTAAATCTTTCGTCAAATAAGGTATTTATGTGTAACAAAGTACTTTGTAAACTAAAAGAAAATAAGAGTATAATTGTAGAATCTAATAAGACAATCGACTATAAGGTTTCGCCATATAAAAAAATTACCGATAATGCAGTCGGCGAGTTAAAAGTTTACAGTGAAAACAGCTTGATTTTTAATGAAAAATTGTATAGTATATAAGTGCAAGTAATTTATAGGACTATACGATGAGATTAAATAAGTTCCTGGCAGCTTCCGGAGTAGCATCCAGAAGAGAATGCGATGAAATTATTAAAAAAAGACAAGTAACCGTTAACGGTAGAATAGCCGAATTGGGTATTGACGTTAACCAGGATGACGAAGTATGTTTAAACGGTGAAATCATCACATTAAAAACAAACGAATACTACATTCTTAATAAGCCCAAAGGCTATATTTGCAGTGTATCGGACGATAAAGGCAGAAAAACCGTCTTGGACTTGATGCCTAAAAATGTCGGAAGAATTTATCCGGTGGGTAGACTCGATTACGATAGCGAGGGCTTGCTTATATTAACTACCGACGGCGAGCTTGCACAATATTTAACTCATCCATCGAACGAAATACCGAAAACTTATCTTGTTAAAATCGAAGGTACATTTACGGAAAATGCATTAAATCCCATAAGAAGCGGTATCGAAATAGACGGTTATAAAACAAAAAAATGCAAAGCACATATTGTTGAAACCAATAAAGATTATACAAAAATTCATATTACGATAACCGAGGGGAAAAACAGAGAAATCAGAAAAATGTTTTCCGCGATAGGAAAAGAGGTTACACTGCTTAAAAGAATCAAAATAGGCGAACTTTCTTTAAGAGGATTGGACAGAGGTTCTTTCAGAAAGCTTAGTAAACAGGAAGTATCTTATTTAATGTCATTATAAAAAAGAAGCGCACATAATGAAAGATTGGTTTACGATTGATAAGATAGACGACACAACCTATATCATAAGCGAATACCGCCATTGGGAAGAAACGCACTGTTATCTTCTAATCGGGAGTAAGCGTTGTCTTTTGATTGATACGGGACTGGGCATTTGCAACATTTACGAGCAAGTACGCAAATTGACCGATAAACCCGTTACCGCCGTTGCAACTCATATTCATTGGGATCATATAGGCGGACATAAATTTTTCCCCGATTTCTATGCGCACAGAGCCGAGTTGGATTGGCTGAACGGCAAGTTTCCGCTTTCTATTCAAACCGTACATGATATGGTTATTGACCGTTGCGATTTACCCGACGGCTTTGATGTAAACACTTACGAAATGTTTCAGGGATCGCCGACTTCGGTTTTGGAAGGCGGAGAAATAATCGACATGGACGATAGGAAGATCGAAGTCCTGCATACCCCGGGACATTCGCCCGGACACCTTTGTTTTTGGGAACAAGAACGAGGTTACATATTTACGGGTGATTTGATTTATAAAGGCACTTTATTTGCCTATTATCCGTCAACCGACCCCGAAGCGTATTTAGAGTCGCTGGAAGTAATAGCGGCATTGCCGACTAAACGGCTGTTTCCTGCTCATCATTCGCTTGATATACAACCCGAAATTGCAATTAGAATGAGAGATGCTTTTCGTGAGCTGAAAGCACAAGGCAAACTTCATCACGGCACAGGAACTTATCGCTACAGCGATTGGGCGGTTTGGTTATAAAATGTATTAGTTAAAAGCTCCCGAACAACTTGTTCGGGAGCTTTTTTGTAATCGCGTGAAAGCAAAACTCAAAAAATTTTGATTTTTAATCTCTATTGAAAGTGCGTTTTGTTATCCTTTTTTATAATCTTAAATACTTCGTAATAAACCGACAACTTTGCCGATAATTGTGACGTTTTCGAATACAAAATCCTGCATTGTATCATTTTCCGGATGAAGAATTATCTTGCCGTCACGTTTAAAAAATCTTTTAACGGTCGCGCTTTCCTCGACCAACGCAACAACGATATCGCCGTTATCGGCATTTTCCTGTTTTTTAACGACAATTTTATCTCCGTCGAACATTCCTATATTTATCATTGAGTCGCCCGAAACCGTAAGCATGAATAAATCTTCACCGGCAAAAAAGTTACCGGGGATAGAATAGAAATCTTCATAATTTTCCGTAGCAAAAATAGGCTGACCTGCCGCAACGGTACCAACCAAAGGAACTGTTTTTATGCTACCTTGCTTCAAAGAGACGGCGCGGTTTTTACAATTGACTTTATTTAAAACCCCGCGTTTAACAAGTTCGTTAATATAGGTGAAAGCGGTAGCGGTAGACTTTAAATCGCACGATTTACAAATATCCCTGACCGTCGGGGCATAACCGTATTGTGTAATATAGCTTTTAATGTACTCAAAGACCTGCTCGCTTTTATCGATATTACGTTTCATTATTTAACCTCAATTAAATTATATCATTAAAAAATAAAATAAGCAAACATTTGTTCCTGTATTTTGTTGTTTTTTCGCTTAATTTGTATTATAATCATAGAAAAGTAGAGGGATTGTAGTGTATGACTGAAAAATCGGAAAAATGTGTTTTATATGACAGAGCTTGTATAGGTTGCATGGAATGTGATATTTGTGACTTAAATCCCGATAAAATTTGCGACAATTGCGGAAAATGTCTTGATATAAAAGACAGTGCAGTGATTAAAATCGATAAAATATTGCTCGACAACAACGAGGAGTGATAGATATGAATATACTCATAAGCGGACTTTTAAATACCGAAACCGACGTCGCTGTGCGTCAGTTTCCGGTCCCGTATTATCCGATAGACTATAACTTTTTCGGCATAAACACGTTTGTGGGCGGAGTGGCTTTTAATATCGCAAAAGCCTTGACTGTTTTAGGCGACAACGTACGCTTAGCCTCGTTGATCGGGCGCGACATTACTGCAAACCAAATCAAAAGCGAATTACAGGAATTGTCGATTGACACTAAATTTATTAAGCAAAAACTTGACAGAACGCCTAATTCCGCTGTTTTATACGATAATGAAGGTAAAAGACAGATTTACTGTGATCTGAAAAATATTCAGGAAACTGAGTATGAATTTGAACGCTCAATGTTAAAAGATATTGATTTAGTCGTAGCTTGCAATATCAATTTCAATCGTCCGCTTTTGCGAATAGCAAAGGAAGAGGGGAAGCCGATAGCAACAGACGTACACGTTCTTTCCAATATCGAGGACGAATTCAACTGCGAATTTATGAAATATGCCGATATCCTGTTTTTAAGCGACGAGAATATCGGCGGAAATTATCAAGATTTTATTTTTCAATTAGCAAAAATCTATAATAATAAAATTATAGTTTTAGGGCGTGGCGGAGAAGGTGCGGCAATTTATACTCAAGAATCGGACAGTATCGCCGAATTTCCTGCTTTCAAAACCGAGAAGATAGTAAATACCGTAGGCGCAGGCGACTCGTTGTTCAGCGCTTTTTTACACTATTACATTAACGGATACGAAGTGTATGAGGCTTTGCGCAGAGCGCAAATTTTCGCCTCGCATAAAATTACCTGTAACGGAGCATCTAACGGCTTTTTATCGGAAAAAGAAATTAATAAAATAGCAGAAAATTATTGATCTTCTGGTTTCAGTTTCACCTTACCCACAACAGCGCGCCGATTGTCATCGCTTATTGCCGCGTAGTGTTTTCTGGTTGTATTTACGTCTTTATGCCCCAAAACGTCGGCTACTATATAAATATCGCCAGTCGCCTTATATAATTGCGTACCGTATGTGGAACGCAATTTGTGAGGCGAAATTTTTTTAAGCGGAGAAACAATCTTGGCGTATTTTTTTACAAGATTTTCAACTGCGCGGACTGTGATTCTGTTTTTATTAGCAGAAAGAAAAAGGGCGGAGGAGTCTTTTAAAATATCTGAAATATTCTCCTTATATTCCAGGTAACGTTTTAATGCCGCAGCAACGTCTTCGTCAAAGTATAAAATAGCTCTGTTGCCGCCTTTTCGCGTTACAATGAAGGAATTGTCTTTAAAATTCAAATCCTCGTTATTCAGTCCGACAAGCTCGCTAATACGTATTCCGGTTCCGAGAAAAAGCATCAAAATGGCGCTATCGCGAACCTTGTTTTTTTCGTGATATGTCATTTGATGAGGCGTCAACCCGTTACCGCTTTCGGCAACGTTAATTATATTATAAACTTCGTCGGAATCCAGTCTGACAATAGGTTTTTCGTGCAGTTTGGGAGTAGTAACTTTTGCGGAATTGTCTACACTGATAAAACCTTTGTTGAAAAAATATTTAAACATAGCTCGTACAGAAGACAATTTACGCGCTTTTGCCCTGTCGTTACAGGAGTGATCCCTGCCGCCATAGCGGTAATGGGAGAGGAAGCTTAAAAAATATTCTATATCATTGCTTGTAACCAATTCAAGATCGGTTAAAACAAATTCCTGAATTTTTTTATTTCCATTGAATTTTTTATTTTGCAAAAAATAGAAGAAAATTTTCAAATCATGCGCATAGTTCAATCTTGTCAGAGTACTTGTCTGACTGTCTATTGCGAGAAAGTAGTCACAGCAAAACGGCGGTAATTCATTAATAAGCAAATTGTCAATTGTTTCTAAATTTTTGTTGTTACGTTGAGTGTAAAAATCTTTTTGCATGCTGTCTTCCGATTAATTTAATTTTTTGACGACCTCCCACTTGAAGGGAGGTTTTTAGAATATATTCAACACTTCGTAAAACACAGCTTTTACGAAGTGTTGAGCCCAACCAAAAGAATATCATATCTAAGTCTGTATGTCAACAAAATTTTTGCAAAAAAAAATAAATTGAATAAAATTAAGACAATCGACTATTTATTACAAAAAAATACATTAAAATCATATTATGCGTGACATAGTACAAAACAAGGTCGGACAAATCCGACCTTGTTTTGTAAAAAATGATTAATTTTTGATTGATTTCAAATTCCAAATGTTTGTTGCATAGTCGTTAATGGCTCTGTCTGCGGCAAATATTCCGGCAGCGGCAATGTTACGCAGAGACATTTGATTCCACTTGGTTTTATTTGACACGTACAGCTCGGATATTTCATTTTGCGCCCTGTTATAATCTCCGAAATCAGCCATACACATATAAGGGTCGGCTACAGGTGTTTCCGTCAACAGGTAATTTGCAATATCCGCAAACGATTGTCCGTTGAAGCCGACAATCAAAGCTTCTATAATGCGACGCAGTTTAGGCGATTCATTATAATATTTACTCGAGCTATAACCGGTGCCCCAAATATCGTCAACTTCGTTGGATTTCAATCCGAAGATAAATATATTATCATTTCCGACAGCCTCGGCCATTTCAACGTTCGCGCCGTCGAGAGTTCCGATTGTCAATGCTCCGTTAATCATAAACTTCATATTGCCGGTACCGCTGGCCTCTTTGCCGGCAAGAGAAATTTGTTCTGAAACTTCGGAAGCCGGCATCAATTTTTCAGACATAGATACGTTATAATCTTCCATATAGACGACTGAAAGCTTTTCATGCACCTTTGTATTTTTCTTAATGTCTTCCGAAAGGAAATTAATCAGTTTGATAATTTTCTTTGCCATATCGTACCCGGGCGCTGCCTTTGCCCCAAAAATATAGGTTTTAGGCAAAACGTCCAAATTAGGATTATCCAATAAATCAAGATAAGTATCGATAATGTTAATTACATTTAATAATTGACGCTTATATTCATGCAGTCTTTTTGCCTGAACGTCAAAAAGCGTCGACGGATCGATAATAACGCCCTGTTTCTTTTTAGCGTATTCGGCAAATTGCTGCTTCTTGATTTTTTTAATTTCGTCCAGCCTTGCGAGTACTGTTTTATCGTTTTCAAATTTTTTAAAGTCGGCAAGCTTCGCCCCGTCCAAAACAAAACCGTCGCCTATACACTCGGTCAACAACTCGGAAAGTTCGGGGTTAGACTGGTTTAACCATCTTCTGTGCGCGATACCGTTCGTTACATTTGTAAACTTTTCGGGAGAAAAATCGTAAAAATCTTTAAATACGGATTTTTTGATTATATCGCTGTGCAGCGCCGAAACACCGTTGACGCTGTGCCCGCCGTAGACGCAAAGATTTGCCATTTTAATACGGTCATGCTCGATAATCGACATACGGGAAATCTTAGCCCACTCACCGGGGAACTTATTCCATAATTCTTCGCACAAGCGCCTGTTTATTTCTTTTATAATTGAATGTATTCTGGGAATTGTCCGTTCAATCAGGTCTTCAGACCATGTCTCCAAAGCCTCGGCAAGTACGGTATGATTTGTATATGCGCAGGTTGCAGTGGTTATTGCCCATGCTTGATTCCAGTCGTAGAAATATTCGTCGATAAGAATTCTCATTAACTCTGGAATAGCCATCGCGGGATGCGTATCATTCAAATGTATAGCCGCAAGTTTGGGCAAGTCGTTTAAACTGCCGTATCTGTGCTTATGGTCCTGAACGATATTTTGAATGGACGCCGAGCAAAGGAAATACTGCTGTTTAAGTCTGAGAGATTTACCTGCCATATGATTATCTGCAGGATATAATACTTTCGTCAGCAGGTCAGCGTCATTATCCTCGGTCATTGCCTGATAATAGTCACCCTGGGAGAACAGCTTCATGTTGAAGTCCTGTACGGGTTTGGCCTTCCAAAGTCTTAATACCGAAACGGCTCCACTGTTTTTACCCGAAACCATCATATCGTAAGCAACAGCCTCGATTTCTTTACAGTTAACGTAAGTCGTTTCAAGCCCGTTCTCCGTCCACTTTTCCTCTATTTGTCCGTTGAATCTTACGATAAAAGATTTGTCGGTTCTTTGGGTTAGCCATGAT
The DNA here is from genome assembly GCA_910578765.1 of uncultured Christensenella sp. Lineage (GTDB taxonomy): Bacteria > Bacillota > Clostridia > Christensenellales > Borkfalkiaceae > Coproplasma. Next base: position 25,143 of record CAJTRW010000003.1, read on the forward strand.
TCTCCGCCCGGCAACCAAACATCAGGCAGTTCCATCTGCCAGCCGTCCACTATTTTCTGCTTAAAAAGACCGTATTCGTAACGTAAGCTATATCCCATTGCAGGATAATTACCCGTCGCTAAAGCGTCCATAAAGCATGCGGCAAGCCTTCCGAGACCTCCGTTGCCTAAGCCTGCATCGGGTTCAAGCTCATACAAATCTTCAAGTTTTAACCCGTAAGAAGCCACAGCCTTTTCGAATACGGAGGTTGCGCTTAAATTGTACAAACTGTTTTTAAGCGAGCGTCCCATCAAGAACTCCATACAGAGATAATATACTCTCTTGGCGCGCTTCGCCTTTATTTTTTTATGAAACTGTTGCCTTTTTTCAAGCAGAATATCACGAACCGACATTACGACAGATTTATAAATCTGATCTTTTGTAGCTTCCGAAGGGGTTACGCCGAAATATCTCGACAGCTTTCCTTTGATTAAATCTTTTACTTCCTTTTCGGTAAAAGTAGTACTCATTATGTTCTCCTGTTTTTTTAATAAAATTTATTTTAGTAAAATTTATTTAAGCATATCCATATAGAGAGCTTCATACTCTTTTGCTGAATGATTCCAACTGAAATCAGTTGTTGCTGCTCTGTACATAAGTTTTGCCCATTCGCTTTTATTTTTATAATCGGACATGGCTTCTCTGATTACAAAAAGCATATCGTGGGCATTGAAGTTAGTAAACGTATAACCGTTTTCCAAAGGTTTAATGCTGTCATACAAACCTCCCGCTTCTCTGACAACAGGGACAGTGCCGTAACGGCAAGCAATCATCTGAGATAATCCGCACGGTTCCGATTTGGAAGGCATAAGGAAGATGTCAGAGCCTGAATAAATTTTTCTGGATAAATCACCGTTAAAAGCGATATTGGCGCTTAATTTATCGGGATATTTTTTTGCCATTCCGCTGAAAAATCCCTCAAAATGCGCGTCTCCTGTCCCCAAAATTACAACCTGAACATCATCCTGCAACAGCTCTTCAAGAATATTTGTGACTAAATCCAACCCCTTGTGCGATACAAGACGCGTTACCATAGATATTATCGGAGTTTCCGGTTTTTGCGGCAAATTTAATAATTTTTGCAATTCTTTTTTACATACCGCTTTATTCGAAAAATCGTTCGGTGAAAAGTTAGCAAATAAATGCTCGTCAAGTTCGCAATTGTAGCCGATATCGTCTATTCCGTTTAATATCCCTCTGAGTTTAAACTCGTTTTTCCTGATAATAGCATCGAGCCCATGCGCAAAATACGGATCTTTAATTTCCTGTGCGTATCTGGGGCTTACGGTCGAAAATCTTTCGCAACACTCTATTGCGCCTTTCATTAAATTAATCGAGTTATTATATTCGACAAGGTATTTGTAATGGCCGTAAATATCAAACAAATCACACAGCAAATCAAGCGAATACTGCCCCTGATATTCTATATTATGAATAGTGAAAAGCGCCCTGATATACTGGTATTCTTCCCTGAAACAATAATTTGTTTTCAAATATATTGCCGCTAACGCCGCCTGCCAATCATGGCAGTGCATAACGTCGGGATAGAAATTGAGGAACGGCATAATTTCAAGAACACTTCTTGAGAAAAATGCAAATCTTTCACCGTCGTCATAATAGCCGTAGCAACCGGGACGTTTGAAATAGAACTCGTTATCGATAAAATAAAATGTAACGCCCTCCTTTTCATATGAGAAAATACCGCAGTACTGGTTACGCCAGGCAAGATGCACATATATATTTCCGAGATATGTAAATTTGTCTTTATACTCTTTTTTAATATCCGAAAATAACGGAATAACCACTCTGACGTCGAATTTACCGGACGCAGCAAGCGCTTTCGATAAAGAACCTATTACTTCCGCAAGCCCACCTGTCGCAATAAAAGGCGTCGATTCCGAAGCGACGAATAAAATTTTCTTTTTATTTAAGGATTTTACTTCTTTAACCTTTTTAGGCGAGGAATCTGTTGCGGTTTTCTTCGGTTTTGCCGTTTGTGTTGTTTTTGTTGCCATAATTCCCTCCGATAATTTAAATCAAGGAGCCTTTATTTATGAAATAAGGCTGTTGCTCGCAACCGGCAAGCACTCTGTTATCGCGTATGACCGAATCTTTATCGCTGACGACATAAGCAAGGTTGCAGTTTTCTCCTACTATATTTTCCGACATAATCACACAGTTTTTAACCGTACTGCCTTTACCTATTTTAACTCCGCGGAAAAGAATACTGTTTTCAACCGTACCCTCTATAAGGCAACCGTCGGAAATAAGAGAATTTTTGACCTTTGCCGTTTCCGTAAGCTTTGCAGGCGCACTGTCGTTGATTTTCGTATATATGTCTCTGTCTCCGAAAATTTCGTTTCTGACGTCTTTCTTGAGAAGGTCTGCGTTCGCCTTAAAATAAGCGGAAAGCGAATCGATGTTTGCATAATATCCTTCATATTTGTAGGCGTACATTTTAAGACTGTTGACGCCTGCACACAAAATATCCTTAGCAAAGCTTTTATGACCGTTTTGAATTGCGCTTTGAATTAATCTGATTAAAAACGATGTGCGCGCCACCATAAGATTGATGTAATTGTTCGTACATTTTCCGACAGGAGTATTGTTTATTTCGATGCCGGTAATTCTGCCTGTCTTATCCGTACCGAAAGTCAAATACTGGTGAACAGCTTTTATTTCATGCTCGTGATAAGCCATAGTTATATCGGCATTCTTTTTTATGTGGTAATCAATTAATTTACTGTAATCAAGTTTATAAACCGCATCACTGTCGGCAAGCACGACAAAATCTTCCTTTGCCTTTTTAAGAAAGGACATCGTACCTTTTAAAGCTTCCAAACGGTTATTATACAATGTTTCCGATTCGTCGCTGTAAGGCGGAAGCAAAATAAGCCCCCCCTCTTTTCTTGCCAAATCCCAGTTTTTGCCGGAACCGAGATGGTCCATAAGCGACTGGTAGTTATTTTTTGTTATCATGCCTACGGTGGTTATACCCGAATTGACCATATTTGACAGTGCGAAATCCACTAATCTGTATCTGCCGCCGTAAGGTATCGAACCGATAGATCTTACTTTTGTAAGCTCGGGAACATATTCCTCGTTTAGACTTGAAAATATTACGCCAACGGTTGAAGCCATATTATTTTCCCCCCAAAACATTTTTATCAACTATATCACCTGCGGCGACTTTTGCGTTTTTACCGACGGTAATGCCCCTGCCAAGAACAGTAATTCCGTTTGTCTTACCCTCAACCTTGCAGGCTTCGCTCTTTACCGAGCCGACAGCGGCGTTTTCACATACCGTAACTTCTTCGTCAATAATAGCATAATTAAGCTTTGCGCCTTTTTTAACCACTATATCTCCCATAAGTACGCAGTCGTTGACTTCCGCGCCTTTTTCTATGACGCAGTTTGTGCCTATTACGGAATTGACTATTTTGCCCTCAATTTCACATCCGGTTGCAATTATAGAATTGAGAACTTCCCCCTCTACAAATGCCGGCGGAGCAAGCGGGCTTCTGGAATGAATTACTCTTTTTTCGTCTCTGAGCTCGAAATTGGGTACAACACCGAGCAAATCCATATTCGCCTCTAAAAGAGAGCTTATCGTACCGACATCTTTCCAATACCCTTCAAAGCGATAGGAAAACATTTTCTCGCCTGCTTTAAGCATTGCGGGGAGAACGTTTTTACCGAAATCTTTTTCCGAAGCGGGGTCTGCTTCGTCAAGCTCGAGATATTTGAAAAGCTTTGACGCGGTAAAGATATAAATACCCATTGACGCCAAATTGCTTTTGGGGTTTGCGGGCTTTTCCTCGAATTCGTAAATCGTTCCGTCGGGATTTGTATTGAGAATACCGAATCTGGAAGCCTCTTTTAACGGAACCTCCATGCACGCGATAGTGCAGTCTGCTTTTGCCTCTTTATGTGCCGCAAGCATTTTGTCGTAATCCATCTTATAAATATGGTCGCCCGAAAGTATAAGCACGTATTCGGGATCATACATTTTCATGAACCGAATATTCTGATAAATAGCGTTTGCAGTTCCTTTATACCAGGAAGTATCCGTCTTTGCTTCGTAAGGCGATAAAATATGTACTCCGCCAAACGTTCTGTCCAAATCCCACGGCTGACCGTTTCCTACATACTCGTTAAGAACCAAAGGCTGGTACTGCGTAAGCACGCCCACCGTATCGATTCCGGAATTGATGCAGTTGGATAACGGAAAGTCTATAATTCTGTATTTTGCGCCGAAAGATACTGCAGGTTTTGCTATATTGCTCGTTAACGCATAAAGCCTGCTGCCTTGTCCTCCGGCAAGTAACATTGCAACGCATTCTTTTTTTCTCAGCATTGCGAATCCCCCTATAAGTTTAATTAATTTTTTTCAAAAACATACAAGTAAGTTTGGGTATAACGATACAAAGCGAATGTTCTTTCCCATGACTTGACAGATTTTCGGATTTAAAAATTCTCTTTTTCAAAGTACCGTACCCGCCGAATTTTTTCAAATCGGAATTAAAAATAACTGTATACTTTCCTTCTTCTATGCCGAAACGGTAATTATGCAAATCAATGCCCGAAAAATTCATTACAGCGGTGATGCCGTCGCCGTTGCGTGAATATCTGTTAAACGCCAAAAAATTGTTTGTCCTGTCGTCAACGACAAGCCATTCGAATCCGTCCCAGCCGTCATCGATTTCGTAAAGCGGCTTATTGTTAAGATAAAAAAAGTTTATAGCCTTTACAAACGCGCGCATTTTTCGATGCTTTTCGTATTCGGTAAGAAAAAAATCTATTCCTTTACAATAGTTCCATTCACTGAACTGCGCAATTTCGTAACCCATAAAATTAAGTTTTTTGCCCGGATGAGCGTACATAAATCCCAATAGCAACCGTTCTCCGGCAAATTTATCGTCATAACTGCCGGGCATTTTGTTTACTACGGAGCCCTTTACGTGTACAACCTCGTCATGCGACAACGGCAAAATAAATTTTTCCGAAAACGCATATACAAGCGAAAAAGTTAATTTATTGTGATGATGATTTCTGAAATAAGGGTCTTGCCTGCAATAAAACAGTACGTCGTTCATCCACCCCATATTCCATTTGTAATCGAAGCCCAAGCCGCCGTTCTCGATTTTATCCGTCAATTTCGGGAAAGCGGTTGACTCCTCCGCAATAATTACGGCGTCGGGGAAAAGTTTTTTTAATGTTGCATTTATTTTTTTTAATAATTCGATGGCTTCCAAATTTCTGCTGTCGCCATAAATATTCGGCGTCCAATCGCCGCCGCATCTGTCATAATCGAGATACAACATGGACGCAACCGCGTCTACGCGTAAGCCGTCAGCCCCGTAAACGTCCATTAGCATAACGGCCGCCGACAAAAGAAAACTGTCTATTTCGCCTCTGCCGAAATCGAATTTTCTGGTTCCCCAACCGCTATGCTCCATTCTGTCCCACAGCGGACATTCGTACAAGGGCTGTCCGTCAAATTCGTAAAGCCCCCAATCGTCTTTAGGGAAATGTGCCGGCACCCAGTCAATTATGACCTTTATTCCGTTTGAATGAAAAGCATCTACAAGACTTTTAAACTGCAACGGAGTGCCGAGACGTGACGTTACGGAAAAATACCCCGTTACCTGATAGCCCCAGGACCCGTCATAGGGAAATTCGTTAACCGGCATAAATTCAACGTGCGTATAACCCATGGATTTTACGTACGGAACAAGCGTTTTTTCAAGCTCCCGATAACTATAATAGGAGTTATCATCATGCCTTTTCCAGGATAATAAGTTTACTTCGTATATATTTACAGGCTTATCAAACTCGCAAATCTCGTTTGTACGAATAGTCTTTGTCGGCAAATCGCAAATTTTTGAATAAAACGAATTAGGTAAATCGGAATAAAAAGCATACGGGTCAGCTTTATAAATTTTTCTGCCGTCGTATGTTGAAATGAGAAAGGCGTAAACGTCCCCCTCTTGCGCCGACGTGACAACCTCGAAGCTTTCTCCGTCGGGCAGCCTGTCCATTTTTAAACAAACTTCTCTTTCGCCGTTAAATTTGCCTACTAAATCCACACGTTCGGCGTGCGGTGCCCATACGCGGAAAATGTATTTGTTTTCACCGTATTTGTGGCAACCGAAAATCTCGAAGGCCCTGCAATCAATACCTTCATGGAAACTTTTAAGATCTTCGGATATTTCGCACACCATACCTTATTTATTCTATCATATCTTTATCCGTTTTTCAAGACCGAAACCAAAAAAAATGAAATTTTTTTCTAAAATAGTATATTTTGCCAAAACACAAAAAAATACCGTGCATAATGATGGATGCACGGTAAAAATTATAAAATACAACAGCCTTAATTTATATAATCGTCAAGAAGCAGTAAATTGTAATTGACGAATTTATCAAGTTCGTCCGCTTCGAGCTTTTTAAACGAAAGCAACGCAAGCGAATAGACATAGTTTATTACAAATTTTTGTTTTTCTTCGTTAAGCTCTTTAATTTTATTGATTATCGGATTAGACAAATTTACAATCATTGTCTGCGCAATCAGACCGTCGCTCATACCGTAAATCTGCCCCATTTCACTGTACCGGCGCATATATTCGTCGGTTATAATAATTGCAGGAACGTTGGAATTTTTCAAATTTTCGAATTTAACGGTAAGTTTATCGTTTTTTAAAGTATTTTTGAACAAATCGGACAGGACGGAATCCTCCGCCGCTTCGCCGTCGGTCTTTAATGCGCCCGCAACGTCGGCGTCTATACGGACAAATTTTATTTCGTTCGGCTTATGATATTCCAAAAAACTCAAAAAGTGCGGATCGATGAAGTTATCGCACAAAATTGCGTCAAGTCCCTGCTCTTTGAACATTTTAATATATTGTGCCTGTTGCAATCTGTCCGATACGTAGTAAATTGTTTCGGGCTCTGTTTTTCCGTCTTTTTTATCATCGCCCTCTCCATTATTGCTGTCTTTTAATAATTCGGAAAAATCAACAAATTTGTCATCTAGATTTTTATAAATTATGATATCCTTGACCTTATCATAAAAATCATTTTGTTTAATACAGCCGAATTTAATGAAATTGGCCGTATCTTCCCAACATTTTTCATATTTTTCTCTGTCGTTTTTAAACAGCGATATTAACTTATCCGCAACCTTTTTCGTGATATGTTTACTTATTTTCTGCACCTGACTGTCGTTTTGCAAAAAACTACGGGAAACGTTAAGCGGAATATCAGGACAGTCTATAACGCCGTTCAACAGCATTAAAAATTCGGGAATAACTTCCTTTATGTTGTCCGCAATAAATACCTGATTACAGTATAACTTGACTTTGCCGCGCTCGAGCTCTACCTTGTTTTTGACTTTGGGGAAATAGAGAATGCCTTTAAGATTAAACGGGTAATCCATATTGAGATGCACCCAAAACATCGGCTCGTTATAATCCATAAACGTATCGCGGTAAAAATTTTTATAATCTTCCTCGGTACAGTCTTTGGGATTTTTTGCATACAGCGGAACCGTGGAATTTAAAGGTTCGTCCTTACCGTCGCCCTTAAAAGATACGTATATGTTGTAGGGCATAAACGAACAGTATTTTCTGACGAGATTTTTTATATTGTTCTCATCGATAAACTCTTTTTCACTCGCGGCGATATGCATTACTATTTTTGTTCCGCGGCTTTCTTTTTCTGTTTCTTCTATAGAATAAGAAGCATTTCCGTCTGATTCCCAGCGGACAGCGGGCGTGTTTTTAAACGATTTTGTATAAATTTCAACGTAATCGGAAACCATATAAGCGGAATAAAAGCCTAAACCGAAATGTCCGATTATGCCGTCTCCTCCAGCTTTTTCGTATTTTGACAGGAAATCGGAAGCGCCTGAAAAAGCTATCTGCGTAATGTAGTTTTCGACTTCTTCGTCGGTCATGCCTATGCCGTTATCTTCGACCGTCAAAGTTTTATTCTTCTTATCGACGGAAATTTTTACGCAGTATTCTGCGCCGTCGTCGCAAGCTTCGCCCATGTCAACAAGCTTTTTAAACTTAGTTATAGCGTCGATTCCGTTGGCAACTATTTCCCTTAAAAAAATGTCTTTATCCGAATAAAGCCATTTTTTTATTATGGGCATCATATTTTCACTTGAAATTTTAATATTACCTTCTCTTTTCATTTGAAAACCTCCAATATTAAACAATAAATTTATAAACACTAATGCGCATGTTTAAACCTTCAAACACCTTTTAACAACCCGTAAATTACAGTATCCTCAACTATTCCGTTCTTAACGGCGCTTGAAAACATAGTTCCCTCGTAAACAAAGCCTGTTTTTGACAGTACCCTGCGAGAAGCGGAATTCCGCGCAAACGGCTCCGCAAAAATTCTGATTATATCGGAATTTGCAAATACATATTCGCAGGCCTTTTTAACCGCATATGTAGCTAAACCCTTATTCCAATAATTTTCGCTCAAATAATAACCTATTTCCGCCGAACGATAATAAATATTGTCTTGTCTGAAAATGCCTATACTGCCAGCCAATTTTCCGTTACAGCACACAGCAAAAGCAAAAACTTTATTCGGGTCCGAATTTATCATTTCGGTTATATAATTCAATGCGTCAACTTCCGTATAGGGACAAGGAATGCCGTCTCGCAGATTATCCGTTATTTTATTGTTGTTGAGTATCTTCGAAAGCGCATAAGCGTCTTCCGGTTTCCATTTTCTTATTTCGTAATCCATTTTACCTAACATAAAAACCGCCGTTCACAAAACGGACGGCGGAAAATACTTTTATTAAAATTTATTTATTCTTCTTTGCGCTTGCAAGCAGGTCGGCTATGGAAGTACCGGAAATGCTACCCTCGCTCCACGTTGAAATCTCGTCGTCGTTTCTTCTTGAAGAACGGAATTTACGGTGATTGTCTTCGCCGTCTTCATTATTCCTCTGGTTGCGGGGTCTTCTTTCGGGTTCGGGCAACAGAGCTTTAATGGATAAATTCATTTTTCTCGAAGCTGCGTCCACCGCAATGATCTTCGCGTCGACTTCGTCGCCTACGCTAAGGCAAGTTGCGGGAGTTTCTATTCTTTCATGACTGATTTGTGATACGTGAACTAAGCCGTCTACGCCTTTTTCAACTTCGACAAATGCTCCGAAAGGAACAATTCTTACAACCTTTCCGTGAATTATGTCGCCTTCACCGTATTTTCCGTCAACCAAATCCCACGGCTGAGGTTGAAGCTGTTTATAGCCTATGGAAACTTTTTTATTTTCCTTATCTATTTTAAGGACCTTGAACTGATAAGTTTTTCCTATTTCAAGAACTTCTTTTACGTCTTCGACGCCGGTCCAGGACAAATCGGAAATATGAGCGAGACAATCGAATCCGTTTACGGAAACAAATGCGCCGAAAGAGGTAACTCTTTCTACTTTTCCTTCAACGACGTCGCCTACAGCGATATTCGCAAAAAATTCTTCTTCTTTTTCGAGTTTTGCGGCGTCTCTCGCATCACGCTCTTCCTGCAAAATTACGCGCTGTGAAGCTATAATTTCTTTTCTTGCGCCTTTCTTGATTTCGATAGCGCGTAAACGGAGCGTTTTACCTTCGTATTTTGTAAGGTCTTTAACAAATCCGGGGCGAATTTCCTTTGCCGGAACAAACACTGCGTATGTGCCCATTTGTCCTACCAAACCGCCCTTATTGGTACCGGTACATACAACGCTGAATTCTTTGCCCGCTTCTATGTCCGCGCCGAGAGCTTCTTCCTCTTTAAGCAATTTTATCATCTTCTGCGAAAGTTTAAGGCTCGGTTTAAGTTCAACCACAAGTAAATCTATAGAATCGCCGATTTTATCGACAAAATCGTCCGCGTTATATTGCTCGCAATCAAGTTCGTCCTTACTCAAAGCTACTTCCTTCTTCGAATAAGGCAACAGAATCTGTAAACCCTCGGCCGTCGCCTGCGAAATTGTCGCCTGAACTATCTGACCTTTTTTGAATTTCGATTCGTTGTCGATTTTAGCAACTACGTCCGCCATAGAATTTGTTGCCTTAACTTCTGTGCTTTCTTCCATCTTTAAGAGAACCTCCCGGGTTTGCGCATTCGGGGTTGACGCCCCTGAAACAATACCTACACTTTTAAAATTTTTTATCTTAGATATGTCTAAGTCATTCGAATCGGCAAGACGGTAAACATTTCCGCAATATTGGGAAGCAATCTCATACAGCTTGTTGGTATTACTGCTGTTCAATCCGCCGACAACCAAAATCGCTTCGCATTTTTTTGCGAGTTCTTCAGTCTCCCGCTGCCGTCTTATAGTAGTATAACAAATAGTCTGAAAAACTTCAACTGTTTTTTCACAGAGTTTTTTAATATTTTTAACTATTTTCTCAAATTTTAAAGCAGAAAAAGTCGTCTGACTGACAATACAAACTTCTTTATCCGACAAATGCGCCGGAATATTTTCCGAATCGTTTAAAACCAACGCTTCACCGACGCACCACCCCAAAAGACCTATAACTTCGGGATGAGTGGGCTCTCCGACAATTACAATTGTCTTTCCATGCAGACTTTGTTCTTCAACAATCGACTGCGTTCGCCTGACAAACCCGCAAGTACAGTCGATAACCTTAATATTTCTTGCCGCACATTCAGCGTAAAAACTTTTAGGCACTCCGTGAGAGCGGAATATTACAGAACTGTTGTCGGGAACCTCGCACAGCTTTTCCACAACGCGAACGCCTTTATCGCTAATCGCTTTTACAACGGCGGCATTGTGAATTATTTCTCCCAAAACGAAAACATTGTCGCCGTTTGTATTTATTGCGGTATTTACCGCGTCTTCTACGCCTTTACAAAATCCGCTGTTCTCAGCGACGAAAATTTCCATATTATTAAATATCTTTTTTAATGTTTTTCTTTTTGGTTTTTTTAGCGTTTAACGAGTTTTGAAATTCGTTATACAAATTCAACATTTTTTCATACAGAATATTATCGCAAGTTTTAATATCTGCATCCGTTAAACGTCTGTCATAGTACTCTGAAAATTCAATTATATCACCGTAAAACACGTGTGAACGCCGCAAAAACTTGATCTTTTTAATTTGAATAACAGGAACTATAGGAGTTTTTGTTTTTATGGACAGCGCTGCCGCCCCGCTTTTAAACGGTAGAAACGTTTCCTCTGTACGGTTGCGGCTGCCTTCCGGGAAAATAACAATAGATTCGTTATTTTTAAGATATTTCATAGCCTGCATAACAGCCTTAATGTCGTTGCCGTCCCTGTTTACGGGAATACACTGGCATTTAGTCACAAACTTTTTCATTAAACCCTTTTCAAAAAGCGAACTTTTCGCCATGAAATGGACCGGCCTATCCGTTGCCATTGCCAAAGGAACAACGTCAAGCAAACTTAAATGGTTCCCGACAAAAATATAAGCGCGGTCATTGTAAGGTTGGGTATGCCCATGTTTTTTATATGGAAATAAAGGCTTATAAACAGTGCGGGCAAATCTGCGCATTGTTTTAAACCATTTATCAAGTTTTCCGGTCTGTAATTTATTTTTTCGCACTGTCAGACTTTTTCCTGAATTATTTTTAATATTTTATCCGCAACTTCATCAATACCCATATCGGACGTATCGATTTTTATTGCGTCGTCGGCACAAACCAGCGGCGCAAATTTACGCATACTGTCTTGCTTGTCTCTCAACATAATATCAGCCAATACAATATCGAAAGGTTGGTTAATGTTTTTAGTTTGATTTTCCGCCACTCTCCGCTTTGCCCGAATTTCGGCGGACGCTGTAAGGAAAAATTTAAATTGTGCATTAGGCAGTACGTTTGAGCCTATGTCTCTACCGTCGAGAATGCAAGAATTTGACGAAGCAAATTTTCTCTGCAACTCAACCATTGTATCTCTTACGCATTTATAAGCGGAGACTGTAGATGCGGCAAGAGACATTTCAGGCGTACGTATCATATCCGAAATGTCAATATTGTCAAGCATAGTACTTTGCTTATTGTTTAAATATTTAATTTCAATATTAAATTTATCTATATTTGCTTTTACTTGTTGCTCATCGTAAAAATCAATTTTATGTTTTTTACATGCAAACGCAACCGCCCTGTAGGTCGCGCCCGTATCCAAATGCAAAATATTCAGTCTTTTTGCAATCAATTCCGATACTGTACTTTTTCCACTACCGGCAGGACCGTCAACTGCAATATTGATGGTTGTCAAATCTTTTCTCAATGCTGCGGCGTTGTGTAAATAAATATGTTTTGGTTTAGTGGAAATATCGGCCAGAACCATAATTCTGATACATTTATTTAGTGAGTTTTCAATTTCAGGCTCCAACGACGAATACAGCGCACAAGAAAAAAAACCCGCCTCTCTGGCAGCTTTTGCAGGATAAAACGAACGGATATCTGCCGTATTTGAGAACAAAATGAAAATCATATTGTCTTCGTTCAAGTTATTGGCATTTTTTATTTCTGTTAAAAGTTCTTTCACTCGCTGTTTAATGTTTTCAGCTTCATCTTTTTCAACGGTTGTTGCTCCGCGTATAGCTTTCATGTTTTTAATTCCTTATATTGTTCCCAGCCGCAAAGCCGGTTGAAAATGCAATTTGCAGATTATATCCACCTGTAAAAGCATCTAAATCAAGTACTTCGCCACAAAAATACAGACCTTTAATTAACTTACTCTCCATCGTTTTAGGATTAATATCCTTAACGTCCACTCCACCGGAAGTTATAATCGCCTCGTCAAAACCGCGTAATGAATTAATTTTAATTACAAAATTCTTAACGGCTGTCAATAGCCTGCGTCTTTCCTCCACGGTAACGGAGTTAACCTTTTTTGTTGAATCCAAACCACTTCTCGACAGTAATATCTTAATCAATGAAACAGGTACAAGTAATTTTAAACAATTGAATAAAGTTTTATTGGAATTTGCCTCAAAGTCTTTTAACAACCTTTTATCCAACTGTTCAAAACTTAAAGCAGGCTTTAAATCCAAAATTAATTCAACCTTCGATAAATCCAAACGATTTATCAAACTTGAAATTGTCAGCACTATAGGCCCCGATATACCGTAATGCGTAAAAAGCATTTCACCGAAAAGCGACCGAATTGCTTTGCCCTGATAACTTGCGGTCAAAGAAACGTTTTTAAGCGTTAATCCCTGAAGCTCTTTACAAAATGTACCCTTGACATTTAAACCGCAAAGCGCCGGAACACAGTCGACTATTTTATGTCCGGCAGATTTGGCAAATTTGTAACCGTCACCCGTTGAACCTGTCGAAGGATAACTCAATCCACCCGTGCAGACTATCACTTTTGCACAATCGAAATAGCCTTTTTGCGTTATTATGCCAGATATAGTACCATTCAAAAACGAAATATTTTGTACATTTTCATTAAAATGGAACTTAGCACCCGCCTTGTTACAATATGTTTCAAGGCATCTGATTACGTCGCTCGATTTATCCGACACGGGAAAAATTCTTGCACCACGCTCTGTTTTGGTCCTCAAACCGCCGTTTTCAAAGAATGAAATCGCGTCATCGGGTGAAAAGCTATAAACGGAACTCGTCAAAAATTTACTGTTTGTAACAACATTTTCCAAAAACTCGCAAGCTGTGCACTTATGCGTAATATTACATCTTCCCTTTCCGGTCAGATAAATCTTCTTACCGCATTTTTCGTTTTTTTCGAATATATGAACTTCGTTACCGTTTACTGCCGCAAAATATGCCGCAACCAAACCGGAGGCGCCTGCCCCGATTACCGCTATCCTACTCATCGAATAAATCCGTTGCGGCGTGAACTTTCGTCCACGCCGTTAATTATTTTTATACGGGATAAACCCTGTTCGGATTGGACGCTAAATCGCTGTCAATTCCGGTCTGCGCCGCTTTTCGCCATTTAAAATAATTTGTTGCAACTTCGGGGAAAAGCGCATATGAAAGAACGTCTTCCTGCTTTTGATAAAATCCGTCGTTCTTTACTTTTTCGGTAAGCGACTGCATTTCATCTTCAATCAAATCGGCAGGGCGGCAAGTTATAACTTTCTCTCCGTCTTTTGTGCACATACTTGTAACTTTCGGATTAACTTCCCCGGGCACGCTACCGTACTTGCCCAATATCAAATCTTTATACTGGGCTGTTATGGTTTTATATCTTCCCAAAAGCACATTCCAAACCGCTTGTGTACCTACAATCTGGCTGGAAGGTGTAACAAGCGGCGGATAACCGCAATCTTTTCTGACTTTGGGCACTTCCGCAAGGCAGTCGAGAAGTTTATCTTCCTGTCCGGCTTGCTTAAGCTGATTCATAAGATTTGACAACATGCCGCCGGGCACTTGATATAATAAAGTATTTATATCCACCCTTCTAACTTTGGGATTCAGGAAGCCGTCACTCTCCAAACGTTTTGCGACGCCCTCAAAATGTTTAACGGCAGGCAACAGTTTTTGGATATCAATTCCCGTATCGTAAGGCGTTCCCTTCAAAGTTGCGACAAGCGGCTCCGTTGCGGGATTAGAAGTACCGTTACCCAGCGGTGAAAGAGCGCAGTCGACAATATCCACCCCTGCCTGAATCGCCATAATGTTGATCATATCGCCGGTACCCGAAGTATTATGCGTATGCAAATGTACTTTCGTTTCGGGGCGCAAAGCTTTTTTCAATTTACTTACGACGTCGTAAGCCGTAAACGGAAGCAATAGATTTGCCATATCCTTGATACAGATATTATCGGCACCCATATCTTCAAGTTTTTTGGCAAGTTCAACAAAATACTCGGTTGTATGCACCGGACTTGTAGTATAAGATATAGCCGCCTCACATACGCATTTATTGCCGGAACCGTATTTTTTTATAGCTTTTATGGACGTTTCGAGATTTCTGTAATCATTCAGCGCATCGAATACTCTTATTACGCCGACGCCGTTCTCAATTGACTTGTCTATAAAGCTTTCAACAACGTCGTCCGCATAATGTCTGTAACCCAACAGATTTTGTCCGCGCAACAGCATTTGTATAGGCGTCTTTTTTAAGTATTTTTTTAAATTTCTCAATCTGTCCCACGGATCTTCGTTTAAAAACCTAAGACAAGAGTCGAAAGTCGCCCCGCCCCATGCCTCGAGAGAATAATACCCTATTTCATCCAATAACGGTAAAACAGGCTCCATTTCGTCAAATCTCATTCTCGTGGCCGCATGTGACTGGTGCGCGTCGCGTAAAATCGTATCGGTAATTAAAAGTTTTTTAACTTCCATAATTTACTCCGTAATTATTATAAAATGCCGGTTATCGCCGAAGCCGCCGGTTCCACGATTGCCGTACCGTCGACGTATCCGCCGAAGCACGCAATTAAAATGCCCGCCGCTATTGCGGAACCTATAACGCCCGCAACATTAGGGCCCATAGCGTGCATGAGCAGATGATTCTGGGGGTCGTATTCGCGCCCGACGTCTTCCGATATGCGTGCCGCCATCGGCACGGCTGAAACACCGGCAGAGCCTATTAAAGGATTTATTTGCCCTTTCGTTACCTTGCACATTATTTTCGCAACAAGCAAACCGCCCACCGTGCCAACAACGAACGCAAACAATCCAAGTGCGATAATTTTCAAAGTATCCAAACTGAGGAAAATTTCACCCTTGGCCTTACAGCCTACCGCTATTCCCAAAAATATGGTAATTGTATTCATCAACCCGTTTTGCGCTTGCGTCGAAAGCCTGTCGACAACGCCCGACTCTTTAAATAAGTTGCCTAGCATAAGCATTCCCAACAGAGCTATCGATTGCGGCAAAATAATTCCAACAACCAAAGTTACAATCAACGGGAATAAAATTTTCTCCAGCTTGCTGACCTGACGAAGCGGCTTCATGCGAATCGCTCTTTCCTTTTTCGTGGTAAGCAGCTTCATTAAAGGTTTTTGAATTATCGGTATCAACGCCATATATGAATATGCCGCTATAGCGATAGTCGGTATATATTTTTCAGCTAAAATGGACGTTGTCATAATTGCCGTCGGACCGTCGGCGCCGCCTATTATCGCAATTGCCGCTGCGGCAGCAACGGAAAAGCCCAATAAGATGGCAAGAATAAACGCCACAAATATACCTAACTGAGCACCGGCGCCGATAAGCATACTTTTGGGATTTGCTATAAGCGGTCCGAAATCTGTCATCGCGCCTATTCCGAGAAATATCAAGGGCGGATAAATTACTTTATCTACACCGAAATACAAATACCACAGCAGTCCCCTGTTCTGAACGCTGTCATAACCCGTAAGCACGTTTCCGCTTTCGTCTTTAGGATACGTTCCCCACAGCACGCCCTCCGCACCCGGTATGTTTATCAAAAACATACCGAAAGCTATCGGAAGAAGAAGCATGGGCTCGAATTTTTTAACTATGGCGAGATACATCAGAACAAACGAAATCAAAAGCATTACGTAATTCTGCCAATCGCCCTGTACAAACCCCATAGATTCATACAGATTACCGAAAATTTCGCCAAAGTTTATAAGTAAACTTTGTTGCATATCTCCTCCGCTCAGCTTATTACTGCGAGAACCGCATTAGTTTCTACGTTAGCGCCCTTCGCAACTCCGAAAGTAACCTTACCGTCACAGGGAGCGGTAATTTCGTTGTCCATTTTCATCGCTTCGAGAACCATTATCGCCTGATCTTTTTTAACGGTGCTTCCGTCAGCTACAAGAATATTTTTTATCAACCCGGGGAAAGGCGACAAAACCTTTTCTCCGTCAGCGGATATCTTTGCCGCCGGTTTAGCTTCGGCAACGGGCTGTACCGTAGCCGCGGCTTCGCTTACGCTCTGCACTCCTACTTCTTCAACGCCGACGGAATAGCTTTTTCCGTCTACAGTCACGATAAAATTACGCATTCTTTTATCTCCTTAAATTCTCTTTATTCTCTTAACCTTGAATTCACATTCCGGTTTTTCCGTGCCGTAATACGCGACTATTGCCGCGATTATTGCCGCCTTGACCCCGTCGGGCAGTTCATCGCTGCCGTTTTGCTGGGCGGCGGAGCTTTCGGGAACAGGTTTATCTTTTCGTTTTTTTATTGAAATCCGTCTTAAAAATGCCAGATTATTTGTTTTTCTTAAAATAAAACCTATTAACCAAATTATGAATATTATAAGCACAATACCCAAAACAACGACAAGGAAACCGATAAGCGCATAAACCAACGCTTCACCGAAATTACTGAAATAAAAGTTTCCGTCTTCCTTCGGTATAATGTCCAGTAAAGAATTTAACATAAACCACCTATTTCAAAAGCATCTGCAAAGACGCAATCAAATACTGTTTTATTAACGACGGCTGAACAATATTATCTATATACCCGCATTTCGCCGCATTGATAGGGTCGGAATTGTCCTCGGAATAGCGTAAAGCAAGCTTTTCTTTATCAACGTCTTTTACGTCGGTAAATTCTATTTCAGCCCCCTGCGCTCCGTCGAACAACGCCGCTTTTGCCGTAGCAAACGCATAAGAATAGTCGTACCCCATAGACTTTGCGGCAAACAACGTATAGCCTATGCCCACGGCTTTACCGCAAATTACCGAAATTTTCGGTGAGTCGATGCAATCGAGTACGGAAACATACTCGCCTATTTCCTTTAAAACTATACTGTTGTTAGTGTTTAAGTCTGCTTTAATACCGCGCGCGTTTACAAAATTGATATAAGGTAACCCGCAACAGCAAGCAAATTCGGCGAAATCTTTAAGCTTTCTGATATTAAGCGCACTTAATTCCACACCGTCCTGTCCGTCGAACACCGCCGCAGCAACGGAAATACCCCCTACCCGTCCGAGAATACATTTAATTTCGGGAGAAAAGCTTCCGCCTATTTCCAATAACGTTCCCTTATCGAAGATGCCGAGCAACGTCTTTGAATCGGTCTTTTTGTCAAGCTCGGGCAGAACGTCGTTCAAATTATCGCAATCCGTTACGGCAGTTGACGTCAAGTTGTTAATTTTAACGATAATATCCTTTATTTCGGCTATATTCTTCGCTTTAAACGAACAAAGATTGGCTTGTTGCAATGCGTCCGCACCGCCAACGTCGGTTTTCGTTTTGTTAACGCCGCTTTTAGCCGAAATAACCATCGGGCTGTTGACAGCTAAAACGCTTTTCTTATCTATAAAAAACGTAAAATCGCATATTCCCGCCAAAACTGCGGCTTGACCGTAAATTTCTCCGTTTACAATTAAATATTGAGATACGCTTCCTTTAAGTTGTGAAGCCTTTAAAATCAACGCCGCCAAACCTTCGAGCGCGTTAACCCCTTCGCCTACGCGCACGCCGAGCGATGACAACAAATAAATTACGGGGGCGTCGGCTTTTTCCGCCTGATTGAGGCATTTGACAATTTTTTCACAGTTTGCCTTGCTTATTCCGCCGGATAAAACGGCAAAATTCTGCGCAACAATATAAAACGGAAATCCGTCTATCGTGGCAAATCCCGTTATGACACCCTCGCCTTCGGCATTTTCTCCGTAAAAT
>CAJTRW010000003.1:43770-55449 GCA_910578765.1 uncultured Christensenella sp.
CGCTTTCGGAAAAACTGAAAACGGAAAGTTCTACAAAGCTTTTGTCGTCTACCAGCGAATTTATATCTTTACGAATATCTTTACCGGCATCTAAAATTTGCTTTTTACGTGATTGCAATAAGCGTATTCTATCCATAATTACTCCTGAATGCCAATTTCCTACATATATCATTTTAACATATATTTTATTAAAAGCAAACGATATAAGTAATAATTTATCAAAAAATTTTAATATGTTTCAACGAAAAAAAGACGACCGTCAGGTCGTCATCTTTTAAATTTAAGTTTATTTTTTATCTTGCTTTGCCCATATAAAACTTGTGAAAATTATTGCCCAAATTAAAATGCCCCACCAAGTATTGAACGGTATCAATCCGACCGAATACGCGGTCGTGAAAACGGAAATAGCCCTGGTTATCGTTATCATAATTAAAAAATACGGCCAAGTCATGGACGATAATCCTGCAATAAAGCACAGCACGTCGTCGGGGAACATCGGCAATAAAAACATTAATGAAAGGATAAGATAGTCCTTACCTTTTAATTTGGCAAGCCATTTTTTTAAAGTATCCTCGCCCACAATCCACTTTACAGCTTTATAGCCCACCCATCTTCCTATCGCAAAAGCCACAACGGAACCCAAAATTATGCCTATAAAGCTGTAAATGGCACATTTAAGCGGACCGAACAGGGCGACGCCCGCCGCAACTGCAACTGAACCCGGTATCGGAAGTATAACCACCTGTAAAAAGCAGAACAGAATAAACAGAAATACCGCCATATTGCCGAATTTTGCAATATAATCGCGCAATGCTTGAATGCTGTTTATTTTGGTAATAAGTCCCGTAGCGCATATTACAAAAAACACTATGGCGCATATATCTATAAACAACAGCGCACATGTTATCAGCCTGTAAAACGCCTGCTTATTAAAAACGTACAAAACTATGTACGCCAATACCAATAGACCTATTACGCTTGATGAAACCGAAATTAGCAGTAATAAGTTTTTTTCTATGAAAGGCAAGCTTCTGTAGCTAAAACCGTAAGCAAAAAAAACAAAAGCAACCGCACCCGCAAGTACAGTTGCAAGAATGTTAACGGTGTGTTTTAACGCAGGTGAAACGCCTTTCATGTCAACTTTTTTAGACTCCAATACAATCACCCTGTCCTTACATATATATTATATATAAAAAACAGTTTTTTTATAATTACTCTTTTAAATTTTTTATCGCCGTCGTTGCCAGCTTATCACAAATATTATTATATTCGTTATCTGAATGACCCTTCACTTTTATAAACGTCAAACCGTGCACGTTTGAAAGCGAATAAAGCTCCTGCCATAAATCCGCATTGAGAAGCGGTTTTTTATCAAGCTTTTGCCAACCTGCTTTCGCCCAATCGTTTATCCAACCCATATTGAAAGCATTTACGGTATAAGCCGAATCACTGTAAATTTCTACTTCGCAAGGCTCTTTAAGGCATTTAAGTCCGTTAATAACAGCTGTAATTTCCATTCTGTTATTAGTCGTATTCTTTTCCGCACCGGAAATTCTTTTTTCATAACCGTTGTATATTAAAACCGCACCCCAACCGCCTGCCCCGGGATTACCCGAGCAAGCCCCGTCGGTATATAAAGTTATCTTCTTCATTTTACGGTTATTTCTTCCGTGCGCTTCACGCACGCCCCAACAGCGTCGTCCAAAATTCCGCGAAAATTTCTCTCCTCCAGAATTTTAACCGCATCTATCGAAGCTTCACCCTTACCGCAAGATTGCATAAGCAATTCCGCAACAGAATATTCGTCGGATTGCGCCATCTCGGCGGCGCCCAATAATGTTTGTACGGCAAGAATTTTCGCTTCGTTTTTGGTTAAGCCGCGCTTCACCCCGGCATCGATAAGTCCGTCCAAAAACATGAATGCATACGCGGGTCCGCAACCGCTGATACCCGTGACGGCGTCAAGTTTACTTTCGTCTATACTGAGAACAGCCCCCAAACAATTGAAAACGTTACTGATAAACTCGGTATCGGCGGGCGAGTTGTTAAAGTCCGACATATCCACGCCGATTGCCCCGCTACCTATTACGCAAGGCAAGTTGGGAATGCACCTTGCAACTTTGACGGCGCCGGAACCGAAATGTTTTTTTATGGCGTTTTTAGTGTAACCTCCGACCACAGAAATAATTTTTTCGTGGAAACAACCTTTCAGATTTGCGGCAGCCTCCGCAAAATCCTTCTGCTTAACAGCCAAAAGTAAAAACTCGCAGTTTTCGGCAACATATCTGTTATTGTCGGTCGTCTGTACACCCAGACGGTTTACTTTGTGTAAATTTTCTTCATTACAGTCGCTGACAATAATTTTCTTTTCGTGCAAAAAATCGGAAAGCACTACTCCTTTCAATATTGCCCTTGCAATAACCCCACAGCCGATTACGCCCAGTTTAAAACGTTTTTTCATGAATATATCTCCGAAAACAGTTGACTAAACAAAAACGATATTATATAATTTAATAGTTTTAAAAGCTTAGGGGAGTAGCTCAACGGTAGAGTCGCGGTCTCCAAAACCGTCGGTTGCATGTTCGAATCGTGTCTCCCCTGCCAAACTTGCTTTGTCATTTGACGAAGCAAGTTTTTTATTATCTTAATAAGTAACTGAGATATTTTAACCGTAAAAATTTTTTATTTATTAAATTTTCACGTCGCCTTTTTGACCGAGAACGGCGGCATTTTCCTTTAAAATAGGATCGACTTCGTTTTTAATAAATTCCACGGTCTGGGCGGGCGCTCTGCCTATAAATTTGGACGCATCGAGAATTTTATCAAGTTTTCCGTGTACCGCCGCAAAAGTTTTATCGGCTTTTATAAGCTCTATAAGATTATTTTCAAGCCCGTTTTCTTTAACGTTTTTCCCCGCTTCCATCGATAAAACCCTGATTTTCTCGTGAAGCTCCTGACGGTTTCCGCCCGCCTTAACGCATTCCATCATGATATTCTCGGTAGCCATAAAGGGAAGCTCCGCCGCGATATGCTTCGCAATAACCTTATCATAGACCACAAGGTTTTCCGAAACGTTCAAATAAATATTAAGAATACCGTCGAGCGCAAGAAAAGCCTGCGCTATGACTATACGCCTGTTTGCGGAATCGTCCAAAGTTCTTTCAAACCACTGCGTGCCCGCCGTTATCGCGCAATTTGCGGGTAAAGAAATAACGAAACGCGCAAGCGAACCTATTCTCTCACTCCTCATAGGATTGCGTTTGTACGCCATAGCCGACGAGCCTATCTGAGATTTTTCAAACGGTTCCTCTATTTCTTTCATATTTTGAAGCAAACGTATATCGTTGGAAAATTTATACGCGCTTTGAGCTATCTGCGAAAGAACGCAAAGCATGTTGTAGTCGAACTTTCTGGGATACGTCTGCCCTGTAACCCCGTAAACTTTATCATATCCGAGTTTTTTAACAACAAGTTCTTCAAGCTTTTTAACTTTTTTCTCGTCGCCGTTAAACAGCTCCATAAAGCTTGCCTGCGTGCCTGTCGTGCCTTTTACACCCCTCAATTTAAAGCTTTCTTCAAGATTGACGAGATTATTGTAATCCATAGTCAAATCCTGCAACCAAAGCGCGGCGCGCTTTCCGACTGTCGTCAACTGGGCAGGCTGTAAATGAGTGAATCCCAGCGTAGGAAGATCTTTGTATCTGATTGCAAACGTTTTAAGCTTATCCATTACGTTTACAAGCTTTGCTTTAATTATTTGCAACGCGTCGAACGCAATAATCAATTCCGAATTGCAATCCACATAACAGCTTGTCGCGCCGAGATGAATTATCGGCATGGCTTCCTTTGCCTGCGCGCCGAAGGCTTTGACGTGCGCCATAACGTCATGGCGGACCTCGCGTTCATACTGTTCCGCCAAATCGAAGTTTATATCTTCGGCATATTTTTTCATTTCTTCGATCTGGGATTGGGTAATATTCAGCCCCAGCTCTTTTTCCGATTCCGCCAACGCAATCCAAAGCTTCCGCCATAAGCAGAATCTTTTTTTATCGGAAAAATTTTCCGACATCGCCTTACTTGCGTATCTTGTAATTAAAGGGTTTTGATAAACAGAATTATCCGACATGTATTTTCTCTCCGATTAACATTTTACAGGTTCGGGATAATTTTCCCCGAAAGTTTCTACCGTAACAGTGCGCATAGCCTGCGGCGTCAGAGGCTTATCGTTCCAATCGACTTCGGACGCGGCTATTTTATCCACAGTTTCCATTCCCTCGATAACTCTGCCGAACGCGGCATATTGACCGTCAAGATGAGCGGCGTTTTGGTGCATTATGAAAAACTGTGAACCGGCACTGTCCGGACTGGACGCGCGCGCCATTGACAGCACTCCGCGAATATGTTTAATATTGTTAAGACGAAAGCCGTTTAAAACAAACTCGCCTTTAATACCGTATCCCGGTCCGCCCGTACCGTTGCCTGACGGGTCTCCGCCTTGAATCATAAAACCGGAAATTACCCTGTGAAAGATAAGACCGTCATAGAATCCGCTTTTTGCAAGCGATATAAAGTTATTAACGGTATTGGGTGCCTTTTCGGGATAAAGTTCGGCTTTGATAATGCCGCCGTTCTCCATTTCTATTGTTACAACAGGGTTTTGCATAGTATTCTCCTTATAATTCGCTGTATTTATCAAGCTTTACGCCGGCTTCGTTGAAAAGCTTTAACGAAAATTCGTCGGGATATCCCTCTTTGTAAACAACGCGCGATATTCCCGAATTTATTATAATTTTAGCACAGATAACACAGGGCTGGTGAGTGCAATATAAAGTACAGCCCTCAACGCTGCACCCCACCCTTGCCGCCTGAATAATCGCATTCTGCTCGGCATGGACGGCATAACAAAATTCGTGTCTGGTACCGCTTTCTATATTCATTTTCTTTCTTAAACACTCTTTTTTGTCAACGCAGCTTTCAATGCCCTGAGGGGCGCCGTTATAACCGGTTGCGATAACGCGTTTGTTTTTAACGATAATAGTTTATAAAATATCTGTAACAAAAAAGAATTTGTTCGGAGGAGAAATAAAAATGACAATTAAACCGTTATTCGATAAAGTTGTTGTTGAAGGGCTTAAAGCCGAAGAAAAAACCAAAAGCGGTCTGTATCTTACTTCCGCTTCTCAGGAAAAACCGTCCACTTGCGTGGTAGTAGCAGTCGGTCCCGGCGGCGTTGTCGACGGAAAAGAAGTGAAAATGCAGGTTAAAGTCGGGGACAAGGTATTGCTTTCCAAATACAGCGGTACCGAAGTTAAAATAGATGAAAAAGAATATACGATAATCCGCCAAAGCGATATTTTGGCTATTGTCGAATAAAAATAGTAAATAAGGAGATTTATTTATGGCTAAACAGATTAAATACGGCGACGAAGCCAGAAAGCTGCTTGAAAACGGCGTCAACGTTATTGCGGATACGGTAAAGATCACACTCGGACCCAAAGGCAGAAACGTAGTTCTGGATAAAAAATTCGGTTCCCCGCTGATAACAAACGACGGCGTAACTATTGCCAAAGAAATAGAGCTTGAAGACCCGTTTGAAAATATGGGCGCGCAGCTTGTCAAAGAAGTTTCGACAAAGACAAACGACGTTGCCGGCGACGGTACCACCACCGCCGTTGTTCTTGCACAGGCAATCGTCAAAGAAGGGCTTAAAAATCTTGCGGCGGGCGCAAACCCTGTCATACTTAAAAAAGGAATTGCAACCGCTGTGGATACGGCTGTCGCGAAGGTTAAATCTATTTCCAAACCCGTTGAAAACAAGCTTGGTATTCAACAGGTAGCGTCGATTTCAGCCGGTGACGATAAAATAGGCGAGCTTATTGCAAACGCAATGGAAATTGTAGGCAAAGACGGCGTAATTACGGTTGAAGAAGGCAAAACCATGGCAACCGAGCTCACTACCGTAGAGGGCATGCAGTTTGACAGAGGATATGCTTCCGCTTACATGGTCACAAATACGGATAAAATGGAAGCCGTACTCGATAACCCTTATATACTTATTACGGACAAAAAAGTCTCCTCCTTACAGGAAATTCTTCCCGTAATCGAACCTATCGCACAGCAAGGCGCCAGACTTCTTATAATTGCAGAGGATGTTGAAGGCGACGCGCTTGCCGCCCTTATAGTCAATAAGCTTAAAGGCGTTTTGAACTGCGTAGCGGTAAAGGCGCCCGGCTTCGGCGACAGAAGAAAGGCTATGCTCGAAGATATAGCAATACTTACCGGCGGAACGGTTGTATCGAGCGATTTGGGTTACGAATTTAAAGACGTTACCACCGATATGCTGGGCAGAGCCGCTCAGGTAAAAGTCGACAAGGACAACACAACAATTATTAACGGCGCAGGCGCAGCAAAAGATATTAAAGCGCGCGTATCTTCCATTAAGGCGCAAATTGCGGAAACCACATCCGATTATGATAAGGAAAAATTACAGGAAAGGCTTGCAAAGCTTGCCGGCGGAGTTGCGGTAATTAACGTCGGTGCGGCAACCGAAGTTGAAATGAAAGAGAAAAAACTGCGTATAGAGGACGCGCTTGCGGCAACCAGAGCGGCTGTCGAAGAAGGCATTGTTCCCGGCGGCGGAGTTGCGCTTCTTTCAACCATTCCCGAACTTGCAAAACTTATAGAAACACTTGAAGGCGACGAAAAAACGGGTGCAGCCATTGTCATGAAGGCTATCGAGGAACCCGTTCGCCAAATAGCAAAAAATGCCGGCTTCGACGGATCTGTGGTTGTAAACACAATTCTCACGGCAAAGAAACAGAATTACGGCTTCAATGCGCTTAAAAACGAGTATACCGATATGGTTAAAAGCGGTATAATCGATCCCACGAAGGTCTCCCGTTCCGTCCTGCAGAACGCGGCTTCCGTGGCGGCCACATTGCTTACAACCGAAAGTATCGTGACCGATATCCCCACCCCGCCCGCTGCACCTATGGGCGGAAACCCCGATATGGGCGGCATGTATTAATTAACCAAATATAGCGATAAGGCTTCCGAATTTTCGGAAGCCTTATATTTTAACCGCCTTTTACTAAACTCGATATTTTATATCTTTTCTTTTCTAAAAAACAATTTTTAACGGAATTCAGGTAGCCGTCAGGCTCTCATTATAAATTCCTGTATTCCATATTTCTTCAAATTCTTCTTTGGAAATAATCTTTGCATAGAATCCCTCTCCCCATACCTTTGCGTTCAATTCATCAACTGTTGGGATTGGACACATCTCTATAACCTCACGATAGGGATCATCATCAAGCTTTACCGTCCTGTCAATGAAGACCTCTATCTCTCTGAGTATAAAGCGGTTATCTTGCAAATTGACTTCATAAAAATATACCAAAGGCAAATCGTCAGACTCATATTCCATAAACAGCTTTATATACTCGATTTCGCTTTCCATTGACAAACACACTCTATCAAATTCCGTTTTGTTGGTGCTATTAAAACCTATTATTTACGAATACATAGTTCCGAGAATACCGCAAATACGGTTAAATTTTGCTTTTTATCTTATTTAAAATTCTTTCCAATGCGTATTTGCAATGCTCGTACGTTAATCCACCCTGAAAATACGCAATATAGGGCGGTTTGACCGGTCCGTCGGCAGAAAGCTCGATTGAAGCGCCCGAAACGAACGTACCCGCCGCCATTATTATTTTTTCGTCGTATCCCGGCATATCCCACGGTTCGCATGTAACAAAACCGTCTATCGGCGAAGCATATTGAACTTCCCTGATAAAATTTATCATTTTTTCTGCGCTGTCAAATTGAATTGCCCGTGTTATATCGTAAGGCGTTTTATAAAGCGAAGGATAATTTTTGTAGCCCAACGCCGACATTGCCTGACCTATTAAAAGACTGCCTTTTACCGCCTGCGCAACCGTATGGGCAGCCATGAACAGTCCTTGATAAAAATATTGGTAGCCGCCCGCATACGAACCGACCTCAAGCCCGATTGAAGGCGCGGTAAGTCTTTTGCCGATTAAATCTATATAATTCCGACTGCCGCAAATGTAACCTCCGCTCGATGCAAGTCCGCCACCCGCATTTTTTATAAGAGAACCGACAATAACGTCCGCTCCGCACTGCGTCGGCTCTGTTTTTTCAACAAACTCGCCGTAACAATTATCTACGAAAATACAACCGGTAAAGCCGCATTTTCTTATAAAAGAGCAAACCTCTTTTATCTCCGCGCAAGAGAACGCGTCTCTCAACTCATACCCGCGCGAACGTTGAATATAAACAACTTTGACGCTATCGTCAATTTTTTTACTTATCGAATCAATATCAAACTTTCCGTCAATTAAATCACAACACTCGAAATTTACTCCGAAATCCTTTAACGACCCGTTATTCTCGCCGTAAATAACCCCTCTGATTGTATCGTAAGGAATTCCGCTGACACAAAGTAAAGTATCGTTCGGGCGCAAAAGTCCGAAAAGCGCAACCGTCAGAGCATGCGTACCCGAAACTATATGCGGTGACACTATTCCGTCTTCGGCACCGAAAATCTTAGCATAAAGCTTACCCAAGCAATCTCTACCATCGTCATCGTAGCCGTAGCCGGTCGTCCCGTTAAAATGACGTTGAGCGACGCGTAA
The DNA here is from genome assembly GCA_910578765.1 of uncultured Christensenella sp. Lineage (GTDB taxonomy): Bacteria > Bacillota > Clostridia > Christensenellales > Borkfalkiaceae > Coproplasma. The sequence continues at coordinate 52,431 of CAJTRW010000003.1, forward strand.
ATCGCTAAATGCGTTAAGTATCTTAACTTGATTAAAATAAGCTATTTCGTCTACCGATTTAAATTTATCTTCAAGCTTCTTTTCGCATTTTTCTATAAAATTCATATTATTCATTATATAGCTCCAAAACGGTTTCACAATTCGCGTCTTCGGGTTTTAACCAAATTATTCCGTCCAATTTTTTAAAAAAAGTAATTTGCCGTTTTGCATAGTGACGTGTATTTTGCTTAATTATGTCACGCATAGTATTTTGATTGTCACCGTTTTTTAAACAAAACAGCACTTCTTTGTATCCTATAGCCTGCATACACTGATTATTTTCGTTTATACCGTCACGCAACAAATTTTCAACTTCATCTACAAGACCTTTATCAAACATTAAATCGACCCGTTTGTCTATCATGCCGTAAAGCTGTTCCCTTGGGTAGTCTATTGCAAACGCCGAATACGTCCGTTTAAGTTTAAAACCGTCATGTATATCGGATTTTCTTTTACCGCTTATCTCATATATTTCAAGCGCCCTGATTACGCGTTTTGTATCGTTAATGTGCAATTTGGCTGCGGTTTCGTTATCGCACTTTTTTAATAAATTATAAAGATACTCTTTCCCTTTTTCATTAAGAATTTCGGCATACTTTTGTCTGATACCTTCGTCGGCAGGCGTATGACCGTAGCTTAAATCATAAATCAAGGATTTAATATAAAATCCTGTGCCGCCGCAGACAACCGGTATCTTGTTTTCGGAATCAATTTTGTCTATAACCGCTTCGCTTAATCTAACATAATCGGAAACACTGAAATTTTTATCAGGCGAAACTATATCTATCATGTGGTGCTTAACGCCGCGCATTTCCGCAACCGTAGGTTTTGCCGTACCGATATTCAAATTTCTATAAATTAACTGAGAATCGGCCGAAACGACATCCGTATTAAGTTTTAAAGCGCAGTCAACGGCAAGAGACGTTTTACCCGTACATGTTGCTCCGCAGATTATTAAAAGTTTGTTCAAATTAAACTATCCTTTTAAACATCTTTTCTATATCGTTCTTATTTAAAGCAACACAAACCGGCCGTCCGTGAGGGCATTTAAGACCCGTATCACCGTCCATCAAATTTAAAAGCGAATACACTTCCGCATCTGTAAGACGCATACCGCCCTTTACGGCATGCTTACATGCTTTTGTTGCTATTTTATCTTTAAGCATACTTTCAAGCTTGATTTCCCTAAGATTTTTAAGATCGGATAACAAATCATTGAAAAAATCCTGTAAATTTATGTCCTGCAAATCGGCAGGAACCTCGTCGACCCTATACGAGCCAACCCCGAAAGGTTTCAAATCAAACCCCATGTTGCGGATAATTTCAATATTGTTTTCGATAAATTCCGATTCCTGCGGGTTTGCCCCGAACAAATAAGGAATAAGCATACTTTGTCTTTCAATTTTTCTGCTTTCCATTTTGGCAATAAGTCTGTCGTAAATTATTCTCTCATGCGCGGCATGCTGGTCAATAATGTATGCCGTTTCGCCGTATTCGTAAATTAAATACGTATTAAACAAGCTTCCTTTGAAAACACATTCCGCAACTTCTATTTTCTGTTGAACCGAAGCGCTTTTCAAAAGCACCGCCGCAGGCTTGACATAATTGTCGAACCCTTCGGAAACCGATTTGTTTGAAATGGTCATTTTTACGGGCTTATGGTCGTCAAAAATAACCATCTTCTTAAACGGATCGAAAATTTTCTTATTTTCATCGGTTTCGTTTTTAAGATTTTCATTGACAGCCGTATCGGGTTTTTCAAAAATATCCGAACCGTAAACTTTGTTGGATTGACTGTCCGAAGTTGACTTTATTTCGGGTATTCTAACGCTGTCGACAATAAATTTAGCGGCACCCGCCGTACCGTCAAGCACCGAAGAAACAACCGAATACACCGCACCGAAAATTAACCTGTTATCCAAAAATCTGACGTCAAACTTATTAGGATGCACGTTAACGTCCACCATTTCCGTCGGAACAGATATATTGAGAACATAAAACGGATACTGCCGTTTCATCGCATAACTTGCATAAGCATTCGAAACCGCAGTGCTTACCGTATTATTGACTATGTATCTGCCGTTTAAAAACAAACTCTGGTACGTTTTATTTGATTTAAAATAATTCTGATTGCCGATAAAACCGCTGATTACTATCCCGTCTTTTTCCGCGTTAATTTTGTAACATTCGGAAATTACCTTTGCGCCGTACACCTGCGCCAGCGCCTCGTCCAATCCTCCGCCAAACGACTGTAAGGTAAGCTTTCCGTCAACATAATAGCAAAAAGAAACATGCGGATTACCTAAAATATAGCGCGTAACGAAGTTTGTAATATCACTTTCTTCTTTTTTGTCTGTTTTAAGAAATTTCGCTCTTACCGGTGTATTGTAAAAGAGATTTCTCACACAAATTTCCGTACCTATTTCAAGCGCCGCCGGAACGACTTGTCCGACTTTTCCGCCCTCGCACGTTACGGAATAAGCGCAATTCCCCGCAGTAACGGAAGTAAGCTCGATTTTCGATACCGACGCTATACTGGCAAGCGCCTCCCCGCGAAAGCCCAACGTCATAATATTATTTAAATCGTCTGCACACGAAATTTTACTTGTCGCGTGCGGGAAAAAAGCCGCGCAAAGGTCGTCACGCTCTATACCGCAACCGTTATCCACAACTTTTATCAGGTTCTTCCCTCCGCCTTCGATATAAATATCTATTTGGGTAGCTCCCGCATCAAGACTGTTTTCAATCAATTCTTTTACCGCGGAATAAGGACGGTCAACGACTTCGCCCGCCGCAATACGATTATAAACGCTTTTTGTAAGAATGTTTATTTTTTTCATGATTTGACCTTTTCGACTAAATCGCCGAGAATCATAAACGCCTGCATGGGCGACAAATTATCCATATTTATTTCGCTTAATATTTTTTCCGTTTCGGAAACGGGTTTTATTCCGTCGTCGGCGCCGCCGTCATTTGCGCA
>CAJTRW010000003.1:55459-63990 GCA_910578765.1 uncultured Christensenella sp.
ATTTAATTCCTTCTCGCCGCTTTCTATGCTTTTCAAAATCTCTTTTGCTCTGGCAGTGACTTCGGCAGGCACGCCCGCAAGAGAAGCAACCTCTATCCCGAAGCTTCTGTTTGCTCCGCCGCGCATGATTTTACGCAAGAAAACCACGCCGCCGTTAATTTCTTTTACGGAAATTTTATAATTTTTAACGCCTTGCATTTTATTTTCAAGCTCAGTAAGCTCATGATAATGCGTGGCAAACATAGTTTTTGCGCCTATTTTATCTGTCAAATGCTCTATCACAGCCCATGCTATACTCAGGCCGTCGTATGTGCTGGTACCCCTACCGACCTCGTCTAAAATGAGCAAACTATTTTTTGTCGCGTTTTGCAAAATGCAAGCGACCTCAATCATTTCTACCATAAATGTACTTTGGTCCGAAATTAAATTATCGCTTGCGCCTACTCTGGTAAATATTTTATCGATAAGCGGTATACGCGCCGCCCTTGCCGGAACAAAGCAACCCAGATGCGCCATTATGGCAATTATTGCAGTCTGACGCATATAAGTACTTTTGCCTGCCATATTGGGGCCGGTGAGAATCATAGTCCTGTTTTCGTATTCGTCAAGCAGAGTATCGTTGGGGATAAACCTTTCTTTGGAAATACTTTCGACTACGGGATGACGCCCTTCCTTAATTTCAAGAGGCTCAAAGCTTTCAAGCATTTCGGGACGGACGTATTTATTGGTCTTCGATACCACGGCAAAGCTTAAAATTAAATCAAGCAACGCTACGGCAGACGATATAATTTTAAACTTGCCGATATTTTCTTCAAGTACGCTTTTAAGCTTCTCATAAAGACAGGCTTCAAGCTTTAAAGCCTTTTCTTCGCTGCCGAGAATTTTTTCCTCAAGCTCTTTAAGTTCGTCCGTGGTATATCGTTCGCAATTGGCAAGCGTCTGCCTTCGCTGGTAGTGCATCGGCACGTTATCTTTAAACGATTTTGTTACCTCTATGTAATAACCGAAAACCCTGTTGAAGCCTATTTTCAAATTTCTTATTCCGGTGTAATCACGCTCGCGTGCTTCCATTTCGATAATAAGATTACCGCCGTTCTTCCTCATCAGACGGAATTCGTCCAACTGTTCGTTAAAACCGTCTTTGATATAACCGCCGTCCTTCATCTGCGCCGGCGGGGTCTCGGTTATAGCGCTGTTTATTAATTCCGCAATACCGGTTAAATCGCAAAGATTTACGGAAATATCTTTCAAAATTTTCGATTTGAAGCCTGAAAGCTGCATTTTTATATTCGGCACAACCGTCAGGGAACGGGCAAGCGCAATACAATCCCTGGGCATTATATTGTTATTGCTTATTTTTCCGCTAAGTCTTTCTATATCTTTTATTTCTTTCAGCAAATCGACAAGACTTAGTCTGACCACCGTTGAGTCGAACAGTTCTTCCACTCCGTCAAGCCTGTAATTTATATCCTCTTTGCGCGCCAACGGATACAAAACGGAATTATTCAATAACCTTGCGCCCATTGCGGTATTTGTCTTATCGAGCAACCACAGTAAAGAGCCGTATCTCTTACCCTCTCCGAGAGTTTTAATCAGCTCTAAATTTTTAATAGCCGCATTGTCCAACTGAACATAGCTTTCATTCCGAACATAATTAATGCCGTCTATATTTTTTAATGCGCGCATCTGCGTTTCTTTCAGATACTCCAATAAAGCACCCGAAGCACATACGGCATTCGGCTTATCGCCTACCGCATAAGCAGAAAGAGTCTTTGCGTTGAATTGACTCAACAGACTTCTTTCCGCCGAAGCATAATCGAAAGCCCATGCGGGATAACTTGAAAAATGCGGAAGAATACCCTTTGTAATTTCAGGCTCGTCCTTGGAAGCAAAGAGCATTTCGTCGTTACAAATGACTTCTTTGACGTTCAATTTGCACATTTGCAAAATACATTGCCTGACACAATCGTTACCCGCATACTCCGCCGCAGTCAACTCGCCGGTGGTAATATCCGCCCAAACCAACGAAGTAACGTTTCCGTTTTTGTAAGCGCAAGATATGTAATTACTGGACTTTTCGTCAAGATGCTCTTCGTCGGTAATAGTTCCCGCCGTCACGACGCGAACGACGTCGCGGGCAACCATTCCTTTGGCGGTTGCCGGGTCTTCGATTTGCTCGCATATAGCAACCTTTTCTCCCAAAGAAACAAGTTTGGCGATATAAGAGTCAGCCGCGTGATAAGGCACGCCGCACATAGGCGCACGTTCTTCCAGACCGCAATCCCTACCGGTCAGGGTCAAGCCCAACAAACCCGAAGCTTTTACCGCATCGTCAAAAAACATTTCGTAAAAGTCGCCCAAGCGGTAAAAAATAAGGCAGTCCTTATATTTTTCCTTTACAGAAAGATAATGTTGCATCATTTGTGAAAGAGCCATAACCGATATCCTTAAACTTTCTCCCCGATAAGCGAAATCCCGTTCGCCGACGTAACTTTAAGATTAATAAATTTCCCTATTGCGTTCTCCGCACATTTGAAATAACCCATTCTCCCGTAAGTGTCTCTGCCGAGATACATATCCTTTTTTTCGTCATATCCCTCGCAAAGTATTTCGACGGTTTTTCCAACATATGAACAGGAATGTTTTCTTGTCAGCCCGTTAACCAGCGATACTAACCGCATTATACGGTTTTTAGAAATTTCCTCGGGAATCTGTTCCGCCATTTTAGCGGCGACCGTACCCTCGCGTCTGGAATAAACAAAAGTGAACGCAGAAGAATAATCAACTTTTTTAACCAATTCCAACGTGGATTGAAAATCCTCCTCCGTCTCACCGGGGAAACCGACTATCAAATCCGTAGTAACGGCGCAATCGGGAACATATTTATGCAGTATTTCGATTTTTTTAATGTAATCAGCAACGGTGTATTTTCTGTTCATAGCCTTTAATATCCTATCGGAACCGCTTTGAACGGGCAAATGCACACATTTGCAAATTTTATCGCAGGAAGCAATTGCTTCGGCAAGTTCCTCGGAAAAATCCTTTGGATGACTTGTCATAAATCTCAATCGGAAATCCCCTTCTATTGCGGAAATTTTTCTTAAAAGCTCCGCAAAAGAAATTTCATCCGAACCGTTACCGTACGAATTCACGTTTTGTCCGAGTAATGTTATCTCCTTATACCCTTCCGCAACAAGTCCTTTTACTTCGGATATAATATTCTCGGATTTTCGACTGCGTTCCCGACCGCGAACATACGGAACTATACAATAAGAACAGAAATTATTGCAACCGTAAGTTATGTTTACCCAGGCATTGGGATAGCTTGTTCTGCAGGGATTTTCTCCCTCGCAGATAATTCCGCTATCATCTTCGATATGTATAACCGGCTTTTTCGTGCAAGACTTGGAAATTATATATTCTTTAAGCTTATGCAAGTTATGAGTGCCGAAAATTATATCGACAAACGGAAATTTATCATGCAAATTTTCCGCTTTTCCCATTTGTTGCGGCAAGCAGCCGCCCACGGCTATAATCATATCTTTTTTTTCGGACTTAAGCTTTTTCAACATTCCTATATTGCCGAATGCGTGATTTTCCGCATTCTCTCTTATACAGCACGTATTGAAAACAACTATGTCGGCGCTATTGACGGAACCGCAACTTTTATAACCGAGATCCGCTAAAATCCCCGCTATCTTTTCGGATTCGTGTACGTTCATCTGGCAACCGTATGTAACTATGTGATAATACTTGTTCATGATCTTCCTATTAAAATCAATTATACAATTTTTTAAAACTTTTTTCAATAAATTTGCAACAATTATTTGATTTTATAAATACTAACTTTAATGACAAAGATTTTAAAGATAGTCGGACTGATATTTTTAGGGTATCTGATAATATTTTCCGCTTTGCTTCTTACATTCTCGGTAATAACAAAAGACGCCTATTTGGATAGAAGCAAGCTTATCGGTTCGCATCAAAACGTAATAATCTGCGATGAAAACGGAAACGAAATTACAAGCGCGTCGCTTGAAGGTAAAAATAAAAGCGTCAGCATCGAAGATTTGCAGCCGCATATTATTAACGCGTTTATTGCGTCCGAAGACAGAAATTTTTATAAACATAACGGGCTTAATTATAAGCGCATGCTCAAAGCGTTTTACAAAAATATTGTTTCGCGCTCATTTAAAGAAGGTGCATCCACTATAAGCCAACAGCTTATAAAAAACACTCATTTATCAAACGACAAAACTATTAAAAGAAAGCTAAACGAAATAAAACTGACAAGGCAGCTTGAAAAAAAATACAGTAAAAACGATATACTGGAAATGTATCTCAATACCATATATTTCGGACATAGCTGTTACGGGCTGCAAAGCGCCGCGCAATTTTACTTCGACAAAAAAGCCGAGAATCTCAATCTTACGGAAAGCGCAACGATTGTCGGGCTTTTGGCTTCGCCCAACAATTTTTCACCTTTCAAAAATCCCGAAAAAAGCCTTAAAAGAAGAAATATGGTTCTCAAAGCAATGGCGGAATGTAATTACATTGACGAGACCGCCTATAAAAGCAATGCGGAAAAACCGCTTGACCCTCTCGCTAAGGCAAAACAATCCAAATACGGAGATTATATTAACGCCTTGTTCGACGAGCTTGAAGAAATCGACTTCGATTTTTACACATTATCAGACGGATGTACGATAAAGACGTATCTGAACACAGAATTGCAACAATTCATAGAAAATACACAATATCCGTGCGACAATTCGGTTATTGTAACCGATAACGCGACCGGCGGAGTAAACGCATATAAATCTACAGTCAACGGCGCAAAACGGCAACCCGGTTCGACGGTAAAACCTTTATTTGTTTATGCCCCCGCAATCGAAGAAAAACAACTTCATACCTTCACTAAAATAACGGATGAAAAAACAAATTTTAACGGTTACGAACCTGAAAATTACGATAAAAGATACCACGGTACCGTAACGATAACGCAAAGCCTTGCGCAAAGTCTGAACATTCCGGCCGTTAAAACCTTAAATGCGCTGACAGTAAAAAAAGCGGAAAAATATATTGCAAAAATGAACGTTAAGCTGGAAGACGAAGAAAAAAACCTTAGCTTGGCGCTCGGTGGAATGAAATACGGAATGAGCCTTAAAAACATTGCGGATTGTTATTCCGTTTTCCCCAACAAGGGATTTTACTGCCCGTCGCGCTTCATAAAGCAAATAATCGCAAAAGACGGAAAAACTATATATTCCCATGAACGGTTTGCAAATAATGTTTACTCGGAAGGAACCTGCTCTTTAATAAACGAAATGTTGATTGAGACCGCTCAAAACGGAACGGCAAAAAAACTCAAAAAAAATTACGACGTTGCCGCCAAGACAGGCACATGCGGTAACGAAAACGGAAACACGGACGCATATGCGATGGCATATACAAGCGAAAAATGCTTCGGAGTCTGGTTGGGAGACAGAGACAATAAAAGATTAAACGTAACAGGCGGAAACCAATGCTGTTCGGTTTTATCGGAAGTTTTGGATCGCGTTTATACAGACCACAACCCGCCCGCACCGGATACCGAAAGTGGAACGACAACATTGGAAATAGACGGCGAAGAATATTATCAAGACGATAAAATTACAATTGCCGACCCGCTGTGCCCTAAACTTAACAGGCTTAAAGTAAAGGTTTTAAACTCCAATATTCCCACTATGCAATCTGACAGATTTAATAATCCGGTTATTCCGGATCCGCTTATTTCGGTCACAAAAGGCACAGTAAATATCAGATTATGTCAGACAAAGTACTATTTATATAGAATAAATAGGATAGAAAATGATACAAAGCGATGCATCTATGACGGTAAATGGATAGATACTGTTATCGACAAACCGCAGGAAGGCACCTACACCTATACTGTTATTCCGTACTATGACGACGGAACTACAAAGCATTACGGGAAAGAAATTCTTCTCCCTTCCGTTAATTTGCAAAATGCCACACAGTCACCTCAGGTAAAAATCCCGGATATTGCCGATAAGGATTGGTATAATCAATGAAGCGACGCCGATTTCGGCGTCGCTTTTTAAACTTTAATGACTTCTATATTCGACAAAGCTTCGTCTATCAGCAAAGCAACGTTCAGCTTGCTTTCCTCTGCTTCGACCTCCGCCAATTTTGGTCTGGTAACAGGATGCTCGGGAAGAAATACTGTACAGCAATCTTCATAAGGCTCAATTGAGGTTGCATAAGTGCCTATCGCTCTGCTGCGCTCGATAATTTCATCCTTATCAAAACCGCATAACGGTCTCAACACCGGCAATTTGCCGATTACACTGTTTGACGACGTCATACCCTCTATTGTCTGGCTTGCAACCTGGGCAAGACTTTCGCCCGTAATTATACATTGCGCACCGTTTTTTATAGCTATACGTTCGGAGAGCCTCATCATAAAGCGCCTTAACAAGGTCACCATATAATCGGCATTACAATTTTTGTGAATTTCTTCTTGAATATGAGTAACCGAAACAATATTTAATTTAATGCCGCAGGTATAGGGTGATAAAATTTTCGCAAGCTCGATTACTTTTTCCTTAGCCATCATATTGGTATAAGGATAACTGTGAAAATGTATACACTCCAAACTCATTCCGCGCTTGGCAATCATATGGCCCGCCACAGGACTGTCTATTCCGCCAGAAAGCAAAAGCATGCCTTTACCCGCAGTGCCCACGGGCATACCGCCCGCTCCCTTGAAAAATTTTCCGAATACCAAGGCAGTGCCGTTTTCACGTAAATCGATATAGACAGTGCTTTGCGGATTATGAACGTCAACTTTCAAATTTTTATTGTTTTCAAGCAATTTGCCGCCGATTTCAGCGCTGATTTGCATAGAATTTAACGAAAAAGTCTTATCCGCGCGATGCGTTTCCACCTTAAAAGTACCGGTTTCCGGACAAACCGAAAGTGCCGCTTCGTAAATATTTTGCATATCGGACGAAACTTTCTGCGCAATACTTATAGAATGAATTCCGAAAACCTTCATCAAACGGTTTACAACGGTATCGGTATCCTCTTCGTTAAAATTTTCAACTAAATACCTCCCGCTCAGCCGTCTGAGTTCGTGCCTTATTCCTTTTAAATTTTTCTCGATATTTACTGCAAAAACTTTTTCAAACCAACCTCTGTTTTTGCCCTTTAAATGTATTTCGGCATATCTGATAATAATTACTTTTTCCATTTTACGCCATAATATCCTTTCTGTTCTTTACAACGGTATTCATTATTCCCGCCGCTTCTTCTATTTCATGTGCGGTGTTTTCAGCCGAAAAACTAATTCTCAGCGCACCGTCCGCCATATTTTCCTTTACTCCGCACGCCAATAATACCCTCGAATATCTTTTCTTCGAATTTGACGAGCATGCCGAACCTGTTCCGATAATCAGCCCTCTGTCGTTCAGCTCGTGCATAACGGTTTCACCGCGCAATCCGTCCGCAATTACGGATATAATATACGGCGAAGCTTTATCGGATGATAATACTTTAAAAAGACTGTTATCAAGCTTAGATATTAAAATTTTATTCAAACGGCAAACTTTCTCATAATCGGATTTTAAATTTCGGTATTTATTTATTGCGGCATGTTCGAAGCATTTTATCGCAAAAACATTCTCCGTGCCGCTCCTAAGCCCTGCCTCCTGTCCGCCGCCGTAAATATACGGTTTAATGACTGTCTGTTTCCTTTTTATAAGCGCACCGCAGCCCTTAATTCCGCCTATTTTATGTGCGCTTACAGAATATAAATCTACAAATGAGGACAATTTGAACGGTAATTTCCCAAAAGCCTGAACACCGTCCGAGTGAAACAATGTACGTCCGTTTTTTATTTTAACTTGCGCCGCAATGGAATTAACGTCGTTTATTGCACCCGTTTCGTTATTGACGTGAATTACCGAAACAAGCGAAGTGTTTCCGTCTACAAGACTCAAAAGTTTTTCCACATTTACGCTTCCGTCCGCATTCAAATCCGCGAAACGCACTTCCGTCCCCCTGAGTTTAAGTTCGCTCATTGCCGCAAAAACGGCAGCATGCTCGCCATAAGTGGTAACCACATTGCCGCGTTTACCGCCGCAAAATATCGCCTGATTATCGGCTTCAGTTCCGCCGGAAGTAAAAATAAGGGAATATTTTTCATCGTCGGCAATAAGCGAAAGTAAATTGCTTCTCGCCTTTTTTATTTCAAGATGCAAATTATAACCCTCCGCATACAGTGCGGAAGGATTATAATACTCCGATAAAATAAATTTTTCGGCAGCGCGGACACTTTCTTCATTCGGCTTTGTCGTTGCCGCATTATCAAGATAAATCATTAAATTTCTATTTGACCCTTAAACGATTGTTTTACGGTGCCGTCAAGCTCGATTTCACCGTTGTCGCAATACTTCACAAACAGGTCGCCGCCCTTAAGCTTAACGGTTATAATTTCGTTTCTTCTGCACTCTCCGTTCATACTCATG
>CAJTRW010000003.1:64000-76941 GCA_910578765.1 uncultured Christensenella sp.
CAATACCACTGATGCACCTCAACAAATAAATGAGGGCCAGCAGCAACAGAAAAAAAGAGACTTCCGCCCGTCAAAGGACAGTTCATTTGGCTCTTTCTTCCGCACCGAACGTAAATTCGTGCCACGCTCTCAGCGCGAAAAAGAAGAAGCCGCCGCTGCCGCCGCCGTCCCGCAAGACCATGTTTCTCCGTTGTTCTTTTCCCATACGCGCATTTTAAGCGTGACTCCGTTTACCACACGCACGCAACTTACATAATCGCATTTATCGGATAATGCGGATTCCATTAGCGCCTGACCGAATGCATCCAAGTCAAGCTCGTCTACATTATCGCATTTTGCTATGCAGTGAGATATACCGACGTTGACGCGGTAAACGTCGTAAATTTTACCGTTAAACTCAAATTTTTCAGCCTCGTTGCCGTTACCCGTTTCCGTATGCCCGATAACCGGCTTACCGAGGTTCACCGACACGGAGCTTGCTTTCCCGTTAAACGAATTGACGGTCAAATTTTTAACAACGCCGCAAGATTCGACCGACAAATTTTCTCCGGAAACAAATCCGTTATCGAACAAATACTTTGCAACGCATCGTAACGGATTAGCCGCCATGCCGCCGCTACTGCCGTCACTGTTGAAAACCCTCATTTTCGCATCGGCAATGTCGGATTTTTCGATCATTACTATACCGTCGGCGCCAATTGCATAATGTCTGTCTGAAAAATTGATAGCAAGCGATTCCGGACAGGTTATTCCGTTGTCCATGTTGTTAAAGAAAATATAATCGTTACCGCAACTGTGCATTTTTACGAATTCGAGTTTTAACTTTTCCTTTCTCAAATTATTAATATCCACAAGTTCGGTATTAAACTGGTTATATCTTCCGGCTATAACGTCCGCAAGCGCATTAGTAGTATCGAGCGAAGTCAAAACGGTTATTCCGAGCAAAATCGCATGGTGATGCAAACTCATATAGTTGGTAATAGATTCAACGTCGGTTTTGCCGGTATAGACAACATAATCGATTTTACCTTCGTCCATAAGCTTAAATATTTCGTCGTTTGACGAAAGGCGCGCGACCTCGAAGCAGTCCAGACCAAGACTTTTAATAACTTTGCAGGTGCCCTTCGTCGCATACAGAGTCAAACCCAAATCAGCAAATTTTTTGACTATATTGATTATTTCGGGTTTATCCTGGTCATTAATCGTGAAATAAATTCCCGAAGGCGTTTGCTTTGTGGGGTGCTTCATGTTAAAGCCGGCGGATACCAACCCTTTAAACAGCGCTTCTTCCACGGTTTTTCCTATTCCCAACACCTCTCCGGTAGATTTCATTTCGGGACCCAACTGCGAATTCACATCGTTAAGCTTTTCAAACGAAAATACAGGTACTTTTACAGCGACATAAGGAGAATTGGGATATAATCCCGTTCCGTAACCCAAATTTTTAAGCTTTGCCCCGACGAGTATGCGCGTGGCGAGATCAACCATAGGCACTCCCGTAACCTTGGAAATATAAGGAATCGTCCTCGACGCACGCGGATTTACTTCAATGACGTAAAGCTCGTTCTGATAAATAAGATACTGAATATTTATCAAACCTTTTGTTTTAAGCGAAACCGCCAGCTTTGTGGATATATCTACCACTTTGCTCAGCATTGCGTCGCTTAAATTATACGGCGGATACACGGCAATAGAGTCGCCGCTATGCACGCCCGCCCGCTCTATATGTTGCATGATACCGGGAATCAAAACGTCAACCCCGTCCGAAATTGCGTCCACTTCCAGTTCCGTACCCATAAGATATTTATCGCACAACACAGGGTTTTCTATATTCTGGGCGAGTATAACGTCCATATACCTTTCGATATCGTTTTGAGTAAAGGCTATTGTCATATTCTGACCGCCGATTACGTATGAAGGTCTAAGCAATACAGGGTAACCGAGGCTTTCCGCCGCGTTTACCGCTTCTTCCTTGCTCATAACGGTAAGACCTTTGGGGCGCGCAATACCGAACTGCTCCAAAAGCTCGTCAAAACGCTCCCTGTCTTCGGCAAGGTCAACACTGTCGGCAGGCGTTCCGAGAATTTTTATTCCCTTTTTGTCAAGATAGCTGCATAACTTTATTGCAGTCTGTCCGCCGAACGTAATTACCACACCGTAAGGCTTTTCAATGTCGATAACGTTCTGAACGTCTTCCGGCGTAAGCGATTCGAAATAAAGTCTGTCTGCGGTATCAAAATCCGTCGATACCGTTTCGGGGTTATTATTTATTATAATTACTTCGTACCCGAGTCTTTTCAAAGCCCAAACGCAGTGCACCGAAGAATAATCGAATTCTATACCCTGTCCTATTCTTATAGGACCCGAGCCAATTACGACGACGCGCTTTTTTGTGCTGTTTTTAACATACGGCTTCGCTTCGTCATGTTCCTTTTCATCGTACGTCGAATAGAAATACGGCGTCTGTGCGGAAAACTCCGCTCCGCATGTATCAACCATCTTAAATACGGAGTTTTTGTGACACGGTAAGCAATTGCCCGATATTTTTTCGATTTCCTTATCCGGATAGCCAAGGCGTTTACCATGCAAGTACTGTTCTTTGGAAATGCAAACGCCTTTAATTTCGTTTTCGTAATCAGCAAGATTTTTTAATTTGTTTAAAAACCATTCATCGATTTTGGTTATAGAATAAATCTTGTCTATTGAAATACCGCGTTTAATTGCCTGATACACAACAAACAGCCTTTCGTCCGTCAAATCTGATAATCTGTCAAATATTTCCCCGTCCGAAAGCACCTCTAACTTGGGCAAATTTAAAGTGGCAACAGAAATTTCCGCGCCCCTTACAGCCTTCATTATAGCCATTTCGAAGCTTGAACCGATTGCCATTACCTCGCCGGTTGCTTTCATTCTCGTACCCAAATTACGTTTTGCGTACAGAAATTTGTCAAACGGCCATTTGGGAAGCTTGACTACGACATAATCCAAAGTCGGCTCGAAACAAGCAAAAGTTTTACCCGTAACGTCGTTTTTAATCTCGTCCAATGTATAGCCGAGCGCAATTTTCGTGGCAACCTTGGCAATCGGGTATCCCGTCGCTTTGGAGGCAAGCGCCGACGAACGTGAAACCCTCGGATTTACTTCTATAACCGAATACTCGAACGAGTCGGGATTGAGCGCGAACTGACAGTTGCACCCTCCCTCGATACCCAGTTCGGAAATAATATCCAAAGAAGCCGTTCTAAGCATCTGGTATTCTTTGTCGGAAAGCGTAACCGCAGGCGCAATTACTATCGAGTCGCCTGTATGAATACCCACGGGATCGAAATTTTCCATAGAACAAACGGTAAGCACGTTGCCCTTTCCGTCACGCAGGACTTCGAATTCAATCTCCTTCCAGCCGCCTATATATTTCTCTATCAGAACCTGTGTTATAGGCGACAACATAAGACCGTTATGCGAAATTAAACGAAGCTCTTTTTCGTCTTTTGCAACGCCGCCGCCCGCGCCGCCAAGCGTGTATGCCGGACGCACTATTACAGGATAACCTATCTTTTCAGCAATAAACACGCACCCGTCAACGGTATAAGCAATATCCGACGGCACAATAGGCTGATTTATCTTCTGCATTGTCGCTTTGAAAAGCTCTCTGTCCTCGGCTCGGTCTATAGAATCGAGATTGACGCCGATAAGCTTTACACCGTGCTCGTCGAGAAAACCGCTTTTCGCTAACTGACAACCCAAAGTTAAACCCGTCTGTCCGCCAAGCGAAGCGAGCAAACTGTCGGGACGTTCCTTTATGATAATTCTTTTTAAGGTGTCAACCGTCAACGGTTCAAGATAAATTTCGTCGGCAAGCGCCTTATCCGTCATTATAGTTGCCGGATTGGAATTACATAAAACAACGTTTATTCCCGCATCTTTCAGTACCCTGCAAGCCTGCGCGCCGGCGTAATCGAATTCCGCAGCCTGCCCTATCACGATAGGACCGGAACCTATTACAAGTACCTTTTTAATATCTTCTCTTTTAGGCATTGTATTTACCTTCCTTAACGTTTGCTATAAACTTATCGAACAAAAACGAAGCGTCATGCGGTCCGCCGCAGGCTTCCGGATGAAACTGTACCGTAAACGCGTTTAAGTCGGGATAATCGAACCCCTCGCACGTGTTGTCGTTGGCATTTACATAGCTTAAAACGCCGACGTCTTTCAAGGCTGACGATACGACTTCGTATCCGTGATTTTGGCTGGAAATATAGACTCTGCCCGTTTCCAGATTTTTTACCGGTTGATTTGCGCCGCGGTGTCCGTATTTCATTTTTTTAGTCTTGCCGCCCATTGCCAAAGCAAACAATTGATGACCCAAGCATATACCGAATATCGGAAGTTTACCGATAAGTTTTTTCAGGTTTTCTATTATCCCGCGGTTTTCGGCGGGATCCCCGGGTCCGTTGGTAAGCATTAAACCCCGAGGATTAAGCTGCAAAATCTGTTCAGCCGTATAAAACGACGGCACTTTGATGCAGTAGCAACCGCGCTTTACCAATTCCCTTACAATATTGTCTTTGGCTCCGAAATCCCATACGACAGTTTTATAACCGTCGGGATTGCCGAAATACTCGACATCACCGCACGTCACGCTTTCAACCGCATTTTTGATTTTATATGCGCTCAATTCCGAAAAATCTTTTAAAGGCTTAGACGTTATCGCCGCGTTCATTACGCCTGCCTCACGGACGATTTTAGTCAGCTCGCGCGTGTCTATTCCGTAAAGACCCGATATATTATTTTCTTCCAAATATCTGTCAAGAGTTTTTTCGCAACGGAAATTTGAAGGATAATCACATTTCTCCCTGACCACATAAGCCGAAACCCAGGGTTTCTTACTTTCACAGTCTTGGGGAATTACACCGTAATTACCTATAAGAGGGAAAGTTTGTATTACTATCTGCCCGTAATAACTCGGATCTGTTAAAGTTTCTATATAGCCGGTCATGCCGGTAGTAAAAACCAACTCGCCGAATATTTCGCCGTCCGCGCCGAATCGCCTGCCGACGAACTGTTTACCGTTTTGCAAAGTTAAATAGGCTTTGTCGTTTTTCATAGTGTTTGACCTTTGAATTTAGATTATTTTAAAAGTTTTACCATAACGGCTTTTTGTGCATGAAGTCTGTTTTCCGCTTCGTCGAATATTTCTTTCGCGTGCGCTTCGAAAACCTCCTCGGTTATTTCTTCGCCCCTGTGTGCGGGCAGGCAATGCAGAACCATTACGTCCTCCTTTGCCTTTTTAAGCACTTCGGAATTGACCTGATAATTTTTAAATATTTTTTCGCGTTCCTTCTTTTCGTTTTCCATTCCCATGGAAGCCCATACGTCCGTATAAACAATGTCCGCATCCTTGACCGCTTCTTCAACTTTTTCGGTCATAAGAAATTCGCCGTTACTTTCCGCCCAAGCCGTTATCACGGAATCGGGCTCGTAGCCCTTAGGGCAGGCAACGGCACACGCTATACCGAGTTTTACGGCTCCGACAATAAGACTGTTTGCCATATTGTTTCCGTCGCCGAAATAAGCCATTTTCAAACCCTTAAAGCTGCCTTTATACTCTCTTATAGTCATAAGGTCGGCAAGAACCTGGCAGGGGTGGGCATAATCCGTTAAACCGTTAATTACGGGAATAGTACCGTACTTAGCCAAATCTTCGACTTCTTGCTGCGCGAACGTACGTATCATAATTCCGTCAAGATATCTCGATAATACGCGCGCGGTATCCTGCACGGGTTCTCCCCTGCCTATCTGCAAATCTGAGCTCGATAAAAACATACCGTAACCGCCCAACTCGTAAATACCTGTTTCAAAGGAAACGCGGGTGCGCGTGGAAGCCTTTTGGAAAATCATTCCCAATTTTTTCCCTTTAAGATAGTCCTTATGTATGCCGTTATTGCGTTCGAATTTCAGTTGATCCGCCAGATTTAAGACGGAAAGGATTTCTTCACGCGTTAAATCCTGCAATTTGAGAAGATGTTTCATTGTGATATTACCTCGTTTAAAATTTTAAGAGCAGCGTCTATTTCGTTCTTTCGTATATTCAACGGCGGAAGTAAACGTATTTTATCATGAGCCGTCAAAACGATAAGTCCTTTTTTAAGGCAACTCTCCGCAACCGCCCGCGCGGGCTTATCAGTCTTTATACCCAACATAAGCCCCATGCCGTCCACTCTCTCGACGTTTCTGATTTTAGACGCGTTTTCCTTGAAATATGCGCCTTTACCCTGTACTTCCAAAAGCAGGGATTTGTCAATTCTCTCTATTATGCTTAATGCGCCTGCGCACGCTACCGGATTACCGCCGAAAGTAGAGCCGTGATCCCCCGCAGACAAAGTCTTTTCGCATTTATCGAACATCATACACGCGCCTATGGGTAAGCCGCCGCCCAACCCCTTTGCAGTCGTTACAATGTCGGGATTTAAGCCGAACGCCTGATAGGAATACATATATCCCGTTCTTCCGTTTCCAGTCTGAACCTCGTCAACTATTAAAAGAATATCTCTTTCCTTACAGAATTTTTCAAGCCGCGTCAAAAAATCCCCGTCAAGTACGTTGACGCCGCTTTCCCCTTGAATTACCTCAATCATCACTGCGCATGTTTTGTCTGTATAACACTCCGATATTCCGCGCATTGACGGGGCGGCGTACCTGAAATCCTGCACGAACGGCGCAAAGTATTTATGAAACTGCTCTTGACCCGTTGCAGACAAAGTCGCCAAAGTCCTGCCGTGAAAAGAATTTTTCAGGGTAATAATTTCGCTTCGTCCGTCGCCGTACTTAGAAAAAGAATATTTTCGCGCCGTTTTTATCGCACATTCGTTAGCTTCGGCTCCGCTGTTGCCGAAAAATATCTTTTTAGCGCCGGTTTTTTCACACAAAAGCCTTGCTAAGCGAACCTGAGGCTCCGCATAGTACAGGTTGCTGATATGCTGAACTTTTTTGATTTGTCCAATTACGGCGTTTTTCCAAACTTCATCGTTAACACCGAAAACGTTGACGCCGATGCCCGAAGCGCAGTCAATATATTCTTTCCCATGCAAGTCGTATAAAAGCGCGCCGTCACCGCTATCGATTACAATATCGAATCTTGCATAAGTATTGGCTAAATATAAATTGTCGTCACTGATTATTTCCTCTGCGTTCACACTCTGCTCCTTATTAAAATAAAGACTGATTTAAAAGATAAATCAGTCAACTATAAAAACATTGTTCCGCTGCCTTCTTCGGACAAAATTTCTATTAAAATCGAATGAGGAACCCTGCCGTCGGTTATGAAAACTTTCTTAACACCACGGCGTATCGCTTCTTTACAGCACTCTATTTTAGGAATCATTCCACCGGAAATTATACCTTGCTTTACATAAGCGGGAATGTCCGAAACATAAACTTTCTTGATAAGACTGTCCGGATCGTCCTTATTTTCAAGCAAACCTTTTATATCCGACATAAGTATCAAACCTTCTGCGTTTAACGCACCGGATAAGGCTGCGGCCGCAGTATCTGCATTGATATTGTAAACGTTTCCTTCATCATCGTAACCGATCGTAGAAACTACGGGTATATAACCGAGTCCGAGAAGATCCGTAATTATAGCGGTATCCGTCCCGACAATTTTACCGACAAAACCGAGCTTGTCATCCTGCTTTTCACATTTAAGCAAGTGACCGTCGTGACCGCAAAGTCCCACCGCTTTGCCGCCGCCCCGCTCGAGAAGCTCCACAAGAGATTTATTAACTTTACCGGCAAGAACCATCCTTACGATTTCCGCCGTTTCGGCGTCCGTATAGCGCAAGCCGTCTATAAAAACACTCTCTTTGCCGAATTTTTCTATAGTCTGTGAAATTTCGGGACCGCCGCCGTGTACAAGGACGACTTTGATTCCCAAAGAATTGAGAACAACAATGTCGCGCATAACGGAAGACTTCAAATTTTCTTCTGTCATCGCATTACCGCCGTATTTTACGACAAGTATTTTATTGAAATATTTTTTAATATAAGGCAGCGCCTCTATTAAAAACTCCGATTGCTCGACTTTGTTCATAAAATCAGGTTCTGTAATCTCCGTTTATTTTAACGTAATCGTAAGTAAGGTCGCAACCCCATGCCGTTGCCTTATGCTGTCCGATTTTCAAATTTATATCTATTACTATTTCGTCTTCGGTTAAAACTTTTTTTGCAGATTCTTCCGAAAATTCCACCCCGAAACCGTCTCTGCAAACGGTCAACTTGCCCGCTGCGGAAACAAAGTCCACGTCTATTGTGTTTGTGTCGATTTTCTCCCCCGAGTAGCCTACGGCGCACAGCACCCTGCCCCAGTTTGCGTCTGAACCGAACATAGCCGCCTTTACCAAAGACGATTTTATGACCGTTTTTGCGACGTTTCTTGCCATCTTGGGGCTTTTTGCTCCATGCACAGCACATTCGACAAGTTTTGTAGCGCCTTCGCCGTCTTTCGCTATCATTTTAGACAGCTTTACGGTACAGTACCTCAAAGCTTCCGTAAACAAATCGTAATCTGCATTAGCGGATTTTATAATTTTATTGCCGGCGAGACCGTTTGCCAAAATACAACACGTATCGTTTGTAGACTGATCGCCGTCAACGCTTATCATATTGAAAGAATTTACGACGTCTGCGGAAAGTGCCTTTTTCAACATCTTGGAAGTTATCGCGACGTCACTGGTCAAAAATATGAGATTTGTCGCCATATTCGGACAAACCATTCCTATACCTTTTGCAATAGCGCCTATACGGCATATTTTTCCGTCTATCGCAAACTCGACCGCAACAGATTTTTTTACCGTATCCGTCGTCATAATCGCTTCGTTTGCGTCCTCACTGTTATTCCCCAAAGCGTCATACAGCTTATTGATATTGTCCGCCATCGGAGACAAATCAAGCTTTTGACCGATAACACCAGTAGAAGCAACTACAACGTTTTTTGCGCTTATACCGCTTACGCTTTCAACAAGCGCGCACATTTTTTCGGCTATCTCTATACCGTCGGCATTGCATGTATTGGCATTGCCGCTATTACAAACGACGGCTTGCGCTTTACCATCCTTCAAATTGCTTTTAGTAACTATAACGGGAGCGCCTTTTACAAGATTACTTGTGTAAACCCCTGCCGCCGAAGCAAGAGTTTCACTGACAATAAGCGCAAAATCTTTCTTTAATTTGTTCTTTCTTATTCCGCAGTGTATTCCGGCTGCCTTATAACCTTTAGGCGCACATACGCCGTTATCTATTTCTTTTATAACCATTTTGTTCAAATATTTTATTTTAGCGATAATGTTTCGTCGAAACCGAACATTATATTCATATTTTGTACGGCCGCGCCCGAAGCGCCCTTACCTAAATTATCGAATACGGCTGCGATAATAATTTGCTCGTCATTACCGTTTATATATATTTTTAAGTCATTCGTTCCTGACAATTCATTTGCCGCCAACAATTGCGGTACTTCAGTTATATTCGATACTTTTATAAAATTCTGCTTGGCATAGTACTCTGTATAAAACTCGATTAGTGCATTTACAGTGTACTTTTTGCTCATTAATCTTGTAAATACCGGTACCGAAACACACATACCGCTGTAAAAATCGCTTATAATCGGATTGAAAATAGGATTACTCTTTAATCCGCATTCTCTTACTATTTCCGGCAAATGCTTATGATTCAGCCCCAATGCATATTGCCGCGGCGAATCCAAAGCCTTATCTCTTTTGTCGGATTCATAGACGGCAATAGTCTTTTTGCCTGCGCCTGAATATCCCGTAACGGAATGAACAGTCAAAGGATAATCCGGCGACAAAATTCCGCTTTTGACTAATGGAGCGACAATACTTATAACTCCCGTAGCGTGACATCCGGGATTCGCAACCCGACGGCTTTTACTGATTTCTTCTCTCCTGACGTCCGATATCTCCGGCAAACCGTATACCCAATCGGGGTTGGTTCTGTGGGCGGTAGACGCGTCGATTACTTTAACATTTGGATTTGTAATCAATGAAACCGCTTCTCTTGCCGCGTCGTCGGGAAGGCACAAAAAGCACATGTCGGCTTCATTAAGATATTTTGCCCTTTCTTTTATATCCTTTCGCTTTTCTTCCGGCAAAGTCATAACGTTGACCTTGTTATGAACTTTCAAACGGTCGAATATCTGAAGCCCCGTCGTGCCCTCTTTCCCGTCGATAAATGCGTTATACATTATTTAAGTTTTTTTGCGTCGAGCAACGCTTTAACCTTTATCGGCAAACCGAAAAGATTAATAAATCCTGCCGAGTCGGTCTGGTCGTAACAATCGTCCTCGCCGAAAGTCGCGATATCTTCGCTATACAGCGAGTATGGCGAAGTTATGCCCGCATTCATTATATTGCCCTTATAAATTTTCAGTTTTACGTCGCCGGTAACGGTTTCCTGCGTTTTTTCCACAAAAGCGTCCAACGCTTCACGCAAAGGCGTGAACCAT
The DNA here is from genome assembly GCA_910578765.1 of uncultured Christensenella sp. Taxonomy (GTDB): domain Bacteria; phylum Bacillota; class Clostridia; order Christensenellales; family Borkfalkiaceae; genus Coproplasma. The sequence goes on from CAJTRW010000003.1 coordinate 74,520, forward strand.
TGTCCGTCGTAAACAATTTCGCCGTACTTGATACCTATTAGCTGCTTATAATGCTGAGTTGCTTTATCCAGGCATATGGATTCCAACAAATCGTGAGCAAAATATAAAATAGTGCCGCCGGGGGTTTCGTAGACCCCCCTGCTTTTCATGCCGACAAGTCTGTTTTCGACCATGTCTACCAATCCGACACCGTTTTTGCCGCCTATCTCATTAAGCTTGTCCATCAAAGATATGCTGTCGAGTTTTTTTCCGTCTATTGCGGTAGGCACGCCTTTTTCAAAACGGATTGTCAAATACGTGGATTTATCGGGAGCCTTCCAAGGCGATACGCCTAATTCGCAGATTTTATCATAATCCGGCTCGTTTGCGGGATCTTCCAAATCCAACCCCTCGTGCGAAAGATGCCAAAGGTTTTTGTCTTTTGAATAATTGGTTTCCCTGCTTATCTTTAAGGGAATATTATGAGCCTCCGCGTAATCTATTTCTTCGTCGCGGCTTTTTATATCCCATATTCTCCACGGCGCGATAATTTTCATTTCAGGCGCAAAAGCTTTAATAGACAGCTCGAATCTTACCTGATCGTTTCCTTTACCCGTGCAACCGTGACAAATGGCGTCGGCGCCCTCTTTCTTTGCAATTTCGACTATCCGCTTTGCAATTACCGGACGGGCGAAAGATGTGCCCAAAAGATATTTATTTTCATATACGGCACCCGCCTTCATTGTCGGGAATATGTAATCTTCAATAAATTCCTTTCTAAGGTCGAGTACGTACAGTTTCGAAGCGCCTGTTTTCTTTGCCTTTTCTTCCAGTCCCTCAAGCTCGGTAGTTTGTCCCACATCGCCGGAAACGGCTATTACTTCGCAGTTGTCGTAGTTCTCCTTTAACCAAGGAATAATTATCGACGTATCGAGTCCGCCGGAATAAGCAAGAACTACTTTTTTAATTTTTTTGTCCGAAATTTTACTCATATTTTACAGTCTCTTGTCTAATTTTATAATCTTATAAATTATACAATAACGGCATTAAACAAGTCAAGTAAATTAACTGCGCAGTCAATCATTAATAAAGTTTTGTTAAAAAGTCGTATTTTTTGAGTTGTTTCCTGCAATCGAAATAATCCGGTATAAATTCGGACACCAACAACCAAAATTTTTTTGAATGATTAAGATAAACAGTATGACAAAGCTCGTGCACAATAACGTATTCCTGCAAATATTCCGGCAACATAAACAACAAATAGTTAAAAGCTACTCTTTTTTTTGCGTCGCAACATCCCCATCTTGACTTGTAAGCTCTTATCGAAAAATCCGATGCGGTAAGCCCGATTTTTTTCGAAATAACGACCGCTTTTTCAATAAATTGAGGCGCAAAATGTTTTATAAAAGTCCGTTTTACGCAACTGCGATTTCTGACATAAACAGCCGAATCGGAAATTTTATTTTTATCTGAAATTATTAACGGAACTTTTTTCCCGAAAACATATATTTTTTCGTAATTGAGAACGTCGGAATTCTCATTGATAACAGCGGCATGCGCCTTTATTACTTTGTCAATCCAATCTTTTTTTTCATTAAGAAAATCATAACACCGCCGCTCGGAAAAGCCTAACGGGCACCTGACAGTTATTTTATTGTCATGCGATACGGAAATTGCAACAGACCGCCTTCTGCTACGCTTTATTTCCACATCAAATTTCATTGAATTTAAGCCTCATCTGAATACGCGTCTCTCTATCGCAAACTCCTTCGACAATGAAATATCCGTCTTTCTCGCTACGAATAAAATCGATTACATCATTCTCCTTACATTGCCTCAAATAATTAATCTGCACCGACTCAATGCTTTTTTGCGCAAACTCGTCGACGGAAAAAGCATCCATAAGAAAATCGGCGTACCGAGTGTTATGCACATGAAAATAATGGTCGTAGTCGGAATTGCGGATTATTTTGGAATATATTAACTTACCGTCTAAAGCCGGGCGTATTTTCCAATCGGAAAAATCAACACTTCTTTCGGTATTGTAGTTATCGAAATCTCCGTCCTTAAAATATTCCGACGAAGAAACTACGGAGTAATTATTTAAGTTAAAAAGACACCAACGCGACGAAGCCACACCTATTTTTTCGTCCCCGACGAAAATTTCAAAATCTCTCGGAAAAATAAAAAATCGCGGTTTAAGAGGCCAGGTGTTTACTGTTACGCTTTCGCCGTATTTAATGGGGCGACTTAATCGAACATACCAATTGGACAATATAAACCCTAAGCCCTTAGCTTTAAGTGCCTCATACCCGAAGCCCAATCCGTCTGCGGAAGCGCAGGCGGCTTCCTCCAAAAAGCTTAAAAGAGACGATAATTTTAAATTATCGTAGGCGTCAACGTCGATAAAACGTATATCAAAATGTTTAATAAACTTGTACAT
>CAJTRW010000003.1:76951-78511 GCA_910578765.1 uncultured Christensenella sp.
ATATTTTTCCTGCAACTTTTATTATTTAAAATTTTATCATTTTTAATGAATTTTGTCCAATAATTACAAGCTTTTTGTCAATTATGTGTGGCATAGTACCATTTATTTCCTTTCAAAGATTGACACGGTAGACAATAAATGATATAATTGTTAATGACATTACGGAGGATAAAACTTATGAATGATGAGTTTGAAAAAACAAACGATTCTCATACCGAAAACGATGAAAATAAAAACGCTATAAGCGCAGACCTTATACGCGGGCATATTAATACCATTATCCTGCGCACCCTTTACGAACGCGACAAATACGGATACGAAATTATCGACGAAATCGAAAAACGCAGCCACGGACAATACTCTCTTAAACAGCCCACACTGTACAGCGCATTAAAGCGTCTTGAAAACCAAGGCTATATTAACGCTTACTGGAAGACTGACGAAGTTTCACTCGGCGGCAGGAGAAAATATTACACTCTTACCGACAGCGGGCGCGAAATTTCAGAAAAGAACCAGTCCGAATGGGAATACTCAAGAACGGTTATCGACAGTCTTATTTCCGATAAATCGTTTGATTTTTCTCAACCGGCTCCGTCGTATGTCAATTTCAAAATATTGAAAAAATCGACCTCACGCGTACCTTTAAACAAAAACGGATATGACGACGATGAGGACGACGAGGCTGACGAATACGAAACTTTCGAAGATACGCGGCGCGTTCAGGTTAATCCGCAAACAATAACGTTTACCGAGCAGGAAACAAGCTACGAACAACCGCAACAAGTTCTACCGGTACGTGAAGAGCGAATTGAGGAACCTGCGCCTTTAACGACCGAGTCAAAGCAGGTTACCCCCCCTCAAAATTCAGACGTTGCACAGTCGGACGACGCTCAATCCGATTTTCAGGAAAATAAGATTGTAAGGATGTATGAAGATCCCGCCGAGGACGATCCTACGCCCATGAACGAGGAGCAACGCAGAATCGTCCATGAAAACTATTTAAAGCTTATTTCCCAGCCTATAAAGGAACCGGAAGTTCACGAGGTTGACGTTGTTCCCGTTGCAGAAGAAATAGATACCGAAAAGCTTATTTATAATAATAAACCTGAAACAGAAAGAGATTACCGTAATTTAATAAATAACCTCTTTGTTAAAACCATTAAGCACAGTATGCCCGTCGAAGAGCAGCCGATAGAGAGAGCCACCCCCGCCGCTACCGTTAAATTGGAGGATGTTCATTCAAAAGCCGATAATGACGGACTGAGAGTAAATTCTTCCGATTATGTTGTTACAGGAACAAGAAAAAAAGGCTACAATCGCGGGAATTCGCTGTTTAAAAGCTCGCTTATAATTTCTATCGTTCTTTTACTTGAATTCACCTTATGCTTAATGTTTAAAAACGAATTACGCGTGGACTACGCTTATCCTTTCATAATACTTGCACTGGCAGTCGCACAGTTGGCCGTATTCGGCGTATTGTATTATACGGATTTCGGAAAAAGCTCACGCAAGCCGTCGTCAAATTTGTACATTTCGGCTTGCATAGTTATTACTGTAATT
>CAJTRW010000004.1:0-42837 GCA_910578765.1 uncultured Christensenella sp.
CGGCTCGTTTTACAGTTATTAATTGTCTTTTCTACTTCCTACTTCCTTTTTTTTCAAGGACAAACAAAGCTATTATAGTTGCCAGCATACCGGCGGACGCTATTCCCAAAGCAATGGCTATAGCTTCATAATCGCCTATACTTTTGTATCCACCTATTTTTGTTATTTTTACTTTAACTAATTGAATTTTTAAGGTTTCTCTCGCCGCCGAAACCGTATCGTGATAATATACGTAGCCTTGCGGTTTTTTGGCAGTAAACTCTTTCTCAAATTCTAACACCCATATACCGGAATTTGCACTGTTGCTTGTGCCGCAGAGTTCGAATTCGGCTTTGTATCTACCGCTACAATTTACTTTTACCGTAAAATTACATGAAAAATCCTGCTGCCCCTTAGAATAAGTATATAAGTAATAATCAAAGCTGTTTTCTACGTATTCGGCAGTGGCGTTATTGTTGCATCCGGAAAAAGCAAATACGGTGCAGAATAAACAAACAAGAGCCGCAAAAATAAATTTAAACCTTTTCATAAGCCGCAACCTCTTTTGTTTTACCGAAAAGGAAAACTCCGTCTAAAATAAAGTAAACGCCTAACAGTACCGTCATAACAAATAACGTAATCATTCCGTCCATAAATTCTACAGCAACCGCATATGTTTCCGCTTTGCCTGAATCGACGGCAATGTCCCTTAAAACAAAAAACAGCGTAAAGCTTGTTACCGCAAGGGCGAACCATATTGTCGCAGAAACTAATTTTAAAGCTCTTTTTTTGCTGAAATATGCAAAAACGCTTCCCAACAACGCCGGAACAAGCAGAAGCCCGATACCGACAGACGACCATTTTGTAAACTCTATAACCTTATTCATAGAGCCGTCGGTCGAAAATTTTAATGCGTCGTCCACTACAAACGCGCCGATTAGCATTGAAAAAACTTCGTAAACCGCAATAAGCAACGCAATGCCTAAAATTACCGCAATAACGTTTTTAACGAAAGATTTATTCATACCCCCTCCTTTGATATGTTTATTATACTGCTTAAAATTTATAATATCAACAAAAACAAAGCGTTGACCGAAAATATTATTTTCTGTCAACGCTTTGTTAACGGCGTTTAATCAATACTTTTCGCGTTTATGATATGTAGTGTGCAAAAGCTTGTGCGCTTTGTGGGAGTTGGGTTTTTCGAGAAAATCGTTATAAAGCGCGTCTATTACGGGATTTTCATGCGAGCGGCGGACGGAGTTGTCCCTGTCGCTGTCGTAAAGAGCCTGTGCGCGCAAAGCCTGCAAATCTATATTGTTGCGTATTTCGTCATGCACGTAAGGCTGACCGCCGCCGTTTATGCACCCGCCGGGACAAGCCATAATTTCCACAAAGGTATAATTTTTTGCGCCGCTTTTTATATCTTCTATAAGTCTGCGCGCGTTGCCGAGTCCGCTTGCCACCGCAACCTTGACGGTCGCTTTGCCGACAACGTACTCCGCTTCCTTTATTCCCTGCGTGCCGCGGACCTCATTATATTCCAAGGGGGCGCCGCTTCCGCCGAGCTTGTATGCCGCAGTTCTCAAAGCGGCTTCCATTACGCCGCCCGTCGCGCCGAAAATGGCGCCCGCCCCGCTGGCTTCGCCGAAAGGAGTATCGAACTGCGCGTCCGCAATGTTGACAAAGTCAATACCCGCTTCCTTTATCATTTTAGCAAGCTCGCGCGTGGTAAGCGCCGCGTCCGTGTAATGACCGAGCTCGTCGCGGGAAACTTCGAACTTTTTCGCCGTGCAGGGGATAACCGATACCACGTAAAGATTTTCGGGATTTATGCCGTTCTTTTCGCAATAATACGTTTTAAGCAATGCGGAAAACATTTCCTGCGGGGATTTGCAGGTGGATATATTGGGAAGTAATTCCGGATAGTAATGCTCGGCAAATTTTATCCAGCCCGGGCAGCAGCTTGTAAACATGGGCGTTGCGCCGCCTTTTTCAAGCCTTGTAAGAAGCTCGGTCGCTTCTTCCATTATGGTCAAATCCGCGGTTACGTCCATATTGAAGCACTTTACGTCGCCGAGCTGCTTTATAGCCGCAACCATTTTGCCCTCCACGTTGGTGCCGACAGGCAGACCGAAAGCCTCCCCCAAAGTCGCCCTTACGGACGGCGCCGTGAAGAAAACGACTTCCTTTTCGGGATTGACTATAGCCCCCCACACGTCCGCGACGGCGCTCTTTTCATACAGCGCGCCGACGGGGCAGGCGACAACGCACTGACCGCAATTTACGCAGGGCGTAAACGCCAGCGAAACGTCGAAAGGCGAGCCTATGACTTTGGCGTAACCCCTGTTTTTGGGACCTATTGCGCTGATAGTCTGCTTCTCGCACGCGGCGACGCAACGCGTACACATGACGCATTTGGAATTATCCCTCACAACCGACGCGGATAAATCGTCAATGGGCTTCAGGTCGTGGTCGGTGCCGAATCTGTCCTCCTCGGCATTGTATTCCAGCGCAAGCTTCTGCAACTCGCAGTTCATACTGCGCGCGCAGCTTAAACATTTTTTCTTATGGGTGGAAAGTATAAGCTCTACCGTGGTTTTGCGCGACTTCCTGACCCTGGGCGTATTGGTGCGCACTTCCATCCCCTCGGAAACGGGATAAGTACACGCCGTGACAAGTCCTCTCGCTCCGGTTGCCTCAACAAGACACATACGGCAGGAGCCTACGCACTGCACGTCTTTAAGATAGCATAACGTGGGAATCCTTACGTTTGCGGCTTTTGCCGCCTGCAATATTGTAGAACCCTCCGGCACGCTCACCGCGACGCCGTTTATTTTTAAATTAACCATCTGTACGTCCTCACCTCTTTTCTATCGCGTCGAATTTGCAATGCTCTATGCACTGTCCGCACTTTATGCATTTTGCCGTGTCTATCGAGTGCGCGCTTTTTACCACACCCGAAATAGCGTTGGCGGGACAGTTGCGTTTGCACAGCGTACAGCCGCGGCACTTGTCGGGGTCTATGTAATAATTCAAAAGCGATTTGCACACGCCGGCGGGGCATTTTTTCGCGTAAATATGCTTCAAATATTCGTCGCCGAAATGCTTCATGGTCGAAAGGATTGGATTGGGCGCGGACTGTCCCAACGCGCACAGGGAGGAAGATTTCATATGTTCCGCAAGCTCTGTAATTTTATCCAGATCTTCCGATTCTCCCTTGCCTTCAGTTATCTTTTTAAGTATGTCCAAAAGCCTTTTCGTACCTATGCGGCAGGCGGTGCACTTGCCGCAGCTTTCGTCGGCGGTAAATTCAAGATAGAATTTGGCTATGTCCACCATGCAGGTGTCCTCGTCCATTACTATAAGTCCGCCCGAACCCATCATAGAGCCTATCGCCGTCAGATTGTCGAAATCCATGCCGACGTCGATATGCGTTGCGGGAATACACCCGCCCGAAGGTCCGCCCGTCTGCGCGGCCTTGAAGCGTTTGCCGCCGGGAAGTCCGCCGCCTATATCGTAGACTATAGTCCTGAGAGTAGTGCCCATGGGTACTTCCACAAGCCCGACGTTATGTATCTTTCCGCCCACGGCGAAAACCTTGGTGCCCTTGCTCTTTTCCGTTCCTATGGACGAGAACCAGGCGGAGCCTTTCAAAATAATAGGTGCGACGCTCGCCCAGGTTTCCACGTTGTTTAAAACCGTGGGGCACTTGAATATACCGCTCTGCGCGGGGAAGGGAGGCTTGGGTCTGGGTTCGCCGCGCCGTCCCTCGATACTTGCCATAAGCGCGGTTTCCTCGCCGCAGACGAAAGCGCCCGCGCCGAGCCGCACATGAATATCGAAACCGAATCCGCTGTTTAAAATATTTTTACCGAGAAGTCCCAGCTTCCTCGCCTGCTCTATGGCGATATTAAGCCTTTCCACGGCAATGGGATACTCCGCGCGGACGTAAATATATCCCTCCTGCGCGCCGACCGTATAGCCGGCTATCGTCATGGCTTCCAGCACGGTGTGCGGGTCGCCCTCGAGAACGGACCTGTCCATGAACGCGCCGGGGTCGCCCTCGTCCGCGTTACAGCAGACGTATTTTTTTTCTCCCGCGGCTTCCTTGGTGAACTGCCATTTAAGCCCCGTCGGGAAGCCCGCGCCGCCCCTGCCCCTGAGACCGCTATTCTTTATTTCCGCAATGACGTCGTCGGGCGACATTTCGGTAAGTACCTTTGCAAGCGCGGAATAATCGCCAGCCGCGATAGCCTCCTCTATGCTTTCGGCGGCAATGACGCCGCAGTTTCTCAGCGCTATGCGCATCTGATGCTTATAAAAAGGTATTTCGGCAAACGGAATTACGCTGCCGTCGCTGTGGACGGTGTCGGCATATAAAAGCTCTTTTACAATCTCCCCGCCCTTTACAAGGTGCCTTTCCGCGACGGTCTTGGCGTGTTCGGGCGTCATCTGGGAATAGAACGCCCCCTCGGGGTAGACAATCATTATAGGACCCAGCGCGCACAGACCGAAACAGCCCGTCTTGACGATAAGCACGTCGTTGATATTCAATTCCTTTAAGCTTTTTTCAAGCTGCTCTATTACCTTTAAGGAATGTGACGAAGTACAGCCTGTCCCGCCGCAAACAAGCACTTGCTTTCTGTAACCCGTTGCGGGCGCAAGCTTTTCGGCTTGTTCGCGCACTATCCTGCGCACGTTTATCAGATCCGCTTTTTCCGCGGCAATTTTTTTCAGTTCTTCACAAGTCATATTATTACCTCGGTTCAGTCCTTAATATATTTATCGAGAATGCCCGCAACGTCGTCGGGGCTGAGTTTACCGTAAACTTCGCCGTCTATTATCATAACCGGCGCAAGTCCGCATGCGCCGACGCAGCGGCAGCTTTCTATGGAAAACTTTTTGTCGGGAGTACAATCCCCGCAGGAAATTCTAAGCTCCTTTTCAACCGCTTCCAAAATTTTATCGGACCCTTTTACATAGCACGCCGTGCCCAGACATACGCTTATCTGATGCTTGCCCTTGGGGGAAAGAGAAAATTGCGAATAGAATGTCGCAACACCGTAAACCTCGGCAAGCGGCACGTTTAATCCTTCCGCAATGGTCTGCTGAACTTCCGCAGGCAAATATCCGTAAATGTTCTGCGCCTCATGCAGAACGGGCATAAGCGCACCGGCCTGTCCGCGGTGAGCCGCTATACAGTCTGATAAAGCCTGCATCTGCTCCCTGGTACCTTCAAAAATTGTCTGTGACATTTTACGCTCCTGAACGACCGAAATTCAATCGGTAAATTAATACTGAATTATTATATCACAGATTAGTTCAAAGTTCAAGTGCCTTGAAGGGGGTGAAAAGCACATTTTTCGGTTAAAAATTCAAGAATTTCAGTCTGTGGAAAAGGCTGAAACACCCTGCGTTAGTAACAAAATAGTATCAAGTTAGTATCAATCACTATTTTGTTTGTTTTCAGGGGTGTCGATTGCTACTTCGGAAGGCGTGTCGGATGTTTCGTTTGTAGTCTTGCCGTCATCCCCTTCCTTCTGCTCTGCATCGCCTTCGGTGGTTTCTTCTGCGCTTGCCTTGTTGCGACTTGCATCGACCAAACCTTCCCCGATTATGTATGCAATGACCGTTGCCCCTGCCATAATGATTGCCGTGATTTGTGCGACAGTTCCGTCACCTGCACCGAATGCAACTGCAATCGAAGCAGCAGCGGAAACAATCGCTGCCCAAAACTTTCTGCTTGTAAGTTTGGATTTCCAATCAATTTTCTTCATATTTGAATACCGTCCTTTTTAAGATTTTTTGACTGTCGATTTGGTTGTGACTTGTTTTTCCAAATCGTCAATTCTGTGATTTGCGACCCTGATTTTTTCAGTATAGACCGCATCGTTTTGTTCCAGTTTGTAAACACGATCAATGACCTGATTGTGCTTGTCAACCTTCTTTTCAAGTTGTTCAATCCTATAATTGATCAACTTTGTCCCGACCACAATGCCCGAAAATGTTCCGATGAGAGTTCCAACCAATGTGATCAATGCCACCCAAATTTCCGTTGCCATGCTTGCCGTTCACCTTCCTTTTAATTATTGCCGTTTTAAGGCGCAGAAACGCCCTTCTGACGGCTTTCATTATCGCAAGGGTGAATGTTCAACCGCACCCCCTTTCGCTTGTCCTGCTGTGCGTAGGTCAAGCGTTCGTGCGGTCAAATCACTTTCCTTCCAACAACGCTTGAACGGCTTCTTTCAGTTTGACCGGCACATCGTCAATGGTCTTGATGCCTTTGCGGATTAAGTCTGCATAAACCTTCGCCATATCGCTTTAACCCCCCATTGCTTCATAGATTTCACACAACGCAATTTGCGTGTCAGTGATGCTGTCTTTCAAGGCTGCGTTTTCCTGCATCATCAAATCCAGGTATTCGTCTTTGGAGTATTGCACTTCGTGATAAGAATACAAATCTTCCACCGCCTTGCCGTTGTGGTCTGTTTCGACCTTCTGAATGTCGGTGTGAACATATACCGTATCAAACCCGACAATCACTGCCTTTGCCTGTTCACCGCTTCCGTGAACGATCCCCATGTCTTTCATGATGTCACCTTCCTGTTCTTTTTTGATTTAATAACTTCGTTGTAGTACCTATCCAACGAAGGTTGAATCGGTTCGATGTATTTCGCCCGTAGCCGATATGAATCACACCATTTCAACCACCCATCATAGGAATTTGCACTGCACCATTCTGAATAGTTGATCATGTTGCCGTCCGCCTGCTTCCTTTGGATTTGCACCATTTTCTTTTTGAATTTCTTGCAGGTGGTTTTGCGTAAAAGTTTGTAACCGTGGAAAAACCTATATCCCACGAAGTCCACGCCCCTTGCATCGACAGGGAACACCTGCCAGTTCGGTTTGATTTGAAGGTCAAGCCGACAACGCAAATATTCATCCATTTTCTTTCGAAGGTCATGCAGGAACGCTTTTGACGAACTGAAAATCACGATGTCATCCATATATCGAACGACATATTTGATTTGCATATCTTCTTTCAGCCAGTGATCGAAATATGCAAGATAATAGTTCGCCAAGTATTGTGAAAGGTATGAACCAATCGGAACGCCCTTTTCCCCAGGATAGGAATCAATGATTCCGTCAAGCAGTTCAAGCAAATCCGCATCCTTGAATTTCTTCCGCAGCAACTGTTTCAGAACTGCGTGGTTGATGTTTGGATAAAACTTCCGAATGTCGATTTTCAAACAGAATTCCGTTCCTGGAATATCGGTCATGTATTCATCGACCAGTTTCATTGCCCTTTTGATGCCCCTGCCCTTTAACGAAGCGCAGGTGTGACCGCAAAGGGTGTTGACGAACACCTTTTCGATTTGAAGCAGAATTGCCCACTGAATAATTCTGTCGGGAAAATACGGCAGTTTCATCAGTTCACGATCTTTGCCTTTGTCGTTGATTGTGGAAACCGAATATTTGCTGACGGTATAGGTTTTATTCATCAGCATTTCTTGAATTTGCCCAAGATAGAATTCGGGATTGCTGTCAACCGTTTTCACTTCTTTGTAGAAGGATTTGTCTTTCCTGGCGTTTTTGTGTGCCAGTTTGAGATTTTCCATTGTGAAAATCTGTTCGTAGATATTGCCATATCTTTTCATAGAAACACCCCTTGTTGATGTTTTCTTTCCCCAAACCTTCGACCTTCGGAAGTACATTCGGAAGGCTACCAGTACAGGATGAAGTTTTTATGTTTTGCCCTGTGGCAGGGTGTGAACGCACCGACTATATGTCAAACCCCCGATGTAAGTCGGGGGTATGGCAGACGATATGAATTTTTGAAAACTTTAAGTGCGCCGAAACATTACCATTCGAATTCGAAGTGGAATTATTCACATTCAAATAGAAAGTACCGGTATTATCGCTATTCGACCAATTACTGCCGAAATTAGTGACATAACTGCCATTCAAATTCGTATAATCGAATTTGTTTGATGTGCTTTTTTCCTTGATAATATTTCAATCGTTCAACACCCCAGTTCTTTGTTACAAATACATCAAGCGCGCCGAAACATAACCATACGAATACGAAGCGGAATAACTCACACTCAAACAGAAAGCCCCGGCATTAACGCCATACGACCAAAAACCGCCGAAAAAAGCGACACAACCGCCACTCAAATACGCATAATCGCTGAAATATGTTGTTGACGATCCACCGCTTGCTTTGAACACAAATCCTGCTTCCGTGTTGCCCTGCGGTTCTTTCATATAACCGCCGTTTCCACTTATACCCGAAGAAGTGGTCATGTACCCTGCGCCCATGCCGTTATCCTGGAAGTTGTCGGTGTTGGTTAAAATGTTGATGGGACTGCTTGTGTCGGTGACCAAACCATCAATCCATTCCCAAATATTGCCCCAAAAATCTTCAACACCCAAGCACTTGACTTGATGCTTTCCGTCCGTCATATAGGAAGGATTGCTTGCCTTGATGATTTCGGAATCCATTCCATAGGCATTCGCACCGCCTGTATTGACCTTTGCACTTGCACTGACAACACCCTTCCCGACTTTCGTCTGTGAATCCAATGAACCAAACTTCATGACATAGGCGCATTGTCTGAACAGTAACTGATAAAACGCAGATTGTTCATAACCGCTGCCGTTATTGTGGGCATAGGTTCTTGCAGTTCCGATTGTAATGCTTGCCGTGGGTGCTTTGCCTGACAACGAACGAAGTTTGTTGCTTCCGTCTTTGTAGCCTTTATATGCGCCGATGTAGAATATATTTTTCTGAACACTTCCCCTTTGATGTGCGTAATATTTGAAGTCTGCGTTGTCGGGATCGTTTGTCATTGAAATGGTCACGGTGGTTGTCCCCGACTTCATAAGTTTCAAACCCCTTCGGGGGAATGCAATCATAACATCGCCACTTTCACCCGATTCAATGTCGGCAAGACTGCCATCTTCGAAAAGCGAATAGTTGTTGCGGTCTAATCTGCCGACTTCCTTGCCGTCCTTGAATAACACAGGATAGTGACCGAAGAATTCATCCCACTGTTCTGCCGTCATTCCAACCGCATCATCTGCGTATGTCACGCAAGTTGCAGGGTTGCTGTTTGAAAGGTTGATGATTGCCGTCATCGTCTGATAGCCAAGCAGAACAGGAATTTGTTTTGCTTCCGTGACATCGACAACCTTCGAAATGACCATGCCGTTGATGGTTGCGGAAACCGTCCACTTGCCATAGTTCGGAATGGTGAAGGTTGCCTTGCCGTTCGAAGTTGCGCTGTAAGTGATGACACCGTTCGTCACGGTGACTGTCACGCCCTTTTTGGTGGTCACAATCAGTTCGGGCAAAACATCACCAACCCAGGTGTAGTTGCCCGATGCAACGGCAACGCAATGAAAAATTTTCTTGCTTGCCGTGTTGATGTAAATTTGACCAAGAATGCCGACCGTGGTCTTTGTTGGGTCAGTCGTTCCCTGTTTTACCGCAGGAACTCTTGCAACGGCATCTTCCGCTTCTGCAACCACTTTGTTCATCTGTTGTTCGATAACATTGATTGACTGGTCAAGTTTCTGCTCTGCTGCTTTCTGAATTGCCGTCTGCGTTTCTTCAATGGACTGTGCCTTCAAAGTTTTCCAAGACGGAAGGACTTCAAACAAGCAGACCAAATCCTGAATGTTCAACCCATCGAAGGGTACACGGTACAGGGGCATGTCGTTAATAAGCACATGGTCATTGATGATGTCCCCCTTCGTAATTTCGGGGTCATTTGCCGTGCCGGTTGTGGGCGTTCCTTTGATGACAACCAGGTTCGTTTCTTCAACGCCGGTTGCGGAATCCTTCGTGTATCTGACAACAATCAAATCGTTGCGTTTGAACCCCTGCTGACCATTTTCGAAATCCAGGTCAATGTATGAATCATCATCCAATCGGATGTGTCTGCCCTGCATAACAATGTCACCGTCTTTGATTCTGACGATATTGTTCGAAACGATTGTGGATGCGAACTTGTTTCCCCTTTCAAGGACAAATTCGCCTTCGCCAAGCATTGCTGCATTGAAACTTCCCTGGTCTGCGGATTTGATGTGTTCTTTGTTTGCATAACCTGTGACAAGATGCATATTTGCCATTTTTATTCACCTACCTTGTAAGATATAGTTGCCCTTTCGTTTTTCAGGGTGACTATTTTCTTGATGATTTTTTGCACGATTGAAATGCCTGTGACATTTTCTTTCGCTCCGACAATATCCCCGATGTCATACACCGAAGATGTGTTCGTGAATTTAATTTTTACAGAATCGGAATTCCACGATTTCTGCATCAATTCCTTTCCGCCTTCTTCAAGTTCTTCATCCGATTCTGCGTTGCTGCAATCGTACACTTCGCAAACTTCGTCCATTCCGAAAAATGTTTGTGTGTGCGAAATGTTTCCGTCTTTGTCGGCGTAAAGGTGGATGACGGTTCTTTCTGCAAGGTCACCTGCACCCAAACAAATCACATGATTTGTCGGCTTGAAGGTCTTTTTGATTTCGAAACTGATCTGCGAAGAATCGAATTCTTCATTCTTTGAATAATCCGTCAACGGCTTTGCAGATAGTGTCGCAAAGCCTTCACGGAAGGTGATGTTCAGTTTTCCATTGACCGATTGAAGCATTTTGCACACGCCCCTGTAACCGTCAATATATCTGCCCATCTTATAATTTCGAACCGTCAACCCTGACGGTTCGTCTTTTACTGTAAAAAGGTCACCAAGACCCATTCGCTGAACTAATTCGGCAAGAACCTGGTTTGCATCCCCTGCCAATGTCAAGTAGTCCTGCCCTTCATCGGGTTGAATGATTTTGCTTCCAAGAATGCCGTGCCAAGTTCTGCCGATATACTTCAACGAATTTGAACTGGTGTTGACTTTGATTTGGTCAATTATTCCGCCATATTCAGTGCCTTCGGCGTATATGTAAAACCCCGATTCGCACACATTGTTTTCCATAACGGTTGACAATTCAAAGTTGTTTTCATCTTCACCGAACGCCAAATCAAGCGTGAAGTTCTTCATGACCCCGATGTCCCTTTTCTTTTCGTCCATATAGATCAAGTCCATTTGGGTTCACTCCTTTCTTCAATTAGAATAATGTCAAAACCGAAGTCACCGTTCCAACTGACCACATTGCTTCCCGAAGGAATTTTTTCGAAGATATATGAATCCCTGTCACGGAAGTTGAAACAGTTTACAATTTCGCCGTTTCGTTTCGTCAGCGTGATTGTCTTTTCAACGCTGTCAATGGTCAGATATTCATTCGTTTCGACAATGCGGTTCACTTGATAGCGGTGACCGGCAATGTAGATTGTGGGGTTCGTACATGCGCCATAAATAATCAAGCGGAAGTTCGTTCCAACAAATCCTGCATTGTTCAGTGTATTGCCGTACAGTTCAGATGCGTAGTTGTATGCGAAGTCCACATTGAAGTCAAGGTTGCGTTTTGCCCCTTCCTGTGCAACCGAATCTTCGGCAGTTCGGAAGGTGACCGTGCTTTCCTTTATCCACTGCGGATAGTCTGTGACAATCGTCAGCGTGACTTTCAAATATCCTTTGTGATACAGATATTCAGATTTGGAAGAACCGCTGATGAAGCACTTCAAATAGTAGTCCCCGACAATCAGTCTGCCGTGTTGCGTTGCAAGAACATCTTTTTCGCATATTTCGAAAAGTTTATTTTTGATTGCAACGCCTTCATCTTCCGATTGACAGGCAATGACGATGGGAACGGACTTTTTCACGATAGACTGTGAAAACGCCGAAATCTTGTTGTTTTCCTTCGTGTAGTCCCACGAATAATTTCGCAGGTCATTTTGGTTCACAAATATTCCATTGCTTCCCCAGTCCATCGCTTCGTTCATGTGGTTTATGAATTTTATTTTTTCAAGCATATCACACTTCCTTTACTAATCGGGCAAATTCCCTTTCGTTGATGCGGAACTGCAAACCTGACATCGCATCATAGAGTTTATCACCCAATCCTTCGTCCAGTTTGTAGATTGCTTGAAGAATGGTGTTCAGTACATTCGACAACACACTGGTTTGATTGTCAATGCTTGCCGTAATACGATCAGCCAACATTTCCGTGCAACCTGCGACATCTGCTGTGTTTTGGGTTGCTTCAAGATTGAATTCATAGATTTTGTTTGCGACCTTCTGAATCCATCCTGTGTTCTTTTCCAACGGAACAACCGCTTCGTCACCGTCACCTTCAAGGAAGCCAACCTGCCCTTTTTCCAAGACACCACCTTCGGCAAGTTGCGGAATGCGCCCGAAACTGACCGTAGGAATTGCAGGAATTGCAGGAATGCCAATCCAAGTCCAAACGGATGAAAGACCTTTGGTGATTTTGTTGACACCGTTGATGAAGAAGTTCAGCAAGGATTCAAACCCCGAAATGACACCGTTGATGATGCCGACAGGAATGTTTCCAAGTGCCTTCCACGCCGAATTCCAATCCCCTTTGAACACCGAAGTGATAAAGGTGATGATGTTCTTCAACATTTCCAACAAACCGCCCAGGGGTCCGGTGATGACCGAATTGATTATGTCGGTGACGAATGAGAACGCACCCGACAACACCCCAGTCAGAACATTCGCAACCACCCTGATGACTTCAATCAAGGGCGGAAGAATAAGGTCAAGCAACTGAATGAGCGGTTCAAGCAAAAGTGCCAACAATTCCAAAATCGGTTGCAGAATAGGAATCAACGCTTCAAGAAGCGGTGAAATAAGTTCCAACAATGAAATCAGAATCGGCAAGATTGCATCAAGCACCTGCACCAATATGGGAACTATAAGGTCAAGCAACTGAATGATGACTGGAAGAATCGCTTCGATTATTTTCATCAAAATCGGAATGATTGTGCTGACCAATTCAATGATAACAGGTAAAATCTTCACGATGATGTCCGTTATAATCGGAATCAGCGTTTCAATTAACTTGATTATGATGGGCAATATATTTTGAATAATATAATCAAACAACGGTGTCAGCACATTGATCAACTGAATAATCGCAGGCAGAACCGCACTGATTATGTTTGCAAGCAGGGGTGTCAACTTTTGAATCAAGTTGATGACCACAGGCAAAACAGAAGTGATTATTTGTCTGATTATAGGTATCAATTTATTTATCAAACCAATGACAATCGGAAGCACCGTGTCAATGTACTGCTTTATTATCGGCAGAAGGGCATTGACCAATTCGATGACTACCGGCAGAATTGATTCGATTATTTCTTCGATAATAGGAATCAACGCTTCAATCAACTGCGTTATGATGGGCAGGATTGATTGTATGATTTCCACCAAGGGCGGAATCACCGCCTGGATTATTTTGATGAGCGGTGGAAGAACCGTTTTCAGCAAGTTTGTCAACGGTTTGATGACCGCTTGCAGAAGGCTTGTAACCACCGGCAAAAGCGAACTGACGATTTCTGCGACTGGCGGAATAAGCATTTCAATCAAGTCAAACAAGATCGGGAACACTTCTTCTGCCAATTCCATCAAAGGCGGAAGCAACGAATCAAACAGTTTCGCCAACACCGGCGCAAGTTTATCAACCAACGCCGTGATAGAAGGCAACCCCTTTTGAATGTAGGTCAGAACCTTTGTCAGAATGGGCATCAACGAACCGCCCAACTGCGTGATGATGGACTGAAACGCCCTTTTCGTTTGGTCAAGGGTGTCTGTCAGCACAACGCCGTTGTCAATGAGTTCGTCACCCAGTACAAGACCAAGTTCGTTTGCCTGCTCTTTCATTGCATCAATCGAACCTGTTGCACCGTTCAGAAGGGGCATCAATTCCGAACCCGACCTTCCGAACAGTTCTGTGGCAAGCCTTGCTTTTTCGGTCTGATTATCCATCGCCTGCAAAGCGTTCATGACTTCCCACATCACTTCTTCCTGTGAACGAAGGTTGCCGTTTGCATCAGTCACGGACACGCCCAGTCTTTCAAACTGTTCGATGTTCGATTCCGTTCCCGACACTGCACCGTCCATTGCTGCAACCAGGCTTTTCATACCCATTTGCAGACTATCAACGGAAGTTCCGCTTTGGGAACAGATGAAATCCAATTCCTGATAGGCTTGTCGGGAAATGCCGATTTTTTGGGACATCTTGTCGATGTTGTCCGCCGTGGAAGCAGAAGATTGTGCGAACTTTGCAAGACCTGCAACCGCAGTGGATGCACCTGCAACAATAGCAGTCCCCCACTTCGCTGCGGTCTTGATACCGTTCCCCAATTTACTTGAAAAAGATTCCGCCTTTTCGCCTGTTTCGTCAATAGCCTGGTTTGCATCGGCATTGTCAACCGCTATGCTTCCGAATAGTTTGAAAAGTTCCATTTGCGCTGTTCACCCCCTTTACAGGTCATCAGGGATGAATCCCTGCATAATATCAAAGGAATTGTTCACCGTTGTTTCAATTTGGGTCTTTGAGAATTCAAAAGAATCCTTCGGTTGATTGTTCAAAGCACCTTTGAATTCTTCGAACGATTTATCACGGACTTTGTGCAGGAAGAATTCCCACAACTTTTCTTCTTCCGTGCGGTCATGAAGTTCCTGCACAAATCCGCTGAATCCGTCAACCGAAATCATTTGGTCTATAAGGAAATATGGACTTGCGTATCTGTGAAATAGCAAGTCCATAAACCTGTAAAAACCTATCTGAACAACTTTGAAACAACCCCAATAAAATCCTTGAATTCGGGTTTCTTGACGAAATCAATCAGCATTTCCGTGAAAGTCACCAGGTCAAACCCTTTGACGGTTTCCACGGTTAAACCGCTGACACTTGCAAGAAGGGCAAAGATGTCCTTTTCGACTTCGGGAATATGCGAAACGATGATGTTCACAATTTCCAAAACGACCTGCAAGCCTGCAATGTCCTGAACCTGCGCTGCCCCTTTGTCCTTCATCGTTCTGATAAGGTTCAAGACAGTTTCGCTTTCAAAACACTTGCTGAATTCCGTGATGCCGATCTTGCTGATGACTTTGCACATAGGCGCAATGTCAAGCGCACCCAACTTTCTGAATTCGTATGCCTTTTTGTCGGCGGTTTCCGCCGTTTCGATTTTTTCAATTTCGTTGTTCATTGTTCAAATACCTTCCTTCTTTTATTCGTTCCCTTCTTCGGGGGTTGTCGTTACTGCCTTTTTGGGGTAGTAAATGTGATAAGGCAATTTGTCAAGATTGCCTTTGTTCGGGTCTGCGTAGCACTCGAAAGTTGCCTTCATAACCGCTGCGTTTTTGTTCTTGCCTTCTGCTTCGAATCCCGAAGTACAAAGGGCGTTGTCAAGGATGACGATGATGGGCGTTCCGTCCGTTTT
Source organism: uncultured Christensenella sp. (assembly GCA_910578765.1). Lineage (GTDB taxonomy): Bacteria > Bacillota > Clostridia > Christensenellales > Borkfalkiaceae > Coproplasma. Next base: position 15,356 of record CAJTRW010000004.1, read on the forward strand.
CTTGCCGACAAAGGCAATATTTTCAAGATAGTCACCTTCTTTGATGTCCGCCCTGGATTCAATCAAATCGTAGCCTTCGATTTCCGAATTTTCCACGACTTCACCGATGACAAGGGTCTTGATGAGTTCGGGCGTAAGTTCAAGAAGGTTCGTTTCCAAAGTTGCCGTTTCGCCCTGTTTGAAGGTCAACCCCTTCGTCTTGACAAGTGCGCCGTCAACTTCGACATCCAACACTTCGGGAACAATGGAAAGTTTATTTCCACCGCTTGTTGCGCCAAACAAAGATTCTTTGATGTTCCATTTGCCATCGGCAAACTTCAAACCTTTGTGAATAGTACCTGCGCCAAGCAGGATTTCTTTCGGCGTGTTTTCGGTCACGCCATGCGTTCTGAATTCTTCGTTCATGGTTTTATACACTCCATTTTTTAATTGATAAATTGATTTGCGACCTTTTCAGGTCTTGTTCGTCCGAAGGGATGTTCAGACTGCCTGCATAATAAATGACTACCGCAGAACCGCTTTCGGTGATCACCGAAACACCGTCCTTGAAGTAGTCCTTGATTTTCTGCTTGCTTTCTTCCAATCCCAAGAAATTGCCCCTTGCAAATCCTGTCAGCGTGACCGTGGGCGTTGTCAACCCATCTTCTTCAAGCGGTTCAGGCTCTGTGTAATCACCCACCCAATAGGGGTATTTGGGCGGTGTTTCTGTGTATTGACCGAATTCATAGTTCAGTTTTAATTTCTTCACCATGTGGTCATTTAAGACTTTCAGCACTTCAATCATTTCCGTTCAACTCCTTCATCAACGCTTCTGCCCTTTTAATCAGTTTCGGTTTCAAGGTTTGAAAGGCGTTCCACAACGCACGATTCGGTTTCTTGCCGTGCGTGAAATGTGTTTCGCCGTTTCGGTCTGTGTATGCCCAACCACCTTTTCGACCATCACCATTCAGCGCATATTCGCCTGTGCCGAATTCTTCCCAAATAGCGTTTTCCAGTGCCGAACCGACCATTGCTTCAAGGGTTGCTTCGTCAACATGGGTGTCCCAAGACCCCTTTGTTTGCCCTGTGTCAACTCTGCTGTTCCTGGCGGTCTGTGATTGCAGTTCTGCAACCGCTTCAAATAAAAAAGCAATAGCCTTTTCCGCCATTGCTTCCGTTACTTTTGCACGGTTATCTTCGAACTGAATGCCTTCGTTTTCAGCCACCTTGACCGCCTGTATATTTCAGATAAATTTCAAAATGCTGATGCATGTTCATGGGGTCATCAATCAGCATAATGTCATAGACCTGACCTTCGATGATTATTCTTGCATTCTCTGCCGTCAGCGTGATTTTTTCGTCCGGTGTTTCCGCCTTCGGTGTAAAGGTTAAAGGTTGATAATCACACAAAAACATGTGCGTGGATTCCTGGATTTTTGCGCTGTAAATCGTCCGCTTTGAATCGCCGTTTGACAAGTCAAGCCAACCTTTGATGGTCAGCGCATCCACCCAAGAATGTTCGCATTCACCGATTGCATTTCTTTCGCCTTTCGCCTTTATTTGGAACAATGCGAATGTATTTCCGCCGATTTTCTTCATCAGAACCGTGCCTTCGTGAAGGGTTTCAGGAAGCCAAGAAGGGTCACCGGATAACCCATCAACTGATTTCCTGCATCCTGCGAAAAGTATGTCACAGAATGCCTTGACAGCGTTTCCGAAGCGATTCCCACCTTGTCACGCATTCCGACATCCCACAGCATCAGATTGACTGTTCCTTCAACCACCGCTGTTGGATATTCGATTTTAGTCACCAGGTTGTGTCCTACTTCGTACAATTCTTCGTCAAGGGTGATTGTGCCGTTTGCCTTGTCGATTGTTGTTATGACATACAAGCCATCGTTCACATTCGATTCGGTGATCTGCACCGTGTCCCCTTCTTTGAAATATTCGCAACGCCCTTGAAGTTTCGATTCGGAAGAAGGTGCGTGAATTCGCTTTGCCCTGCTCTGAAAATTGTTGTTGGTATATGCTCGAATCAATTCTTCGATTGCCGTCAGTTTCCTTTTGATGGTTGTTTCGGACATATCTTTGAATTCGGGCATTGCCTTGATTTCTTCAACAGTTAAAATCATACTGCACCCCTTCCCCACAAATAAGGGGATGCACCTTTCAGCACATCCCCAGTTGCAGGTTTATTTGATTATTCGTTTTCGCCGTTGTCGGAAGTTTCGGTGTTTTCGTCACCTTTGTCCGATTTGTCCGTTTTCGGCGTTACCTTGTAGCCGTGTTTGCGATACCAGTTGAGAACCCAACCTTCGTTGACTTCGGCTTTGCCGTATGCAAAATGAACACCGCCTGCGTTAATTCCGCAGAAATTCTTTACAGGGGATTCGACAATGAAAACCTTTGCGGTTTTAGTTCCGTTATTCTGTTTTGCCATATTCGTTCACCTTCCCTATTAAAGAATTTTGATGTTACGAAGAACACCTGCTGCCTTCGTGTTTTTGAGAACAACCGCAGCAACCATTTCGACTTCGCCCTTCTTCACTGCGCCAGGCGTGTTGAAATCGGGCAAGAAGGTCTTGATTGCCGTGTTGCCGGTGAGCGTTACACCGCAGAATCCGTCATCCACGCCGAATCTGACCGCATAGATGTCGGTCAAGCCTTCTTCGCTGACAGGGATGATTGCACTTTCGGTTGCTGCGCCGTCCTTGACTTCGTACACATTGCCCAAGTCAATCAAGCGGACTTTGCCTTCACCGATTGTGGTGACCACTCTGCCGAACGCTTCTTCGGATTCGGTTTTGTAGCCAAGAATTCTTGCAACGGTCTGAATTTTGGTTTTCATGTTCTCGTTGACAAGAAGTGCGCTTGCGCCGGTCTTGTTGATAAGGTTCAAAAGTGCTTCGTAGAACACATCTGCGTTGTCCTTCAACTTTGCCATCGTGGAAAGGTCGATGGTGCTGTCAACGCCGTATTCGGTGGACTGTCCGACAAGGAACTTGTCAAGACCATCGAAGGAATCCGCATTCGATGCGCTGTCACCGTTAATCATAGCGTTGTGGAAAGTGCCGATTGCCGAATCGACCTTTTCTTCGATTTGGAACTGCATGTTGTTGTACAGACCTTCCGCTTCTTTGATAACACGGTCAATTTCGAACGCACCGCCGAAGATTTTCAAATCCGCCGACTTCTTTTCCACGGTTGCTTCGTTCGCCGTGTATTCCTTGTTTATTGCTCTGAACGCCGTAGTCGAAGGCAACTTCTTCTGCATATACGCATAGGTCAAGGTGCTTCCGCCCGAAGGGGAAACGGCGTTGTCGAAAGGAAGCAGTTCAAGCAACTGCGACTTTCTGATGAAGGTGTCAACCACCTGCTGTGCGACCTTGTCGGTCATACCCTTTTTCATTTCTTCCAAAGTAATAGGCATAATTTTTTACCGTCCTTTTAATAAAAATTTTTTAGTTTTTGGTTTCGTACGCTGCTTTGAGCGCATCCGCAAGGGATTGCGGTTCGTTGTTCGGTTCGTCATCGCTTCCAGGCAATTTGTTTTCGTCAACTTTCTTGCCCTGTTCGGTGATGAACTGTTTGGGAAATTGAGTTTTCAACGCAGCAATGCTGTCATCAATGCCCTTGATTTTGCCGTTTTCGTCCAGTTTCAGTTCGCCTTTCTCTTTCAGTTTGAAAGTCAGATAATCGACATCATCTGCCTTCGCTTCCAAAAGGGCAACTTTCAATGCAGCATCGATCTTCGTTTGTTCCAATTCGGCAGCCATCGTTGCCATTTTGGTTTCATACTCTGTGATTTTCCCCTGCAATGCTTCGTTGCCGGCGTTGTCCTTCTTCATCTGCTCGATCAAGGCGGTGGATTCGCCGTGCTGTTTGGTCAGACTGTCAAAATCGGTTTTCAATTTGCCGTAACGAATATCCAGGTTTTCTTCCGATGCGGTGAAGATTTTGTTCTGCTTCATTTCACCGACAATCTTCTGAATCTGTTCTTCGGACAGTCCTTGACTTTTCAAGATTTCCTGCAATGTCATGTTTTTGTACCTTCCTTTTCAAATATGATTTTTACCTGTTACATCAGGGTTTTGAAATGCTCTGTTTTACTTCTGACTTTTGAAGAAGTGTATGAAAAAAGCACCCTTTTCAGGATGCTTCAATCATTGAATTGTTGTGGGCGTTAAGATTTGATGCCCTTTTTGGTGTTCGCTTCTTCTTTTTTGATATATTCGGCATAGGCTTTTTTTGCCGATTCAGGTGCATCGTCCTTGATACCCTTCCAACCGTCATCGTCTATAATCAAATAATCAAAAAATTTTTTCACATCTTCGAAATTTTCCATATCAACCAAGTTTTCCTTTTAAGATTTTCCAAACTTCTTTCGATAGAATGGAAGCGTTTTCACCATTTGCAACATAGTCTGCCACGCATTCTGCAAGGCATTCGCTGTTGTTCTTTGTTGCATATCCCGAAACCATTGCTTTCAACTGACTATTGACCAAACCTTTGCCTTCTTCGGTCTTTTTCGCCAATTTGCAGGCTTCTGAAATAATATTTGTTGCTTCTGTGCATTTGTTCCAAGCCTGCGCCCGAAATAGTTGTTCCACAGCACCTTCGCCTGGATGTGACATTTGAATCAATGCCCTTTCAAGTAAGTGTCCCATTTCGTGACTGCCTGTTTCAAGAACGCCGGTGTTCGCAGGGTGAAATCCTGTCGTAATACCTTGAACCATTGTCGTTGCAACCCGTGGATCGCCGTTCTGATAATAGTTCGGATTGAATGTTATTTTCCCATTGAAACTTGCAGACATAACGCCCGATTTGCTTGTCGAAATTTCTTTCAACATATCCTGCGCCTGGGGAAATTCACCCATAACCCTTTCAACACCCATCAAGGATTGCTGAACGGCAGAAAAATCAAGATGGTGAACACTTTCATCAACAGAAACACCGTACTGTGCCATCATATAGGAAGAAAGACTGCTGAAATCCTTGCATTCCTTAACTGACATTATACCGTTTTCGGCGTTTTCTGTCAATGCTTCCGCTGCTTTCAAGTATTTTTCTTTGAAATCGTCATATCCAGTGCATTGAATGATGCCCCCTGTTTCATTGTTCCACTTGTCATAGGTGGTTTCTTCTTCGACCGCCCACCTTGCCCTTTGCAACATACAACAACGGCAGTTGCAATCTTCCGCAGGGTCACCAAATCCCCCAGGATAGGGGGCGGATGCGCCCAAGACCGTGAAATCTTCGTCCAGTTCTCTGACCTGTCCATCAAGCATTCGGTGCGTGTCCCTGGTTGCGCCGTCAAGCGTTGCATCCCACTGTTTGACTATATCAGCACCCTTTGCTTTCGCTGCGTGATAGGAATCCATCTTCGCTTCGCTCTGCACACGGTGTCCTTCCGTCCTTGCAATGGTCATTGACCGCCCCAAGTTCGCCTGTCCCCGATTGCTGATGTTCCGTGCAATGTCGGTGTATGTCAGATCACTGGCAAATCCCCTTTTCAATTCTTCAAGAACCTGCGTTTTCAGTTCGTTTGTGGAAACCCCGATTTTATTCACCAGTTTGATGTCATCACCAGTTTTCTGAACGGCTTTCAACACCTGTTCTTGATTGATAGGTAAAATCAGCGGAACACCCTGCCCTTGCATATCGTACATTGCACCGATGAACCCTGTCTGATAGCAAGTATTCAGATAATCGGCAACGGATGCGAAGTTTTTGCCCGATAGGTTGTCAAGGATGCCCGAAATCTGCTTTTCCAACTGTCTTTGGAAGTCCAGTTGATATGCCTTTGATTGTGTCAAAGGGTTCGATTGCAGTTCTTTGATGTTCCGTTTGATGTCGGCAAGTGCTGTGGTGTAGTTCTTTTCAAGCGCAGAAAGAACGGCTTTTTCATCATCAAGGGATGCTGCAATCACTTCTTTCTGTCTTGAATTCATACGCTTTCACCGCCCCCATCGTCACCGCCTTCCTGCGGAACGACATTCGCCAACTTTTCACTTGCATCATTCAAGTCTGTTGCCGGTTGCTTCGGAATTTTGTCCTTGACTTCTCCGAAGTCCACATCCAAAATCGCACAAATTTCTTTCAGCACGGTTTCATTGTCAAGAAGCGATGCTGCATTCAAAAGGGTTGTCATTCGAACTTGATCTGCCTGTGCCTTCGTGAATTCAATCGTTGCATTATCCGTTGCGTTCGTCATAACTTCACGGTTAAATTCGAAGTACACATCTTTGGGTTGATAGTCAGTGCCTTTGATTTTGTTGATTTCATTCAACGCAATCTTGACCAACTTCCGAAGGAACGCTTTCAAGCGTGATTCCAGTTTGTTGCACTTCAAATCCAAAAGCGCATACCTTGATTTGATGACAACATTTGTAACATTGCCGTCACCCAACTGCGCCGAATTGAAACCCATACCGAAACGATAAATGTTCTTTTCGTCCGTTTCCATCTTGATTTTTCGTGCTTCATACGGAATGGAAATGGTCTTGATGTCAACATCACCGTCAGGTTCAACACCAATGTGCTTTTTGGTCTTGACATTCTGAATCATTTCTTCAAGGTTGTCACCCTGGAAGCCTTTGACTACCCACACCGCTTCGCTGACATCCTGGATATTGTTCGACAGTCCGCAGGACATCAGGTCATAATCATCAATGATTTCCTTCACAGGTTTCAGATGACTGGTCTGCTTCTTGTTCGCATCCAATCTGAAAAATGGAATGAAACCAAATCCGTCATAATATGTGCCGTCCTTCTTCGTATATAAGATATGGGGGCGTGGATTGAGTTCAACAGAAGTGTCCTTTTCGACTTTGCCGTTGTCAACCTGGCAGAAATAGGTGGTTTGTTTCGAATCCCAAACCTGAATGCGCTTCACCTTTTTCTTGCCCTTTTCAATGCGGTCTATGTACCAATAGATAACATATTCCGTGTGATCGTCTGTGTCCTTCGCTCTGACTTCGACAACACCGGATTGTTCTGCATAGGTGAAGGAAGTTCGCATGTCGGAATTCATATATCCGTACATATAACCAAACCCACCTGCACAGGTGTCAGTCAGCGTGTCTGCAAGTTCCGATTTGAATTCATCCCCGAAATACAGGTCAAGTTCGGCTTGCAGTTCTGCATTGTCGGATTTGACGAAGGAATCATCACCCGACAACATATATTGAACGCACTGGTCAACCAATTCCGTGAAGAACGGATGACTGATCTTGATGTTGCTTCGGCTCTTATCTTCGACAATCTTGCCGTCTGCGTTATAATAATACAGTTTATAGTTGCGGATGTCGTGTTCCCCTTCGTAATAGCGCAGACCTTCTTTCGCTCTTTGCTTTTTGGGGTCACTTTCGTCATCACTGATGAACTTTGTGATTTCTTCGACTGTCAGCATTCAATCACCTACCTTTTAATAAATCCAACCGTTTTTCTTGATGTGTTTTTCCAAACCGTAACGCATAGCATCCATCAAGTGGTTGAAATCGTCAATCGGAATGTTCAGTTTGTTTCCAAACTTGTCTGTTGCCCAGGTATAGTTTGAAATTTCAGTGATGAAGTTCACGCACCTGGGATAAATTATGATTTCGAAGTCCTGAATCCATTGAATGCCGTTCATCACGCTGTCTTTGCCCTTGACCGCCCCTTTGGTTCTCAAACCGTAACCCTTCAATTCGTCTATTGATTTGGGTTCTGCACTGTCGGCGGTGAACTGGTCTTTGACATATCCCATAGATTGCAGGACTTCAAAAATCCGTTTGTTAGATAGACCCTTTTCATACATTTCATCCCACACGAAGATTTGGTTGTGTTCCAAATCCACGAATCCGATGAATGCAGCGGAAGGGTCGTTTGTATAGCCGAAGTCAAGACCAAATCCCGACTTCAACCCTGGATGGTCTTTTCTGAACTGTTTGGAATTGATGTCAAACACTTCTTCCTTCCAATTCTCATAGATCAGACCTTCGACAATTCCCCAGTCACCAAGTCCTGCGACACGGTATCTTCGGGGATTGTTCTTCTTCATTGCTTCGAACATCCTGCGGTCTGAATCGTCAAGGAATTCGTTGCACTGATAGTTTGTTGTCAACGCCAACACTTCTTCGTCTGCTCTGTCGAAAAAGCGTTTCTTCAACCAGTGATGTTCATTCCAGGGGTTGAATGTCAGCGTTGCTTGCTTGAATAGTCCTTCGGGGACTGCGCCACGAATAGATTCGTCAAGCATATCAAAATCGGCTTCCTTGCTGATTTCATAGGCTTCTTCGACCCATAACCAACAAAGAACACCGACTTCAACCGTGATTGATGTGACCTTCAAAGGGTCATCCAGTCCCCTGAAAAAGATTTTCTGACCTGTCGGCAGATATGTCATTTCAAGGGGTGATTCCTTCACATCCCACTGTGCATCCACGCCCAAGCGGTGAATTGCCCATTTCAGTTCTGTGAAGCAACTGTCTTTCAGCGTTCTGAATACCTTTCGAACGACAAGAAGGTTCGCTTCGGGGTATTTCATTATGCTTTTGATGTACCAAAGCGCAGTGGTCTTTGACTTCTTCGATGCACGACTGCCTTTCACAACACGGTATCTGCCTTTGAAATGCCAATATCGGTTGTAACCTTTGCCGACAATCTTCTGCATCGAAACTTCGTTGAACTTCTTTGCCGTGTTAGTCATCGGTTTCAGGAATATCGTCCTTTATGATCACCGGAACTGCGCCTTCCAGTTTGACATTATCTTTGAAAAGACCATATCGCTTGCCCAAAAGTTCCGCTGCCTTCAACCTTTGCGTTTCGTCAGGCTTTTTAGTCATTGACCGTGCTTCGGACATTCCGTCACCCACACCTTCGACCACGACTATTTCAGCGGTGCTTTCCCCACGCAGAACAGAAGTCAGGTATTTCATCACTTCTGCTGCATCGGCAATCTTTTCCGAACTGATTTCGTCAAGGCGTTCGTCAATATAGGCTTTAAGGTTAGCATTTGTCAGCAATCTTGACCCATTGACCTTCGCAACCCTGTCATTCTTTATGTGCGGATAGGCTGCCTTGTATGCCCTTGTCGCATTGCAGTCAATCAGATATTCGTCCGCAAATTTGCGTTGCTTGTCTGTCATACAAGACATCACCTTCCTTTTCAAAGACTAAACGACAGAACAGATTGCCAAAGAAGAATGGAAACACAATCTGTCTGCCGTTTGTGCGCCATACAAAAACGCCTGATTGAAATTTCTTTCAATCAAGCGCATTGTTTGACGATACCATTATAACATATATTTACTGACATGCGCTGCCGACTTTAATTTTCACCCTTCCTTCGGGAACGACAATGTTTTTCAGACCTTCCGAATGGAATCTGTATATCTGCCGTTCCGAATAGAACGAATCCTGCATTTCGGCAATTATCTTCACCCAGGGGAAAAATTCTATGTACCTATAACGCAGAACAAGCCTTTGGTTCATATCAGGCACTGCATCAATAGCATCGTGAATTTGTTTCTTCAAATCAATCAGATTTTCAAGTTCCTGTCTGATCTGATTTTCAAGGTCAATTTTCTTCATGACCTGACGGACAAAGGGTGCTTCGGTGCTTCTACTGCCTGACGGCATTCCTGAAAAATTCGATGACGATATGACCGCCCCCATTTCTTCAAGTTCCGAAAGTTCCCTTTGATGACTTTGTATCAATTTATTCAGGCAATGCGCCTGGTTCAAAAATTCTTTCGCTGTCATAGTTTCGTATTCCTTTTCTGTTTGTGTTCTGTCACTCTTGTCACTTGTCACACCTTCTTTTCTTATTCTCTTTTTAATAGGCAAATATAAAAAGTACATATTTTCATTGACTTCTTAAAAACCTATTTTTCAAGCAAAAGAACACCTGTGACAAGTGACAGTGTGACAAACGCCGTTTTGCCACTGCTGCAACTACTGCCCCGACTTCCCGAACATCTTCGGGTTGTCCCTGATAACCATATAAAGGGCGTTTGCCATTTCGTCCACCTTCTTTTCGTTGTGGTTTCTATATCCGAGATGGTCAAGAATAGCGTGAACCAGTTCATGCCAAAAGTCCGCTTCCATTTTGCCCCTGGCATTCGGATGAACTCTGATGACCAATTCCGTGTAGTCTATTTCTGCGGTGACATTTGCTTTGCCCAAAGTCAATTTGTCGGTGATTTCTACCCGATAGACCTTTCCACCGATTTTCACACTTTGCGGTATGTTCATATTTTTGCACCTTCCTTGTTTTAATTTATCCACCGCACGGTGGTTTCCCCAGTGAACCCCTTCACCCATACAAACCAGGCATAGGCAACGGCACTGGAAGTGATTTTGTCAAATTCGCCGTTCATAGCGCACAGCAGTCTTGAACTTGAAACATAAACGATTCGGGGGGGGGTCTTTTGGAATAGTTCTTTCCTTGCTTTCCCTTCCAGGAATTGCAGTTTCAGGAACATTGCAACCTTTCTTCCGTCCTTCACGCTTTCCAACGCCTTCTGCACAAATTCAAGTGCGTATTTGTACGGTGGATTTGTGATGATGTCCCCTTCGAAATCGTCCAGGGTATCTTTCAAGAAGTCGAGTGGTTCAGGGTCACCATACCCCCGATATATCAGATCGGTTGCAATGACATCGTGACCGTGCGCTTCGAACACCTTCGCAAGATGTCCTTCACCGCAGGCGCATTCCCAAATCGTATGGTGGAAATCTTCCTGTTCAAGCAGAAGTTCCGCTGCCTTCGGTTCGGTTGCATAGTAGTCATCCGATTGCCTTTCCCCTTCGGTGTGGTTCGATGCACCCAATGTCTTGTAGATACTATTTTGATTGCCCGACCAGTCTTTCGCCATATAGACCACCCCCTTTCTTCCCGAATATGATTTCGAATAAACGCTTTTGGTTTTTCTTCCGAATGCGTTCCGTTTTACCGTGAACCGCCAAATGATAGATTTTCGGATGCTTCACCTTCACAACTTCGATAATGGGCAACCACAAATCCAAAAGCGGTTGAATCATCGTTGTGATCTGCTCTGCGAAGTATTTGACCAATTCCACAATCTTTTCAATCGGTTCTTTGATCGTACCCCACAAGTTGTCAACTTCCTGACTTATGTCAACACTGTCTTTTCCGTTTTGTTCTTCGCACATGCGTTTCACCCCCTTCTTCCTGTTCTTTCTGTTTGTTCTGTTCTTCTATGCGGTGAAGTGTATGGTTCAAAATCTGCGTTGCCCAAACCGTCATGAAATAATACATTCGATAGGCTTCTTCCATTTCGTCCGTCACACTCAACCGGCAAACGCATCCTTCAAGCATTCGAAGGGCATTTTCCTTTTCTCTATCCATTGTCATCACCGTCCTTGTTTAATGGTTTCAACCCTGGGCATTTTCGCTGTCTGCACCTGTGGGTTTCGATTAGACCTTCCGTCAAATATCCGTTGTGTGGTCTGCATTCCGCAACTGGATAGAAAGTCATGTTGCCGTCTATCAACTGGAATTTTTCCTTTTGCTTCGGCGGTCTGTTTTTCAAGCGTTCTTTTCTGCGCCTGTACTGTGCTTTGCGGTTTCCGTTCCCCATTCATCCATCACCGCCTTTCTTGTCGTATTCCTGGCGTTCTTTTTCGTGGGCGCATCCTGCCATGACACACTTGTCAACAAAGAATTGCATGTCGATGGCAGCATCAATCCCACTATTGTTCGCTTTCAAAAATTCGTCCGATTTTGGTTTCCCGATGGGACATTCACGGATGCAATAAAGGCTGTATTTGGTCATTCTTCACCGTCCTTTGTCACTTCTACATAGACCCTGTGACGGTTTTTTCCAACCCTTATTTGTGCGGTATCATACCCACGCAAACGCTTGATCTGCTTCGTACATTCCATCTGCGACACCGCTTGATAGCCATTCACCGTGCAAAATGCAGAATATTTTTCAAAGACCACACCCACACTTTCGTTTAGAATTTGGATGCCGTTTTCTTCACAGTGATTCAAAAACGCCTTGACAGGGTTGTTCATTTCTTCGTATTCGGCAACTTCGACCTTGACCTTTTCGGATTCGGTGAACGCCTGGCGTTTGATGACTTCTTTCAAAGACTTCAACCCCAACTGAATCAGGTATTCCATAACTTCCTGCGCCTGCAATTTATAAGTGATTGCAGAATCGTAGTCAGGATCATCCGCCGAAAACCGTGCATCGAACGGAACAATCAACAATCTGCGAAGAACCGCACCTGTTTTGTCCTTTATCCTGGGGATGTTGTTTGCCGAAAAAAGCATTTTTGCGTGGTTGTTGAATTCGAACGGTCTTTCCCCTTTGCGTTGCACCTGAATTCTGTTGCCTGTGACCAGTTTCTTGAACACCGATGCATTCACAATGAATTCGTCCGAAATATCGTCACCGATGTTTGCCAACTTTCCGAACAATTCTGCGTTTTGAAACTTCGCATCCAATTCCTTCAAATCAAGGGAAGAAATGTTTTCTTCACCCAAGACATTTTGAATCATAGTCAAGAAGGTGGATTTTCCGTTCGCCCCTTCGCCTGTCAGAATGAAGGCTTTGCCACCGCCAAGTGTATTCGAACGGTAGAAGCAAGACCCGATGCATTCATTCAGAATGGTTCTGATTTGCTTGTCGTGACACGCAATCTTGTCAAGCGTGTTGTCTGCCAGTTCCGAATATGCGCTTTCATTGAAGTCCCAGGGAATGCGGTTCGTCAAAACCATTTCGGGACTAAACGAACGAAGTTCCCCTGTGTCGAGATTGAAAACGCCGTTGCGGAAGGCAATCAAATTCGGTTTCGCCGGTTCTGTGTTTTCCATTATCAGAATTTGCAGATATGCCAACACTTCCGACCTTTTTGCCCTTGACAGACTGGGAATGTGCTGAATCATGATGGCTTCCAATTCGTCCTGTCCGCTGACATAGATGCCGTCTTTGTACACATACAACTGCCCATTGATTTTGATGATGCGGTTGTTGTTCTTGATATAAGTTGCAAATTTGTCGTGAAGGAAGGTTTGTCCTTTGAAGAAAATCGGTTTGTGGAATGCGCTATCACGCAAGATCACATCCAATTCGCTTTCCGACAAAGGGTCTTTCAGAATGTATTTGTTGATAATCCTGATTGTTTCCCTTGCTTCTTCCACGCTGTAATCGTTCGCCTGCAAGGTCAATATGTAATTGAACAAAGACTGGTTGCGCCCTTCGCCTGCTTTCATATCAAGGAATTCGGTGTTGCACTTTATGGGAAACAACCACTTCGGCAATTCCTGATATTCTTCATCGTCCAAAATGTCGTACAGCACCACCCTTTCCTTGCCTTCGATTTTCAAAACTTCATAGCAGTTTTTGAATCCCGATTTGATGTCCGCAATCAGACCGCAGGACAGTTTGGTTTTGGTGTAGCACTTGTCAACCTTGCTGTTCTTGAACAGAAAGTGCATTCCCGAACGGCTTTGAAGAACTTTACAGCGGATGTTTTCACCGTCACAGATGTCAAGCAATAGGTTTGATTGTTCCATATCGTCAACATCAATCAAGATTGCATCCGATGCAAGAATGCCTGCGAATTCGTCCAAATCTTTCACTTCATCGTAGGTTTTGAAATCCGTCCGCCCTTTGAAGGTTTCCACGCACTTCTTGTTTTTTGTTTTCACATATCCCTTGAAAAACATGTCACACCCCGACTTTCGCCATGTATTGTTCTAAAAGTTCAATATTTTCAGCGTACTTTGAAATCAAACGGCGGTTGCGCTTTACTTCGTCAAGGCTTTGTCTGCTCTGCGCTTTTTGCCACAACAGGTCATTCCTTGCTGCCGAAAGTTCGTCTGCCGTTGCTCTAACCCCCGAAGGGTGTTTCCCTGTCGCAATAAGTTCAAGGGTTTCGGATGCTTTCTGTGAAGATTCCGCATATTTTTTGGAACAAGTTTTCAAGGCTGTTTCGCACAATTCCTTTGCATCCACAAAGTGCTTTTTCAATTCGTGAATAGTTTCGGAAGTGCAATTTTTAACCGCCAACGGAAACACAATCTTCGCATCCCTTTTGGTGCAGGGGAAGAAAAATGCACAGTTCAATTCCATGAAGCATTCGCCCCCTGATTCGTTTACATAGTCGATTCGTAATTTTTCCATTTTCCTTTACACTCCAAAGTCTTGTAGTCTTTTTTCTGCCAAATCCACATACCACTGTTTGTCAAGGTCTGTGGGGCATTTAACCCCATTCACGCTTTCATTGAAGAAAAAGCAATGTTCGGGACTGTTTGCGATTTTTTCAGGTTTGCCCCTGCGAATGCTGACTTTGAACACGCCAGGATCGGTTGCCTTCTTCGAAGCGAAGATGCGAACACACTTTTCCTTGATTTCTCTGTCACCGTGCAGAATGCACCTGTATTTGTTTGAAATTTTGCTGACAAGTTGAAATTCCTTCAATTCGTCACACTGTCCGATGGTCTGTTGAACCGGAACGCCTTTCATCATGTAGTCCACCAGTGCTTTGTTGACAATCGGCAAATCGTAATCGAGCGCAGACAACTTTTTGACATACGCACCTTTGCTTTTAACCGCCCCAGTTTCACGGTCAACTATCAGATAGTTGTTCACATCCTTTTGGAAGATTTCCCCGAAATATGTGTCGAAGTCCATCTTCATTCCAGTCCGCTTTTCCCATTCGGACACAACGCTGTCGAGAATATCGAAATCGTTTTCATAGTCCAAAAGTTCGTAGATCAGACCGTCCGTGTTGTTCTGTATCAGGCGAATTGTTGCGCTGTATGGTTCGATGTGTTCAACCAGGTCAAGCAACATCATCTGACCGTTGATGCAGATGCTATTGTTCGACATAGGGTCATACAACGCAGAACCTTTCTGTTTCATCTGTCCCGAAATGGCGTTGTCCATAATCTTGAATGGCAACCTTGCCTTCTTGTCACCCTTCCGTTTGAATTCGATGTTGCTATCGTGGATGAATTCGAAGTTTTCAGGTTTATCCATCACCCTGTAACCGAAATGAAATTGTTTCTGTTGACTGGGATAATAGGCAGTGACATCGACAATCAAGAACACGCCCTTCCGATGGCATTTTGGAATTGCACCGTGAC
The DNA here is from genome assembly GCA_910578765.1 of uncultured Christensenella sp. Taxonomy (GTDB): domain Bacteria; phylum Bacillota; class Clostridia; order Christensenellales; family Borkfalkiaceae; genus Coproplasma. The sequence goes on from CAJTRW010000004.1 coordinate 30,438, forward strand.
CACCGCCCCACGAAAAGGTGTGTGGAACACCGGCAACAATCACTTCATCCTGCTTTTTCTTGTAGTCGTGATTTTCGGGATTCTTGTACCAGTCCGCAATGTGCTTGTATTTTTTGATGTCAAGGCAGTCCACCAAAGGAAAATCGAATTCGTCATCGAAGGTTTCCCCTTTACGATTTCCGCCGAGAATTTCCGCTGCCAGTTGCGCTTTGGTTTTGCTGATTGACGATATAGGCAAATTGAAATGCTTGATGAAATACATCATTGTGTTGAATTCGTCAATGCGTTGCAGAAAAATTTCAATCGTTTCCTGCACATCATTTCGGCAGTAGTCAATGACATCTTGAATTTCCGCTTCCGTCAGTTTTCTGTCTATTTCAAACGGAACATCGGATTCCTTGATGCTGTGTCCCATAAACCCTTCGAAAGATTTCAGACCCCTGTCGGTGTTCAACATCACATCGTAGTTCAGAAGGGGAACTTTGCCGAGCATCGAAGAATACTTCCACCCTGGTTGTTCTTTCTTGATGATGAAATCGTTGATTTTCTTCGGGTCAAATCCGCAAAGTATGCCTTTCAAGATGTACTGGTCATAATGCCGATTGTTGAACCCTGCCCAAATTTCGTTTTTGTTCGCTTCGTATAACGCTTCCAAACCTTCGGGATCATTCACAATGACATGTTCTTTTCGGTTCTGCATATCGAGAACGACAACCAACCAATCGTATTTGAACACTTCGAAATCGTAAAAAAGCATTGTTTCACCTTCCTTTCAAAAAGGTTCGGGGGTGAGATGGAACACCCCACCCCTTTTCCTTTCCGCCGTTTAATCTTCGAGTTCGAAAACTTCCGTGATTTCGTATTTTGCGAATCCGTTCTTGCCTTCGCTGTACTTCAACGCAAATTCCAGGTTGCCGTTGACCGCTTCGAAAACATCCATCAGCAAATTGCCGTACTGCTTGTATGTATCGAAAACGATGTCAATGCCCGAATCGAGCGAACGAAGGAATTCGTTGATGATGTGGATTTGGAAACCCTGCGTGACCACCTGGTTCATGAAAATCCTGCTTCCCTTGAATTCGCCGTCAACGACCTTGAACCAAACGCTGACCATCGGGTCACCTGCTTTGGATGCCGTCAGTTCCAATTTGTCGATTGCAACTTCGTAGTCCCCGAAAGGCACTTCCTTATAAGAACCGCCGTTTTCGGCTGCCGTCTTTACATCTTCCGCAAGACCCTTCGTGTCAATCGTCTTGTCGAACTTGTCCCAAATGTTATTGCTGTTGTTTGCCATGATTTTTACCATCCTTTAATAAATTTTTATTTTTTGATTTTTGGTTTTGTGGTTTACTCTGCCGACCTGGATTTTCTGACCCTTCTGATCGGCGTTGCTTCGGTGCTGCTTGCTTCCTGGGGTGCGATTTCACCAACCGGCTTTTTATCGTCCCAAGGGGGCGTGTTGTCATCCTGCGCTTCAACAGGTGCGCCCTTCGCTTCCGTTGCACTGTCGGGCGTTTCTGCCCTTCTGCGTGTTCTTCTTGTCGGTTGTTCCGTTACAGTTTCCGAATGCACTTCCTGGGGCGCAGAATCGCCGTCAGAAGGCTTTTCCGCTTCCGCAGGCGCAGTTGCCTGAACCGCCTGAACTTCTTCCGTCTGAACCGCTTTCGGCTTGTCCTGTGCCGTTCTTGTTGCCTTCTTTGCTGCGTTCTTGTTCGCTTCGTCATACACTCTGAAAAGTGCGTTGACATCAAGCGGAATGTCTTTCGCATCGACCTTTAATCTGCCACCGCCGAAGATGACTTCGTTCGACTTAAAACAGAAGGTGCGGACACTGCCGTCTGCAACGATTCTTGCAACCAAGTCCACCATGCCGGCAACTTTGTTTGCGACCTTTTCCTGCAAGTTCGGCTTGATTGCCGTGATTTTGTCACCGCCCTTTTTGGTGATGTCCTTGCTTGTATCTTCGTGCGAAATCAAGATGATGTTTTCATATTCGAGATTAACAAGCCTTTTCAGCGTGTTCAGGAATTCGGTTCTGACCTTATCCCACGCCTTGAAGGAATCGTCCGATTCGTGGGTGATTCCCATCTGACCGCACATGTACACACGGCAGTATTCGTACAAATCTTCAACCAAGTCAACGACAATGGTTTTGAAGGTGTTGCCTTTCTTTTCGAGTTCGGCAACGACATCCTTGAAGGCTTCCCACGCTGCGGTGCGTTTGGTCATTCTGCCTTCGACCTTCACTTCGTCCTTGATGTGGATGTACGGTGCATCAACGAATTTGATGTTTCCGTCCGTGTTGAGCATAAGCGGATCGGGGAATGCGTTTGCAAAGGTGGTCTTTCCGCTGAAAGGTGCGCCATAAATCCAAATGACACGCTTTTCCACCTTTTCGATGTTTCTTCTTTCATTTTTGGGTAACAACATAAATGAATCTCCTTTTTCACAAAAATTTTGGTATTCGCAGTATCTGCAAAGGTATGAAGGATTTTTTTCAAATGCCTTCGTTTCGTTGATCGTCTTGATTTCCTGAAACCATTCGGTCACCCTTTCCGACTGGTAGTCTATCTTGACGATTTTGATTTCTTTCTGACCGAGTTCTTCCAAAATTCTTCTGCGGAATTCGGTCAGGCTTTCCGTTTTCTTTTGCTTCGAATTTACTTTCGGAACAAACACGAAGAACAGATTTCTGATGTGCTTTCCAGGGTGTGTCTTTTCGAAAAAATGTTTGTACAAATGCAACTGCTTCGATTCTTTGTAATGCTGTACATTGTTCGAATACTTGAAGTCATAGATGTCAAACATGTTCGGAACTTCAACGCCCCTTTCAAACACGGTTGCCGGCGCAAGAAGGTCAATGAAACCGATGAAATCATCGTCCTGGATTTCCACTTCGTATTCCCCAGGCGGAAGAAGTTTTTTCGCCTTCGGAATCAGGTATTCCAATTTGATTGCTTCGTTGATGTGACCTTCGTCAATTATCGGGAACGACATGAAATATTCTTCGATTGCTTCTTTGACACCCTTTTCAATGCCTGTGTGCAACGCCGTTCCGACAATCAGTGGGTTGTCAGGCTCTGTCGATGCTATCGTGTCAATTTCGTCAAGATAACGCATTTTGAACTTGAATTTGCATTTTTCAAAGCATTCAACCCTGCTATGGGAATATTGCATTTTTGCACCCCCTTGATGATTTCTTTGAACTGTTCAAACCCTTCGGGGTACAGGATGATGCCGATGCTTCCCGACTGATTGATTTGCACAATCTTCTGTTTTTGCAGTTCTGACGGTCTGCCGTTGGATGCTTTCAGTTCAACATCAAGGTTGACACCGTTCACAACGATGTGCATGTCGGGCAACCCTGCCTTCGAATAACCACCGCCCCAACGCTTTTCGTAATATCCACAGGGCGGAACTTTCATCTTGTCAGCACCTGTTCCCAGGTCATAAACCCCGATGGATTCAAGGTATCTTTTCACCTTGTTTTCAAAGTTTTTTTCTGCTGCCATTTCGGTTCAACCCCCTTCCGCACAAACCTGTATTCCAGGCGTGTTGGATGTTTTCCGACTGCGTGACCCATTCGAGTTGTGAAGCCCTGCAATCGTGTTTCTTGCCCCTTTTGTGATTGACAATGTTCTTGCCTTCGGGGTGCGGACAAAATGCCGTAGCGACCAATATGTGAAGTCTTTCGCACCTTCCGTCTATCTTCACCCGAAGATAACCTTGCCCATCGTCATAGGGGTTCAGAAGTTTCCCTGTCTTGTCGTTCATCACCCTGCCCAAACTGCTGACCTTGTAGTTCGGATGACTTTCGACAACTTTCCATCTTTCTTTCGGCATGGTGTCACTTCCTTTTGAATAAGTTTGCAATGATAGCCAACGCAACGACTGTCAGGCAGACAATCAGCGTGACTTGAACCGGCACACTCATATATCACTTCACCCCCTTTGCAATTTCCACTTTTATGTAGGCGGATTTGACACTGGTCTTGCTGCATTCTTCCGCAATGTCGGGATGCAGTTTTTTCAACTTTGTCGTGTCAACCGAAACTGCCGTTGTTTCGCCAACATAGGTGATGGTCAACTGTTCGGATTCGAACTTCTTCACACCGAACTTTTCCATTGCCTGTTTGATTTGGTCTTTCAAGGCTTTTTCCTGTTCTTCCAGTTGCTTTTTTGCCGTGCAGATGTCACACACCTGCTGAATGACTGCAACGGAACTGTCTTTGAATGCAACCAACCCTGCGCTTTCGTCAAAGGTTGCTTGTCCGCATTCTTTGGGGTCACTGTCACACGCATCAGCGCATTCGCCCTTCTTCGGGCATTCGAAACAGCAACCGCCGAATTCTTTCTTCGGGCATTCGTTTGTGCATTTAATCATTTTGTTTACCGTCCTTTTTTTGAATTGATTTTCGTATTTTTCGAAAAGATCATCGTCCAGGTCTTTTCGCATTTTCAGTGTCGGAAGAATCAGTCCATCTTCCACACTGCGCTTGCACAGCATCAGATAATAAATACAGTTGTTTTTCTGTCCGATGCGGTGGATTCGCTTCTTGCTTTGTTCGTATAAGTCCGACCATTCGGGCAATGTGAAGTAGATAACTTTGTTTGCCTTCTGCAAGTTCAGTCCCATTGCCCCTGCCTGATATTGAACGAAGGTGATTGAATCGTCCCTTGTTTCATAGGCTTCAAGGTCTTTGGTTTTGCCGTTTACAATCGACACTGGTCTTTCCATTTCAACCGCAATTTCCATCAACTTGCCCAGTTCTTCGTTGAAGTTATAGAACACAATCAAGCGGTCATCCGTGGAAGTCAGCAAGTCTTTGAATGCTGCAATCTTTTCGGGGTTGTACTGCCCACACAGTTGCCTTGAATACAGTCTTTTGGTCAGTTTCGTGTCACCGATAAGTTCCACGCCGTCCGACAGAATGACCATATCGTCCTTCATAAATTTCTTGAAGTCCTTTGTCGGTTCAACCCAAATCGGAACTTCAATCTGTTCAGGCAAATCGAACACTTCTTCCGTTTTCATGAAGATGCAACCGTGCTGTCGCAATTTATCTTTCAGGCGTTCCACATTCTTGTAGCCACGGATGACTTTGATTTTGAATCCCGAATCATCTTCAATCCATTCGGTCACGACATAGTTTTTGAAGAAGGCATCTTCGCTGATTTTCCAACCAAGCAAGCGCAACTGCGACCACAATTTTTCATATTTGCCCCCTGTCGGTGTACCTGATAAAAGAATGACATTTTCAGGTTCAAGCGACTGAACAAATTTTGTCCTTTTCGCTGTCGGGTTTGTGATCATTGAACTTTCATCAAGCATCAGGGTGAAGTCACAAAGTTTCTTCAATTCGTCCCTGCGGAATATCAGTTCATAGTTGATGATTCCGAATATGCGTGGTCTGCGGTTCAATGGAACTGTGCCTGCGTTCGGGTCTTTGGGAACGGCGCATTCCATGAAGTAGTTCAAATCCGTTTTGTTCGTCAAATCGAACACGGCGCAACCGTAGTTGTCTTTGAAATGGGCAACCCAGTCATCAATCTTCGACTTCTGACAAACTAAAAGGTTGACACGCTTTCCCAAATCCATCATCTTTTCTGCGCCGACAAAGGTTTTCCCCAGTCCCATGTCAAGGAAGTACCCGACACGGTTGAACCGCTCTGTCTGCGCCAGTGCTTCGGTTTGGTGCTTATATAACTGCACGGTGGTCACCCCCTTTTGTTGGTTCGAATATTCCACGAAGCAACCGCATCCCATTTCGAATCAAACGAACCGACCACACATCCGCAATCACATTCAACGATGAATTGATCGCCGTTCTTGTCAAGCGTGGGTGTCTGTCCGCAGAAGGGACACTTCTTCAACTTCGGCGGAATGCTTTCGTGGAACTTCTTTGCAAACTTGATGATGCCTTTGATGAAGTTCTGTTCGCCTTCCGACCAGTTTGCCGTTTCCATAGCGAACCCGAATTCGGTGAACAAAGTGCCTGCGTGTTCAAGCAACAATTCACCCTTGTCTGTTCTGACCACCGACAACTTTCCGTGGTTGCCTATGCGGTCAATCGTGAATAATTTTTGCATCTTCTTTTACTCCTTCCGGTTGCCATTATCAGCAACACGATTATGATGATTTTTTGTTTCTCTCTCTCTCTCTCTCTCTCTCTCTCTCTCTCTCTCTCTCTCTCTCTCTGCTTCGTCAAGTCTGCTGCAAGCAATATCGAAATAGCCAGGATCGAGTTCAAACCCGATATAGTGACGATTTGTGTTCACTGCTGCAACGGCTGTCGTTCCGCTTCCTAAGAAAGGGTCAAGAATGATTTCACCTTCCCTTGAACTGTTTCGAATAACCTTTTCGGTGAAGTCAAGGGGTTTGATTGTCGGATGTCCAAACAGTTTCTTGTCTGCGTGGTTTATCGGCGCAATGTAGAATGTTTTCGCATCTTCGTATGTCTGCGGAAAACACTTCCCTTTGCCCTTTCGGAAATACAAGCAATATTCCGTGTCCGACAAATATTTGTTGGAATATGTGGGCAAAGCGTTTGTTTTGTGCCAACAGATGATGTCGAACTTGCAACCAAGTCTGTTGACATAAAAATTGAAATAATCAGGAATCTGAACCTTATTGCACCAAAGATAGATGTTGATTTCCTTCATCACTCTGACGAATTCTGCATTGAACAGTTCAATGTCATAGCCTTTGGTGATGTCCACCGTTTTCAGGTCTTGCAAGGATTTGTTCAACTTCTTCACTTTGTTGACTGTGCCACCGCCGTTTGTCGCTGAAATCAGATACGGCGGATCGGTGACAATCAGGTCAATGCAATGGTCAGGAAGTTCCTTCATTCCTTTCAAACAATCTTCGTTATAGATGATGTCTTTTTCCATTTCAACCCACCGCAATTCCTGTGTATTCTGTGAACTTCTTCGGGGATATGTAATAGGTGAATTTGTTTCCACCCACCTTCACAGCATACCCGAAGGGAAGTTTCCCTTGTTGCAGTCCGACCCTGACAAACTGCTTGCTTTTGTTCATCAGTTTCGCTGCAATCGCAACCGGCAAATTCGAATATTTCCCGATTGTCGTTTCTTCTTCGATTTCCCCTGTCAACCACGCTTCCGCCACATTCAAAGCGGTTGCTATTGCCGACAGATGTTTTTGCCCAGGCTTGTTCTTACCTGATAGATACTGACTGATGCTTGACCTTCCGATGCCGGTTCTGTCCGACAAGACAGACTGGGCAACCCCCTGGTCAATCATCGCTTGCTTCATTCTTTTCGCAAACATTCAACACCGTCCTTTTGTGGATTTTTCAATCCACATTGTCGGCAAAAAAAATCTTCATCACTTTGTCTGCATCCAAATGAAGCAGTTCTGCCAACTTCTTGATTTCGCTTGCCTTGAATTCGGAAGTGCCGTTCAGTTTATAGTTGAGCGTACAAAGCGAAACGCCGAGCATTTCGGCAATCTGTTCTTGATTCAGTCCACTTTCGGCAATCGCTGCCTTCAACTTCAAAGTGTTTGTCATTTTGTTTTTCACCATCCTTTTCTGATTATTTTTAGACCCAAATTTCGTTTTGGTCATCGAACATCTGACAGAACAGATATTCGAGCATCGGAACAATGATTGAATTACCTGCTATTTTGTACAGTTGCGAATTCGCTTTGTCCCTTCCTTTGTAGAAGGTTTCATTCAATGCCTTTTGGACTTTGAAGAAATCTTCGTCTGTAAATCCCATCAAGCGGAAGCATTCAAGGGGTGTCATCTTCCGCACCCTTTCATTCACAATCATGTGCGGTTCACGATTACCCCCCCCTTACAGTTCAGGGAAGGACACGCCCCCATCGGGTCATACACCCGACCTTGATTTGGATTGTCCCTTGTCTTTGTCGGACAGACATTACCGACCCACAATATTTCACTTGATTTCATATTCCACCGCCGCATTCATTCCTTGATTGCCGAATCCTTTGAAGTCCCTTGCCAGTATTGTGCAGGCGCAGTCCGTCAATTTTTCGACTTCTGTTCCTTGCTGACTGACAATCACCCCTTGACGGTAACGACCACCAAGTCCCACTGGTGTTGGGTGTCTATCGTTCCACGACCCCCCCCCGAATGGTGTTCGAAATCAGTTTTTCCCTTAACTTCGGAATCAACGCCCTTGCCTTTTCCGTGTCAACGAAATACTTTTCATCAACCGTTTCTTCAAGGTAGTCATTCATGCACTTCTTCAATTCAACCGGCGCAGGGAATTCAAAGATGTCATTGTCAATGTCCTTCCGAATGCTGACGATCAGAACCCTTTCACGGTGCTGTGGCATCGCATAATCCCTTCCGTCAAGCAACGCCCACCTTGAATTGTACCCTGCTTCATCCAGTGCGTTCAGAACCGTGCTGAATTCCTTCTTGAACTTGTCACTGGTCAGATTCTTCACATTCTCTGCAATCGCAATTTTGGGTTTGCAATGCTTGATGATGCGAAGTGCATCGAAAAACAGATTTCCCCTTCCCTTCGAATCGTTGAACCCTTCTTACCTTCCTGCTGTGGAAAACGGCTGACAAGGGAATCCGTATGTAATCAGATCAATGTCTGTCGGAAGGGTGGTTTCGTCAACCTTCGTGATGTCCCCCAAGTTCATTGATTCGGGTGCGTTGTGCAAAACCGAATATGCCTTGCTTGCATACTTGTCTATTTCACAATAGGCAACCAGTTCGAAAGGGATGTCAAGGTTCTGCAAGGCTTTTTCAAATGCCCCGATTCCGCTGAATAATGACAGCAACTTCACCATGTTGTCACCGCCTATTTCGTCAGAACCATTTCGGCGTAGTCCACAGGATATGCCCATTTCAAAACATATTCCACAAACTTCTTGCCCTTCGCTGTGAATTTGGGAACGCTTGTGTCCTTCAAAATGCCGTCTTTCACCCAGGCTTCCCGAATGGGGCGTTCTTCGGGTTTCATTCTTCCCCACCCCATCTGACCGTTTAACATGCAATAGTACATGTAGGGGCAAAGGCGGATTTCCAAAACACCTTTATGTTCGGTTGCACCTTCGGCATCAACCAAAGGCTTGCCCCTGTACTTTTCCGCAATCTTCAATTTTTCGGGATGAAGAAATCCCCTTCCAACAAAATAGTCTTTCATATAAAATACCGTCCTTTTAATTTTTGGAATTCGTGTTGCAGCACTCATTCCGATTTGGTTTTCAACCTGCGACTGCTTTGACAATGACCGTGATGCCGGTCTGTTTCATTCCCTTGTAATATTCGGGATAGATTTTTTCGACTTCCAACCCATCAATCTTCGGGTTCAGTTTGACTTTGCGAACTTCATCGAACACAATCGGTTCGGAAAAATTTTCGAATTCGATGCTTGTCAGCGCATCGGAATTCATTGTCGAAAGAACATCAAACACCTTCACTTCTGTCACCCCCTTTGAATTCGATTTCTTTCACCGTGTATTCGCACGGTTCAATGTAGTGGTTGTATGTAGAATCAAATTTATTCTGTTTAGTCTTTTTAGTTGCGACCATTTTTGCTGCCCTTTCCGTTTCGTAGAAATCCCACGGCATCAAAGTCCGCACATCGTTCACAACATATCCGCCTTTGGTCAGCAAGAAGGTGCGTCCTTCATGCTGACCTTCGGTGTATCTTCCTTCAATCAAATACTTCTTCATTCCACACCCACTTCAACATTATCTGCAATGATAACCTTCAAAAAGTCTTTGTCTGTTTTGTTGTTATGCAAGCATTCAATTTTGTAGGCGTTGACCTTCCAATCCATGATGAAGTCTTGCATCAGCAAATCTTCCATTCCGATGTAAACATCAACTTCACCGGCATGACAATCAACGATTCTGATTTCCATGTCCCTTTTGTCTTTCGCAATCAACGCCTGGCAAATGATGTGAACCAAATTTCCCATGCTGATTTCTCTGACTTCAACCGTTTCCTGCTTGTAACCAAAATTTTTGAACTTTTTCATTTCACACCACCTTTCAATCTTCACATTCAATGATGTAGAAGCCTTCATCTTCTTCCAACCATTTTTTGTTGTGCTTTTCGTTTACGCAACGGACAACGCCACGGTCATAGGCTGCACCATTGTCACTGCGGTTGTATCTGTACCATTTATCATAGCAGTGCGCCATTCTGTCGGAATAACCCCTTTGTTCGTCCTTCTTCTGCCTTTCTTCGTCCATTTTGACAAGTTCCTGTTCAGTGTAAAGGTTTTCACCCAGTGCATAATAGGTTTCCTTGCCCCTGACAAATTTCTGCAATCCTTTTGTGATGTTGTTCATTCTTTCACCAGTCCTTTCACCGTTCGGGTGGTTTGTTTTTGTGTGGATTTTCAAATCCACAATGTCAGTATAATACTTTGTGGATTATTTGTCAACAGTTTTTTAGAAAAATTTTATGATTTTTTCGAAGTTTTTTCTTATAAACTTGATTTTTAATCCACAATGATATATAATATCCTTGTTCTTTCGCCAAAAATTAAGTCAAGGAAGGTTTGTTTTTATGAAAATTAAAAAGGATACAGATGCTGTCGCTGCTGACAAACTTGTCGGAAGCCGTATCAAAGAACTTCGAATGAAGAAAGGTTGGTCACAAGAAGAACTGGCAAAACGGATGGGTTATACGGCAGCGAATTCACGATCAACAATCAGCAAAATCGAAAGGGGTGACAATAGCATCGACCAAAGCACCCTGATCAAGTTTTCAAAGGTTTTGGGGACATCCCCAGTCTATCTTTTGGGTATGTGCGAAATGTATGACTGTTGGGATCACAAATATAATTCGGAAGCAATCGGTTTCCAAACAAAATGCCTAACAGATATTTCGAATGTGTTCGGTGAAGATGTCACAAAGGCTTTGGTCTGCCTGGTTCAATTAAATGATGAAGGAAGAATCCTTGCCCTATCTGAAATTGAAAAACTACTTGCACATTACAAAAGGGATGAATGATTGTGTCACACTGTCACAGGTCACAAATTCCTTTTTACTTGAAAAATAGGTTTTAAGAAAAAAAAATCACAGATGATTTTCTATATACCGCAAAAATAAAAGAATATAGAAAGTATCTGTGACAAGTGACAAATAAAAGAGAACCCCAGGAACTGCAATTCCCAGGGTTCAAGGTTGAAAACCAAATCAAAATTAAAAAGCGGTCAACTTCAAACTTTGAATGGTCTATTCTATTATAGCACCATTCAACCAAAAAATCAACACAAAAGGATGGTGTTTAATATGAAAAATCCCAATGGGTATGGGACAGTTGTCAAATTGTCGGGAAACAGACGGCATCCGTTCGCCGTCAGAAAAACAGTTGGATGGAACGAAAAGGGTCATCCCATTTATCAATCAATCGGGTACACTGCAACCAGGGAAGAAGGCTTGATGTTGCTTGCCGAATTTAATCGGAATCCCTATGACATTGATCTGCACAAAATCACGGTTTTGGAAGTCTATCACATGTGGTCAGACCGTGACTTCCCCAAGATGAAGAAAGGTTCTGTTTCTTCCTTGAAATCCGCCTGGAAGCACTGCACTTCGGTCTATCAATTAAAATATAAGGAATTAAAGGCGTATCAGATGCAGGACTGCATCGACCACTGCGGATGTGGATATTCAACCCAATGGGCAATCAAGAACCTATTCGGACACCTTGACAAATTTGCACTGGAACTTGACATCATTGTGAAGTGCAATTCGATTCTGACCACCGCACCCCCTATCCCCGAAACATCCAAAGTCCCCTTCACCGAAGAAGAAATTCAGCGTGTTTGGGAAGTTCAAAATCAACCGTGGTGCGACAGCGTTTTGTGCTTCCTTTATATGGGATGGCGCATCAGTGAATTGTTGTCGGTCAAACTGTCGGATGTCAACCTTGAAAATATGACCATTATGTCAGGAACAAAAACAGACAGCGGAAAGAATCGAATTGTTCCCATTCATCCACGCATTCTGCCCTTTATCAAAGCACGGTACGCCGAAGGCAACGAATATCTGTTCTGCAATAAGAAAGGCAAACATTGCAGCAGTCAGGCATACTATTCGATTTGGAAAGACATCATGGGGCAGTTGGAAATGACCCACACACCCCACGAATGCCGTCACACCTTCCGGTCACGCCTTGACAGCGCAGGCGGAAACAAAAAGTGCATTGACCTTCTGATGGGTCACAAATCGAAGGACACCGGTGAAAGGGTTTACACGCACAAAACCATTCAGGAACTGCGTGACACAATATGTCTGCTACTTTGAATTAGTAACTGGTTAGTAACACGAAATAGAAAAAACCCCCGAAAACACCGCTTTTTGACGGTTTTTCGGGGGTTTTTGATGTTTGTTGAATTATTATATCACAAAAACGCGCTTTTTGCAATAC